>NZ_CP137557.1:3455000-3755000 GCF_019249655.2 Segatella copri
AAAGCAGGGGGCTACCACCAAGGTAGAGATGCATTTGCGCAGCTCTGAGACCGAGATTACCGTGAAGGGCAATTTCAATTCTGAGTCGAAGTTCATCCTCTTGCCAAGCAACCAGGAAGTAAGTCTCTTGAGCCAGACAGGTCGTGGTTACTTTGTGATGGGATTGATTGGAGTAGGACAGGAGCCAACCAACCATGCCTTGAAGGACATCGCCAAGGTGGCACAGGTATTTGATAAGTGGAATCGTCCTATCGTTCTCCTGTTCGAGGATGAGGCTTCAGCCAAGAAGTTCAGAATATCAGAGTTCCCTGGCTTGCCAAAGAACATCATTTTCGGTATTGACAAGGATGGCTCTTGCCGCAAGGAAATGGTAGAGAACATGAAGCTTCAGAACAAGAACCTGTTGCCTATCTTCACCATCTCTGATACCTTCAATAGAGTGGTATTCCTTTCTCAGGGCTATACCATCGGGTTGGGTGAGCAGTTGGAATCTGTAATCAGAAAACTGTAATGCATTCATCGTACTTGAAATCATAAAATAAAAAAGCCCGGGGCAAATGTCCCGGGCTTTTTTATTATGTTCCTATTCCTGAGTCTTATCGGTAAATCCACTTATTTCTTTACGACAATCGTCTTAATCTCCACCTGCATATCCTTGTCGGCTGTGCGGTTCTTGGAGAGCCATTTCTGGAAATCATCATACTTCAATTCTCTTGGCAATCCTTCCACGGCATTATCTATCGCCTTGATAAAAGGATTAGGAGAGCTGATAATGTAGATATAATTCGTTTCAGACGCCTTATCGCAGGTCATGGTATATTCGTCAACATCAGAAGAATTAAACAGCGGCTGAGCCGTTTTCTGGTTGAAGAATACGTAACGGGTGTTGGCATCTACCTCCACCTTTCCATCTTTTGATGATTGGTATGGCAGCAGGCAATAGGCATTCTTGTTGTCATCTATCAGATAGACGGCGAGATAGCCCTTGGTGGCACTCTGGTAAGCCAGATAGAGATCATCTCCGCTCTTGAAGTTTTCACCCTCGTTGCGGTCTTCTATGCCGTTGCAGAGAATCTTTGCCACATAGTTGTTTTGCTTTGCCACAATGGCACGTGCCTTGCCGGTTACGGAGCATTTCACTACCAGCATACCTTGCTCATAGCTTATCTCATACTTGGGCTCACCGATGGTTTCGAGCCATTCTCCCTTTACGTCGCTGCTGCTCAGCGAGGTGAAGTCGGTATGGGTAGAACCGTTGGTGTTGTTCATCAAGGTGGCATTATGCTGTGCCACCACGGTGCCGAATTCATCGCCCAGTGCCTGAATTTGCGCACGGCTTAATGCCGTTTGTCTGGCTTGCTCTATAGAGACGTTTTCAGGTGCGTGGTAGATGTACTCGCCATGCACCTTTTTAGTCTTCTGGGCATAGCCGGATGAAGCCACGCCCAAGAGCATCCATATCATCAAGAAAATATAATGTCTCATAATTGCTGATTTTAGATATTATCTGCTATGATTACCAGTCACTATTTCTTCAGAGTCATCTCTTTCCATCCTGTAGCAATCCAGGTAGAAGGGGTAGCTGTTGGGGTTTGCACCTTGCGGTTGATAACCACCGACTGCTGCTTCACATTCTCCGAGATGTAGTCGCTCAGTTCGCCGAGGTTCACATCTCCCTTGCTCTCCTGCAGTTTCTTCAGGAGATAGTAGGTGAAGAGGCCATGTCCCTTGGCTGAATATGGAAAGGCGGTCTCGTCGCCTGATGCAGCACTGAATACCACCATGTTGCCACGAGGGTCTTCCTGCTTTGCCTTCAGGGCTACACCACGGGCTGAAGCCAGCATGCCTTCCTCGCGCTTGGAACCGCTGAAGCAGGCATCGAGGAATACTACGATTTCCTTTGCCTTGGTTGAGCCTAACTCTGTATAGAGCTTGTTGAGTGAGTAGCAGCCTTCTGTCTGTGTGCCATCGGCATCGGTAGGCAGGAGGTATGCATCCTTGGTTGCTTCGTTTGGAATACCATGTCCGGCATAGTAGAACACGATGTTGATGTCGCCATTGAAGGCGCTTGCGATGTTCTTGATGTCACGGATGGCGCGGAGCATGGTTCCGTAAGAGGCATCGGCATAGTAGCGCACATTTTCGGCAGGCATTCCCAACGTCTTCTCGCAATACTTGGAGAAGGCAAGACCATCGTTCAGTGCCAATGGTACGCCGGCTACGTTGGTGTAGTTCTGGTTGGCGATAACCACGGCAAAGGTCTTGTTGTTGGTTGTAGGATTCTCTGGAATGTTCTCATCCACATCCGATGTTCCCAACTTCACGTTCTGCTGCTGTATGGTCTGCTTATTGGCATTGCTGGTATTGGCTGCCAACATTCCTGCATTGATAGGGTCGAAGTGTACTTCTACGTTGGTGGCTGTGTAGTTGAGCGCAGCTGCGTTATCGTAGTGATATTCCTTGCCCGATGGGGTGATGATGGTGAGCTGGGCGAGTGCCAGATGATCCTTGTCAATGAAGTACTTAGGATTCTTAAACTGCATTCCGTTCCAGTTGGAAGCGAAGATGCGTGCCTCGTTGTTGCTTCTTGGCACCGGAACCACCATTTCACCAACGTCTGGTGATGTTACCAGGAACACTTCGTGATCTGCATCGTATGGCTTCAATTCCAGATGGCGCAGGTTCACTCTCGATTCATACTTGCTGATGTATTCCTGCTGAGCCAGTTTCTGCATCTCCTGAATCTTGGCGTCGCGGTTCTTTTCGGTCATGCGGGCACGATATTCATCCAGGGTTTCGTAGCTGTCTTTCTGCTGCCACTTGTCGATGCGGTTCTCGATGAATGGAATGGCGAATGCCGAATATGCCGGGATTCCCTTTTCATCTTCTTTGGCCTGTGAGTCGCCGTCTGTGCTCTGTTGTTGTGTGGCAACGGCTGCAATGGATGGTTTCACTTCGCCATTGAACTCTATGAGTTGAGGAATGAAGTTTGATTCAATCTTGCCTCCACCCAATGATGCCAACTTGTTGTTGATGATGTTGAAGTTTTCCTTGTCGCCGATACAGTTGTATGCCACGGCGAGTGCCTGGGTATATTTCAGCGACAGCGGGTCGCTGATGATGATATTCTTGAGATGGCCCACGGCATAGGTGAAGTATTCCTTAGACGTTTCCTGCAAACTCTTGATATGTGGATCTTTCTCCTTCAACTCCAGGGTCTTGTTGTAGTTCTGTACACCAATGTTGTAGTTGTTGATGGCGAGATGTTTCAACACATCAAGTGCCTTTGGATGAACCACTTGCAGTTTCTTGTAGATATCCAGTGCCTGTTCGAAGTTGTGTCCTTCTTCATAAAGCTTTCCTTGGATATTGAGCAGGGTTTCATCATCAGGACGAAGGGCAAGACCCTTGCCTACGAACTTCTGCAGGTTGGCATTGTCCTTGTGGTCAATGCACAGGTTCACTGCCGACGATACGATGTCATAGTCGGTAGGATAGTTATCTGATGCCTGCTCCAATGTGATGACGGCAAGCTGGTATTTGTTTGACTGGGCGCATGCCTTGATCAGGTTCATGAATACCGACTTGCGATACTTTTCGTCGCCTGAGCGGAGATAGGCTTGCAGATATGGTATGGCTTCCTCATACTGTCGGCGGTTTACCAGGTTGGCAGCAGCGAAGTATGAGAGCTGTGAATATGCGTTTTGAGTAGTGTATCCCCCATCAGCAAAGTCTGGCAAGCTGACTACATCTACGTAGGCACGCGCAAACTTGATGGCATTTCCCACGCTTTGGTTGTTGCTGTTGTAAGCAGCCGCATTAGGCAGGAATGGGATGAGATTCTTCATGTTGTATATCGCCTGTGTATATTCGGCGCTAGTCTTCTCTGAGTGAGTGACTATGGCATAAGTTGCTGTATAGCAACGGTAAAGTGCGTCGTACATCTGAGTCTTGTCGCCATCCTTGTTGGCTATCTGCACAAACTCTCTGTACGCCTCATTAGATTCAGTTATCGTCTGGGCAGCCAGTTTGCTGCCCGACGATAAGAGTAATATAGATATTGCAATAAATATTTTCTTCATTATAATTATATAATATGTCATTAGTGTCCAATAAAAATTGGACACGTTAATTAATTAATCAAATAGTCCCTTAAAAAGGGGATAATCGAGTTCTTTGACATCGTTGAAAATAGTCTTATCAAATAGATCTCTTAGACGGGTTTTGTCCGTCAATGAAATGCTTAGAATCTGCAAAACTTCATATGTCGAGCGTTTCAATTGCATATCATGGTGCACAATAGCCACGAGACAATAAGTGATAATGGAAACACTAATCTGTATGCGTACAGCATTCTTCGTTGTGCCCCAGAATCTCTTTATCTTAAGATGCTGCTTTAGCCATTTGAAAAATAGTTCAACCAACCATCTTTTTTTATATAGATTCGCGACATCCAACGCAGAAAGATGCTTTGCATTCGTCAGAAAAGTAAACTCACGATCATCTTCTTCATCGTAGTATCGAATGAATCTGAATGATTCAGGATACTTCTTTTCGGAAAGATATCCTGTTAGTTTTACTTCTGCATCAGTTAGTACATTCTTTGGCATTCTTCGCTTCCATTTTACCATTTTGTACTTCAAGTTCGTTTTGGCTCTGACTACATAGTAGGAACCTGTAAGATGAATCTTATAAAGTTCCTTGAAAGTATCATAAGCCCTATCGAAAATGTAGTAACTATTTGGTTCATACGTAATTGAAGACATTGCTGTAGAATCATGCTTTGATGCTGTGGTCACAGTATAGAAAGCTGGAACTTGTGCTTCTACGTCATATAAGACATGTGCTTTGACTCCTCCTTTCTTACTTCTGAACTTTGCCCATGGAAAAGTTGCAAGACACAACGGAATAGTTGTCGAATCAAAAGCATACTTCTTTCCTGGTATATTCAAAATGTTGGTTTCTCGCTTTTTGCAAGCTTCCTTCATCATATAGAATGCAAAGTCTTCGAAAATCCTGTAATCACGAGTCTGATTGGCATAAGCAAGAGTTGCTTTTACGATAGTATTACGTCCAAGCCGCAGATGATATTGCTTAGCTCGATGAGCTTCCAACGCAACTATCAAGTCACGTAAACTCTCACGATTGCTCAGTTGCCCAAACATCATTGCAAGAAGCTGGTTCCAGCAAGTGAAGTGTTTCACGTATCGGTTGCCATCATACTTGCGTACGTAGTTGTTGAACTGAGTTCTATTCAGAAATGCAGTAAGTTGAGCGAAAACATATTTGTCTTGAAACATAGTAGCCAATTCTTTTTGGCTGCAAAGTTACAAAATCAAGTCCGTTTCATTGCAAAATACTGCATAAAAGACTATAATTCAACTGTTTCAAAGATCGAATTGCCCTTTTTTATTGGACAGTAGTGATAATATGTATAATATCACAATACTCTGTTAATTCTTATGTAATCGATTGAAAATGAGAGAGTTAATTAACGTAATATAACTAATAAAATTTGGTTAAGTGGCTGATTATCAGTAACTTTATAGTTCTCTAAGCTCAAAGTTATATGACATCAGAACCACTCAACCAATATACGGAAATATGCAGAGATGCTATCAAAAGTTCATCTGCAAAGTTAAGCAAAACTTTCGAGAGTCTACTCTTGGAAATACTTTTATTGTACATGACGATACAAAGAAAGATAAATTTCACTCAAATGGAGCGTTACGGCACCCATTGTGAGCAGACCTACAGAACGAACTTCAACCGTGGTCGTGCTAAATGCATAGACTGGGTGAAGTTCAACCTTGCCCTATGCCGACGTTACTTGAATATGGATGGTCTATTGGCTATAGCCATCGATCCGAGCTACATCAGCAAGTCGGGTAAGAAGACTCCGCATATCGGTACTTTCTGGTCCGGTTGTGCAAGTTCCATGAAGCATGGGCTTGAAATCATGGGGCTTGCACTTGTCGATGTCCATGCCAACAGTTGCATGATGCTGCGCGCCCATCAGACTCCATCTACTGGAGAATTGAAAATGCGTAACATGACTCTCGTGCAACATTACATAGCGGTCATCAAGCGTTATAAGAAGGATTTGTTGAAGGTCACCGATATTGTTGTCGCTGACGCTTTCTTCTCTATCCGTCCGTTTGTGGACGGAATCAAAGAGTGCGGTTTCCATCTTGTCAGCCGCTTCAGGGATACTGCGAGCCTATATTATGTGTATACGGGACCTCGTTCCAATAAGCCTGGACGTCCCAAGACACTTGACGGAAAAATCAACTACAAGAAACTTGACCTCACACGTATGGCAGAGTTGCATATTGAAGGACTTGAAGGCACAGCCTACACACTCATAGCCTATTCAAAGGCATTGAAGCAGAAAGTGCGCCTTGTCATTTGGGTTATGCCGAACGGAAAACACAAGCTTTTCTTCTCAACAAAGACATCCATGTCGGGTGAGGAAGTGTTGCGCACATACCGCTCAAGATTCCAAATAGAGTTTTGTTTTCGCGATGCAAAGCAATATACTGGTCTTACGCATTGCCAAGCAAGACACAAGAACCAGTTGGACTTTTCCTATAATGCATCATTCGCATCACAGAATGTTGCGAAAGTGATGATGAAGGAAAATGAATTGCCGTATTCCATGGCTTCTTTCAAGGAGATTATGGCAAGCACATACATCGCTAAATTAATTTTCAACAAGTGTCGGAGAATACCGAACCGAAAGTTAATTAGTCATACTATCAAAGAACTCTTTGGCTGGCAACGTAAAGCTGCTTAGCCATTATCTCAAATTTTAACGAACTATTGATATCATTAAGAATGCATTAATTGCATTTTAATTAGGTTTCAACCCCATTCTTGGAAAAAGGCTTATGGCAATGTTCCTAGAATGCGTTGATGAAGGTGAACTTCACACCGATGCGGCGGTATTCGCCACCCTTGTTCTCAGAAACCTCAATGTAAGTGTCGTAGTCGGCTTTCATCTTCTGGAGTTCAGGAATGTTCTGCTCCATGTAGTTCTTCACGCCCATGGCGCGCAAGTAAGCCAACTGCTCGTTCTGGCTGATACCGGTAGCCTTGGTCACGGTGATATTGCTCAACTCACCATTCTTGTGAACAGGCTCCTGATCAAAGTCGCCGTAGCAGCCATCGTATGCCACCGTGCGGCTGAATGGCAAGGCGTCAGCCATACCGGTAATCTGCACCTTCACCTGCTTCCCTGCTACCATATACTTGGAGAAGTCCTCTTCGAGAGCCTTCTTCACAATGGCGAGCATAGCCTGTGCGGCGTTAGATTCTTCTGCCTTGAATTTGCCTGGTGCAAAGTCATCCTTTGCAGAGAATGCCTCGTCAACAGTATAAGATACATCCACATCATAGTTGAAGATGTTCTTACCCGATGCATCTGTGCCGTTTACCACCTTGGTATGTACATCAATCTTGGTATGGTCGGAGATGACGTTCTGCTCCTGGGCGTTCTTCAAGATCTTGTTCTTGATTTCTTCCAGCTTCAGCTCTTCCATCTTGGCACCTTGCAACTGTTCGAATGGAACAAAGTTATCGTCAGACTCCAGGAAAGCCAACGACTTACGCTCGGTATTGTCGAACACGTACTTCTTTCCAGTCTTCTTGTTCACAACCTCGGTATAGACAAGCTCGAATTCGTCCTTATCATTCAAGCCGTACTTGGTGTTGGTGAATTCCAGGTTGCTTACGTCCATGCCTTCCAATTCGCTTGCAGGCACGGTCAGGTAAATACTTGGCATGTTGTTGAAATCGAGGGTCAACATGTTCATGTCGGCGTTGTAGTTACCGAGTTTCACGTCTGATGATGTCAACAGATTCTCAGCCATGTTGGTAGCGATTTCTGTCTCGAAGAGGCGCATCTGGTTGAGACGGGTCTGCTCGTTGACACGTACCTTGTAGTCGTCGAGCGACTCACCGTCCATCTGCTTCATCCACTCGTCCATGCGGCTGTTCAACTCATCCTTCAGTTTTTCCTGACGGTTAGGAGAGAGGAAGCCCACAGGGGTAAAAGTGATACCGTTGCTGGTGGCATAAACAAGATAGAACTCGTTCTTCACATTCTTTGTGAAGTTGATATACTTGATGTCGGCATCTTTGGCGTCAATATATTGGCGATCATCGTCATTGAGCAGGTTGAGGAGTGCCACGCGCTGTTCACCGGTAACGATAGCCAGGTATTTGTTTTCTGGGTGGAAGTAGCACTTTTCAGCGATGCCCATGGCATCAAAATGCTTGCTCACCTTGAAAGTCTTGGTATCATATACATCGCAGGTTCCATCTGCTGTGAGTACAGCCATCTGCTTGCTGTTGGAAGAGAAGGCAATGTCCTTCAGTTCTGCCTTCAGGTCGATGGTGGTTCTCACGCTCTGGTTCTCCATGTTGATGACCTGTATTTTGTTTGCGGAGCTAGCTATGAGGAAGAATCCGTTAGGGCTTGCATCAAGGCGAGATGCTGTCTCGTTTACATCGAAGTTCTTAACCTCCTGTGTCTTGCGGGTGGTATAGATATGAATCTTCTTGTCGGATCCCATCACATAGAGGAATTTGGCATCTGGAGAATAGCAGATGGCAAGCGGTTTGAATAACTTGGTGGTTCCTACTTTTCCCTGTCTTGTATCCTTATAGATGAGGCTGTATACATCTACGCTGTTCTTATCTTTCTTGTTGTCGATGAAGGCGTAAGATGTGCCTGAAGGATTGATGCGAAGTGAGCTGATCTTATTACCGGCAAACATTGGGTAGTTACGCATGTTGAAGATTTCTCCACCATGGTAATAGTAGTAGCCGCTATAATAGTTGGCAAAACCGTCGGCTGTTTTGCTCAATTTTACTTTTGTATCATGGGGTTTAGGAGTCTCGGCCTCCTGTGCAGAGAGGCCGAGTGTACATCCTAACAACCATGCTATTGCAAATGTTGTTTTTTTCATTATCTACTTATTTGGTTCCCAAAACGTTATCAAGTTTCTTGTGCAGCTCGCTGCTCTCGTTTTCGAGGCTCTGGCGGATAGCCTGCTTAGCTGCAGCCTTAGCCATCTCTCCGTTGTAAGCGATGCGTACCAGCACCTCCTTGTTCTTGTTCTTCAAGGTGCGGAAGCACTCTACCACGGTGATGGTTCTACCGATGCTCTGAACGATGAGGCTCTTGCTGGCCATGATACTCTTGGTCACGGTAACAGCTTCTTCCATAGCGAGCTGCTGTGTAGCGACAGAGTTGTCTACGAGTGCAGAAACCTCTGTCTGAATCTGTGCAGCCAGGTTCTGCTTAGCCAATTCTGTGGCCTGCATCTTGGCACCATCATAGTTCTCGCCAATGCTCATTGCCTCGCCCATCAGGTACTTTGGGTACATAGACTCATCATACTCCATCTGCATGAGGTATGACTTGTCGAGCTGCTTCTCCAATGGGAGTGCTCCTGGAGCTGATTGCCAACCTTCCTTCTTCAATTTCTTAGCCTCTTTCTGTGCGGCTTTTGTTGCCTTTGCGTTAAGTTCAGCCTTAGATGCCTTTACAAGTTCTTTACGCTCTTTAAGTAAGTCCTTAGTGCTCTGTGCTTGAGCAGATACACTGATAGGTGCTGCCATGAGGCAAAGCAAACCTACTGAGAAAAATAGATGTTTCATAAGCTTGAAATTTATCATTATTATTATATTACTTTCTGTCCAAAGGCAGAGAATATGAATCTGGTATACTTGATGTATTGAGGTCCTTTTTTCTCTTTGATGCCTCTGCCTGATAGATTCTTGCGACAAATTTACAAAAAAAATAAGAAAGGAGGAACCTTTTACGTAAAAAAATGCTGCCAAAGGATAAAAAATATACCTTTTGCAGCATTTTTGTGTTTATTTTGTATTAAATTAATGCGCTTCAAGCCAGTTTTTGCCCCAACCGGCATCTGCCACCAGTGGCACGCTGAGCTTGTAGGCATTCTGCATTTCTTCTACCACAATCTTCTCCACCTGTTCTTTCTCTTCTGGATAGACGGAGAAGTTGAGCTCGTCGTGCACCTGAATAATCATCTTGCTCTTGATGCCTTCTTTTCTGAAGCGGTTGAAGATGCGTACCATCGCCACCTTGATGATGTCGGCCTCTGAACCCTGGATAGGGGCATTGATGGCATTGCGCTCGGCGAATCCTCTCACGGTGCCGTTCTTGCTGTTGATATCCGGCAGATAGCGGCGGCGGTGGAAGAGGGTTTCGGCGTATCCCTTGGCTCTTGCCATCTCCTTCGACTTTTCCATATAAGCCTGAACGCCAGGGAAGGTGCGGAAGTAATCTTCTATGATTTGCTTCGCTTCCTTGTTCTCGATGTTCATGCGTTGGGCAAGACCGAAGGTGGTGATACCGTAGATGATACCGAAGTTGGCTGTCTTTGCCTTCTTTCTCTGGGCATCGGTCACGTCCTTGATGTCTTCGTGCCAAATCTTGGCTGCTGTGGCGGCGTGGATATCTGAACCTTCGCGGAAAGCCTCTACCATGTTGGCATCTTCACTCAGATGTGCCATGATGCGCAGCTCTATCTGCGAGTAATCCGCAGAAAAGAATAGACATCCTGGCTCCGGGATGAAGCATCTTCTTATCTCCTTGCCATCGTCATCTCTCACAGGGATGTTCTGCAGGTTCGGATCGCTTGAAGAGAGACGACCTGTGGCTGTGATGGCTTGGTTGAACGATGCGTGGATATGACCGGTTCGAGGGTTGATAAGCTTGGGAAGAGCATCGATATAGGTGCCCAGAAGTTTCTTCAATCCTCTGTAGTTCAATATCTCATCGATGATAGGACTCTTGCTGCGCAACTGCTGTAAAACCTCTTCGCTGGTTACATACTGTCCCGTCTTCGTCTTCTTCGGCTTTTCCACAATCTTCATCTTTCCGAAGAGAATTTCTCCTACTTGTCGGGGAGAAGAGATGTTGAAAGATTCGCCTGCCAACTCATAGATATGATGTTCGATTTCTGCAAGACGATTGGTAAGATTATTGGATGTCTCCTTCAATGTTTCTGTATCAATGCACACGCCATTCATCTCCATGTGGGCAAGCACCGGAACCAATGGCATCTCTACATTCCAGAACAGATCCTCGCATTCTATCTCCTTGAGCTTCGGTTCGAGCACATTCTTCAATCTCAATGTGATGTCGGCATCCTCGGCTGCATATTCGTAAACTTCAGATGGAGCAAGGTCGCGCATCGACTTCTGGTTTTTGCCCTTCGGGCCTATCAGCTCCTCGATGTGAACTGTCTGGTAGTTGAGGAAGACTTCAGCGAGATAGTCCATGTTGTGATAGAGTTCTGGCTGGATGATGTAGTGCGCGAGCATCGTATCAAACATCTTTCCCTGTATCTCCACACCGTAGTTCATCAACACCTCGTAATCGTACTTGATGTTTTGTCCCACTTTCAGGATTTCAGGGTTCTCGTAGAGCGGTTTGAATATGTTTACGAATTTTAAAGCTTCTTCACGATTTGCTGGAATTGCTACGTAGAATGCCTCCTTCTCCTCAACTGCAAAGCTCAAACCCACCAATTCTGCATCGATGGCAGAAGTAGAAGTGGTCTCTGTATCTAAACTGAGAATCTTCTTTGTAATCAAAAAATCATAAAGATTGCGTGCATCTTCTTCTGTTTCAACGAGTTTGTATGTATGATGAGTCGTCTTAATGGTCTCAAAACTCGTGTTTTTTTGCTCTTCCTGCCCATCGCTTGGCTGTGCGCCAAATAAATCGAGCTCTCCTGTAGGGTTTGTTTGCACCTTTTGAGGTTTTTTAAGAACTCGCTTGGCGAACGACTTAAACTCCAGTTCGGTGAAGATTTCGTCTAGTTTGGCGTTGTCTGGCTCAGTCAACTTCAAGTCGTCCATCTTCAAATCCACAGGAACATCGGTTCTGATGGTTGCCAGGAATTTCGACATCTTGATATCTTCCACGGCACCTTCTACCTTTTCGCGAAGTTTGCCTTTCACTTTTGATGAGTTCTCAATCAATCCCTCAACACTTCCAAACTCGCTAATCAGTTTGATGGCAGTTTTCTCTCCAACGCCTGGGCATCCAGGAAAGTTGTCGGCAGAGTCACCCATCAGTGCCAAGAGGTCGATGACCTGGAGTGGGGAAGCGATGCTGTATTTTTCTTCAATCTCTTCAACTCCGAGCTTTTCGTACCCACCTCCATGGCGAGGTCGGAACATGAAAACATTGTCACGAACCAGCTGCGCATAGTCCTTGTCAGGAGTAAGCATATAGGTTTCGACACCCTTTTCTCCAGCTTTCAAGGCAACGGTTCCGATGATGTCATCTGCCTCGAAACCATCTACCTGAAGGATGGGAATATGGTATGCTTCGAGGATACTTTTGATGATAGGCACCGAGAGTTTGATGTCTTCCGGAGTCTCTTCTCGCTGAGCTTTGTAAGCAGGAAAAGCCTCATGGCGGAAGGTTTTGCCATGGTCGAAAGCCACCGCTATGTGGGTTGGCTTCTCCTTGGTAAGTATCTCGTTAAGGGTATTGCAGAAACCCATGACACATGAAGTATTAAGACCCTTCGAATTGATTCGAGGGGCTTTCATAAAGGCGTAATACGACCTATAAATGAGCGCATAAGCGTCTAAAAGGAACAATTTATCCATAATATTCATTTTTATGGTGTAAAATTACTAAAAAAATGCGATATTTCACGAATAATTCATTAATTTTGTATCAAATTTCAGAAATTAAGTAGGTTTAAACGAAAATAATGGACTATTTATCACTTATCAAACAACCAATTGAGGCAGATTTGGCAGATTTCGTAGATTTGTTCAACAAGTCTTTGATGCACAGTGACGGCCTCCTTTCCCAGGTGCTCGACCACATCCGTCAGCGCGCTGGAAAGCGCATGCGCCCTATGCTCATCCTGCTGATGGCTCGTAATTTTGGAAAGGTTTCTAGCGTAACTCAACATTCTGCTGTTGGTTTGGAGCTTCTTCATACCGCTTCGCTGGTTCATGATGATGTGGTTGATGAGAGTGGCGAGCGTCGTGGACAGGCTAGTGTGAATGCTACCTATAATAATAAGGTAGCCGTACTTGTGGGCGACTATATTTTATCAACCGCTCTTCTTCATGTATCTTATTCTCATTCAGAAGAGATTGTTCGCTATCTGGCAGAGTTGGGTCGTACCTTGTCGAATGGTGAGATTCTCCAGTTGAATAGTATCAGCAATGAAGAAATATCAGAAGAGATTTATTATGAAGTAATTAACCAGAAAACTGCCGCACTCTTCGAGGCTTGTGCAGGTATTGGTGCGTTATCGGCCAATGCTTCTGCCGTAGAGGTTACTGCTGCCAAGCGATTTGGCCAGAATCTCGGCATCATTTTCCAGATTCGTGATGATATCTTTGATTATTATGATTCCAAGGAGATTGGTAAGCCAACGGGCAACGATATGACGGAGGGTAAACTGACCCTGCCTGTTATCTATGCACTTAAGTCAACGGGCGATGAGGAGATGATGAAGCTGGCGAGAAAGGTGAAATCCCGTGAGATTTCTTCAGAGGAAATCGCTCAGCTGGTGGCATTTACCAAGGAGAATGGCGGTATAGAATATGCTGATAAGCGTATGTGGGATTTCCATGCCGAGGCGATGATTTTCCTCGATACATACGTGGAGGATAAGGATGTATATAATGCCTTGAAGGCGTATTTGGACTTCGTAATAGAACGAAAAGCGTAATATTACGAAACGAAAAGCATAATGAATAAAAAAGGGTTGATTCTCCGAGAGAATCAACCCTTTTTGCTTCTGTATCCTATTGATTATAACTTATTTCTTTTAGAAATACTTGATTTCCTTACCCAGGATTTCGCTCAAGAGGAGGTTGGTAAGGCGCGATGTGCCGAGGCGCAACCACTGGTTGGTAAGCCACTTTTCGCCCAAAACTTCCTTCACGATGGTGTAGTAAACCACTGCGTCGTGAACGGTATTGATGCCGCCGGCAGGCTTGAAACCTATCTGAATACCAGTCTTCTCGTAGTAAGCCTTGATGGCCTGGCACATTACGTAAGCTGCCTCTGGAGTAGCTGAAACCTTCTCCTTACCTGTAGAAGTCTTGATGTAATCAGAACCTGCATACATGGCAAGAACAGAAGCCTTCATGATGTTGCTGCAGTTCTTCAAGTCGCCTGTTTCCAGGATACACTTCATCTTATGCTCGCCGCAGGTTGCCTTCAACTCCTGGATATCGTCGCAGAGACCCTCGTAATCCTCGCTGAAGAACTTGCCTACAGGCATTACGATATCTACCTCTGTAGCACCATCCTTGATAGCCATGGCTGTCTCGGCAATCTTTACCTCGATAAATGTCTGAGAAGATGGGAAATTACCGCTTACAACGGCGATTTCTACGCCATCAACCTCCAGACTCTGACTGATAAGACCAGCGAAGTTAGGGTAGGTGCATACGGTTGCTACATGAGGAAGCTCAGGATAATCGTGGGCAAACTGGTTTACCTTTTCAATCATCTTCAGGATGCTTTCCTCTGTATCCTCTGTATGAAGAGATGTAAGCTCGATGCTACCGAAGAGGAACTTCTTCACCTCCATAGTCTCATTCTCTGCTACCTTCTCATCGAGAATCTTCTTCACTTCTGCTGCGATTTCCTCGTCGTTGAGGTCGCAATTATACTGTTTCAATACAGACAAATACTTGTCGTCCGACTCGCTATACTGTCCCTGCTGTGCAAGAACCTGTTCTTTAATACTGCTCATACTTAATGTTACTTTTTTTATTATTAAAGTTTAGTTATTTATATGATTCCCTCAATTTCGGGTATTTTACTTCCTCAATTTCGGTGTTTTATTCCTTCAATTTCGGATTGTTCTTATGTCTTTCAGCATCCCTTTGGGTCTTCTTGTCGATGCTTTTCTGGAGCTCTTCGGTAAGATCGATACCCGTTTGGTTAGCCAGACAAATGAGAACCCAGAGAACGTCAGCCATTTCCTCTCCTAGGTTAGGCTTTTCGCCTTTTTTGAAGCTCTGGTCGCCGTATGTTCGGGCGATGACACGAGCCAGTTCTCCTACTTCTTCCGTAAGACAAGCCATATTGGTAAGCTCGCTGAAATAGCGAACGCCATATTCCTTAATCCACTTATCTACTGCTTCCTGTGCTTCTTTTATAGTCATAATAGATGATCTTTAATTATGAAATAAGTCAAACATAGCCATAATCCAGTCATGAATATAGCGGCAATGGTGTTGTAGATACCGATTTTTCCATTCTCCATTTTGTCGCTGATGAACTCCATATTCACGCCAATGGCAACGAGGGTTTCACCAACATATTCTGCCCATGGATTGTTTAAGAACCTTTGAGAAAAGGTAAACGTTATGATTATTCCTATAGCCAGGAACCAACTTTTATATTTTAAAATCTTTTCCATCTGTTCTCGAATGTTTGGTTTTTACTCCTTATTATGGGTGTCCATCATGATGGTAACAGGACCATCATTCAGTAATTCTACCTTCATGTCGGCACCAAATTCGCCCGTTCCTACTGGCTTTCCGAGTGCATCGGATAGCTTCTTGCAGAACTCTTCATAGAGCGGAACGCTGATTTCGTGCTTGGCTGCTCTGAGCCAGCTAGGGCGATTGCCCTTCTTGTAGCTGGCGAATAGGGTGAACTGGCTAATCACCAGAATCTCGCCGTTTATATCCATAATGGAGCGGTTCATTACGTGATTCTCGTCGTCGAAAACACGAAGGCCGATAACCTTTCTAACCAACCAATCTACGTCTTCTGAAGTGTCGCTTTCCTCAACGCCGAGAAGGATCAGATAGCCCTGCTTGATGGCAGATTTCACTTCTCCTTCAATGGTTACAGAGGCATGGCCTACACGCTGTATTACTATTCTCATCTGTTTGAATTTTATTATTATTACATAGTTTCAACTGCAAATATACGACTTTTATTTCATATTCTCGTCTTTTTCGGCGAAATATTTCGCAAGAATTTTGGCTTTATGAGGGCCTAATACCTCGGCAAGCTGTTCCTGCGATGCTTCTTTTATCTTTTTCACGCTCTTAAACTTGCTCAGGAGTGCCTCTTTTGCCTTAGGACCGATGCCTTTGATATCGTCTAATTCCGAATGCAGGGCGTGCTTGCTGCGCTTGTCACGATGGAAGGTGATGGCGTATCTATGTACTTCGTCCTGTATCTGCGTCAATACCTTAAAAAGCTCGCTTTCTGGTGGTAGAGCGATGGTTTGTGGCGGGAAGCCGTAGAGGAGTTCGTTGGTGCGGTGGCGGTCGTCCTTGGCAAGACCTGCGATAGGAATTTCCAGGTGCAGTTCGTCTTCTATCACCTCTCTTACCACCTCCATCTGGCCCTTTCCACCATCGGTGATGATAAGGTCTGGCAGGGGAGTTTCTTCCTCTATCATGCGACTGTATCTTCGTCTTACCACCTCCTGCATCGAAGCATAATCATCCGGTCCTTCCACCGTTTTGATGTTGTATTTCCTATAGTCCTTTCTTGATGGTTTCATACCTTTATATACGATACATCCAGCCACGGCATCGGTACCCGATATGTTGGAATTATCGAAGCATTCTATCTGGTAAGGCATCTTTGGAAGCTTCAGTTTCGTCTGCAATTCCTTCATCAATCGGGTTTGTTTCTGCTCCGGATTGAGCTTTTCAGCCTGCTTCAGACGGTCGAATTTATACTGCTTGCAGTTCATTTCCGAGAGCTCCAGAAGGTGCTTCTTGTCGCCTCTCTGCGGCACGAAGAAGGTGGCATCTTTCAGTTTCCATTCCATCTCGAAAGGCACGATAATCTCTTTCGAAGTAGAGTGGAAACGCTCTCTGATTTCCGGTATGGCGGTAATCAGAAGTTCCTCGTCGCTCTCCTCCAGCTTGCGCTTATACTCGTAGGTGAAGCTCTGGTTGATAGTGCCGTTTTTTACGTGAATATAGTTGATGAAGGCATTCTTCATGGCGTCATCATTCACGATGGTGAAGACGTCAACGTCGGTAATGGTATGGCTTACCACCTCGCTTTTTGCCTCAAATTCGTCCAGCAACTGGTACTTCTTCTTGTATTCTTCGGCTATTTCGAAGCGCAGAAGTTCGGCATTTTTCATCATCAAATCATAGAGATATTTGCTCACTTCGCGGGTGTTTCCCTTCAGAATTTCACGTGCCTGGCGCATGTTTTCCTGGTACTCCTCGTAGCTCTGCTTGTTGATACAAGGGGCACCACAGTTGTGAATATGGTACTCCAGACAGGGCTTGTATTTGCCTTCCGCCACGCCTTCTTTGGTGATAGGAAACCGGCAGGTGCGGGGTTTATACAGCTTCTTGATGACCTCCAGAACGGCATACATGCTGCCCACATGAGGGTAAGGACCGAAGAAAGTTCCCACCTTTTTATTGATGTTTCGGGTCTTGAAAATGCGGGGAAAATACTCGTTCGTAACGCATATAGAAGGGTAGGTTTTGCCGTCTTTCAGCAAGACATTATATCTTGGATTATACTTTTTAATGAGGCTGTTTTCCAGCAAAAGGGCATCTTCCTCGGTGTTTACAACGGTATAAGAGATGTCGAAAATTTTAGAAACAAGCACCTTAGTCTTGTATCTATCCACCTCTTTATGGAAGTAAGAAGACACTCTTCTCTTCAGATTTTTCGCCTTTCCCACGTATATAATCGTATGGTTTTCGTCGTAGTATTGATAGCTTCCTGGCTTCTCCGGCATGCTCAAAACTATGTTTTTCAGCCTTGCCAATCGCTCCTCATTTTCTTGTTTCGTCATCTTGTTATGGGTTAAAAATAGGGTAAAATAGCGTTGTGGTTTCACGTGAAACCGCAACGCTAAATGGGATTACAACTGCAATAAAGTTGATACTTCTACGTCGTCATCGAAGATTTTTCTACCTTCGAAATTCTCGTTTACGAGCTCGATAATGAAGTTGGCATACACCTTCTTCGGGTGGAATTTCTTCACCAGATCGCATGCAGCCTTCATGGTTCCGCCGGTGGCGAGAAGGTCGTCGTGGAGGAGGATTACGTCGTTCTCGTTGATGGCATCTTCGTGGATTTCGATGGTGTCGATGCCATACTCTTTGGCGTAGCTAGCCTGCACGGTTTTGCATGGAAGCTTACCTGGCTTGCGGCACAAAACTACGCCTGCTCCGAGGCGAATGGCGAGTGCCGAAGACATTACGAAACCGCGAGATTCGATGCCCACAATCTTGGTAATTCCCTTGTCTTTGTAGATCTCATACATCTCGTCACAGATCTCCTTGAGAGATGCAGGATTCTTGAAAAGGGTACTCACGTCACGGAAGTTTACACCCTTGATAGGCCAATCTGGAATGCAACGCAGATTGTCTAATAATAGCTGATTGTTCATTACTTATTTACTATAAAATTAATACTATATTTCTTCTTTCTTCGCTTTTGTTCCACGAAAATGCTGAAGTTTTACTTTAGCCACAATTTACTTGATGTAAAAGAATCTAAGTTCTTTAATATCAAATGTTTTATGTTTTGCGGGTTTCACGTGAAACATTCTGCAATATCCTTTGTTTCGCAGTCTTTTGCGGTGAAACAGCCGATGTTTCCGGCTTATCTTCCCATCAGCACGAGCATCACGTTGATGTCGCTTGGCGAAACGCCCGGAATGCGGCTTGCCTGGGCCAAAGTCTCAGGGTCGATGCGTTCGAGCTTTTGGCGTCCCTCGGTAGAGATTTCGTGAATCTCCGAGTACTTGAATCTTCCCTTGATTCTGATGTTCTCCAGACGGTGCATCTTGTCGGCGATGAGTCGCTCGCGGTCGATGTAACCCTTGTACTTCATCTTGATTTCCGCCGCCTCTGCAATCTCTTCC
Source organism: Segatella copri (assembly GCF_019249655.2). NCBI lineage: Bacteria > Pseudomonadati > Bacteroidota > Bacteroidia > Bacteroidales > Prevotellaceae > Segatella > Segatella copri. The sequence continues at coordinate 3,473,906 of NZ_CP137557.1, forward strand.
TTGCGGTTAGCCGGCGCTTCCATCGCAGCCTTCAGGTCGGGGATAATCTCCGAGAGGTTCTGAAGGTTCAGATGTGGACGGGCTACGAGGTCGATGAGCTTGCAGCCGGCACGCAGCGGAGTGGTGCCGAGCGCTTCGAGCTTCGGATTGATCTCTTCCTTCTTGATAGGATAGTTGGCGCAGAAGTCGATGATTCTTTCGATGGCTTCCTTCTTCTCCAACCACCAGTCGTAACGGTCGCGCTTGGCAATGCCCAGCTCGTATGCCTTCTCGGTGAGTCGGGCATCAGCATCGTCTTGTCTCAGCAGGATGCGATACTCGGCTCTTGAGGTGAACATTCGGTAAGGTTCATCCACGCCCTTTGTGGTGAGGTCATCGATGAGCACGCCGATGTAGCTCTCGTCTCGTTTCATCTCGAAAGTCTTGTCGCCCGTGCAGTGGAGGGCGGCGTTGATTCCGGCTACGGTGCCCTGACCGCCTGCCTCCTCGTAACCGGTGGTTCCGTTCACCTGTCCGGCAAAGAAGAGACCCTTGATGATTTTCGACTCCAGCGTATGCTTCAGTTGGGTAGGGTCGAAGTAATCGTACTCGATGGCGTAACCTGGTCGGTAGATCTTCGCATCTCTCAGAGCCGGGATTTCGTGCAGCGCCTTCAGCTGGATGTCCATCGGCATGCTCGAAGAAAATCCGTTCAGGTACATCTCGTTCGTATCTTCGCCTTCCGGCTCCAGGAAGAGCGGATGCTGCTGCTTGTCGGGGAAGGTGACGAGCTTGGTTTCTATGCTCGGGCAGTAGCGGGGACCGGTGCTCTGGATCTGGCCATTATATAAAGGTGAATCGTCGAGCCCGCTTTTCAGAATCTCGTGTACTTTATTATTGGTGTAGCAAGTCCAGCAAGGAAGTTGCTTCAGCACACGATGGTTGCCCATGTATGAGAACTGATGGAAGTCGATGTCGCCCGGCTGCTCCTCCATGTCTTCGAAGTGAACGCTTCGCTTGTCGATGCGCACCGGTGTTCCCGTTTTCATTCTTGCCGATGTGATTCCCCATCGGGTGATGCTCTCGGTGAAGTGGTGCACGGCTGGTTCTGCACATCTTCCACCTTCCACCATCTTTCTTCCCACGTGCATCAGTCCGTTCAGGAAAGTGCCGGCAGTGATGATGATGCTCTTGGCGTAGAACTCGGCTCCCCAGATGGTGCGCACGCCGATGGCCTCGCCGTTGGCAACGAGCAGTTCGTCGGCCTGGTCTTGCCAGATGTCGAGATGGTCGGTGTGGTCGAGGATGGATCTCCATTCCCAGATAAACTTGCCGCGGTCGCATTGGGCACGTGGGCTCCATACGGCAGGTCCCTTACCGATGTTGAGCATTCTAAACTGTATGGCGGTCTTGTCGGTCACTATACCCATCTGTCCGCCCAGTGCGTCAATCTCCCGTACAATCTGTCCCTTTGCAATTCCTCCGATGGCAGGATTGCAACTCATCTGACCAATCTTGTTCATGTCCATCGTTATCAAACAGGTGTCGGCACCCATGTTTGCAGCGGCCGCAGCGGCCTCGCATCCGGCGTGTCCTCCACCTATAACGATTACGTCATAATTGAAGTTCATAATCTCTATTTAATCTATATTTTTTCTAATTTTCGGCAAAAGTAAGAAATTAAATTGAAATTTTAGCAAAAATACTTTGATAAATCATTAAAATATAGTAATTTTGCAGCTGACTTGCGGAAATATACCTAAAAATGAGGATTGCAGAATGCCTAAAAGTAGGTATCGCAGGCACTTGATGAAGGAAATATTAAATAGTTTCAAACAGTTAAATAATTTAAATTCAATCATTTATGTGGTTAATCAATTCATCTATTGGTAGAAAGGTAGTGATGTCAGTAACTGGTATCGCACTTATTCTATTCTTGACATTCCACGGTTGCATGAATGTGGTTGCGCTTTTCTCTGGAGAAGCTTACAACACAATCTGCGAGTTGTTGGGTGCTAACTGGTACGCCGTAGTTGCAACATTAGGTTTGGCAGCTTTGGCAGTTTGTCACATCGTTTACGCTTTCATTCTGACAGCACAGAACCGTCGTGCTCGCGGAAATCAGCGTTACGAGGTAACTTCAAAGCCAGAGAAGGTAGAGTGGGCTAGCCAGAACATGTTGGTGCTTGGTATCATCATCGTTCTCGGTTTGTTGCTTCACCTCTTCAACTTCTGGTACAACATGATGTTCGCTGAGCTTTTGGGTACAAGCTTCGGTCACAGCCCAGCAGACGGCTTCGCTTACATCCAGGACACCTTCGCTAACCCTGTGTTCGTAGTTCTCTACATCATCTGGTTGGTAGCTCTTTGGTTCCACCTCACTCACGGTTTCTGGAGTGCTATTCAGACTCTCGGTTGGAACGGTAAGACTTGGTTCTGCCGTTGGAAGACTATTGGTATGATTTACTCTACCATCCTGCTTCTCCTCTTCATCGTTGTCGTATTGGCATTCGCTTTCGGTTGCGCTCCATCTTTGTGCTGCGCATAATTCGTGTAATCATTTAAGTATTAAAAAAGATTATGGCAAAAACATTAAATTCTAGAATACCTGAAGGACCAGTAGCTGAGAAATGGACCAACTATAAGGCTCACCAGCGTTTGGTTAACCCAAAGAATAAGTTAAAGCTCGACGTTATCGTCGTAGGTACAGGTTTGGCAGGTGCTTCTGCAGCTGCTTCTCTTGGCGAGATGGGCTTCAACATCTTGAACTTCTGCATCCAGGACTCTCCACGTCGTGCTCACTCTATCGCAGCACAGGGTGGTATCAATGCAGCTAAGAATTATCAGAATGATGGTGACTCTGTTTACCGTCTGTTCTACGATACAGTAAAGGGTGGTGACTACCGTGCTCGTGAGGCTAACGTTTACCGTTTGGCTGAGGTGAGCAACGACATCATCGACCAGTGCGTAGCTCAGGGCGTTCCTTTCGCTCGTGAGTACGGTGGTATGTTGGCTAACCGTTCTTTCGGTGGTGCTCAGGTATCTCGTACATTCTATGCTAAGGGTCAGACAGGTCAGCAGCTCCTCCTCGGTGCTTACTCTTCTTTGAGCCGCATGGTTGAGGCTGGTAAGGTAAAGCTCTTCACCCGTTACGAGATGGAGGATGTAGTTATCGTTGACGGTCACGCTCGTGGTATCATCGCCAAGAATTTGATCACAGGTAAGTTGGAGCGTTTCTCTGCCAACGCCGTAGTTATCGCTACCGGTGGTTATGGTAACGCTTACTTCCTTTCTACAAACGCTATGGGTTGTAACTGTACAGCAGCTATCCAGTGCTACCGCAAGGGTGCTGACTTCGCTAACCCATCTTACGTTCAGATTCACCCTACATGTATCCCTGTTCACGGTACAAACCAGAGTAAGTTGACTTTGATGTCAGAGTCACTCCGTAACGATGGTCGTATCTGGGTTCCTAAGAAGATTGAGGATGCCAAGGCATTGCAGGCAGGTACAAAGAAGGGTTCTGATATTCCTGAGGAAGACCGCGACTACTACTTGGAGCGCCGTTACCCAGCATTCGGTAACCTGGTTCCTCGTGACGTGGCTTCTCGTGCAGCTAAGGAGCGTTGCGACAAGGGCTTCGGTGTCAACAACACAGGTCTTGCCGTATTCCTCGACTTCTCTGAGTCTATCAACCGTCTCGGTATCGACGTTATCCTGCAGCGTTATGGCAACCTCTTCGATATGTATGAGGAGATTACCGACGTTAACCCAGGTGAGTTGGCTAACGAGATTAACGGCGTGAAGTACTACAACCCAATGATGATCTTCCCTGCTATCCACTATACAATGGGTGGTATCTGGGTTGACTACGAGTTGATGACCACAATCCCAGGTCTCTTCGCTATTGGTGAGTGTAACTTCTCTGACCACGGTGCTAACCGTCTTGGTGCATCTGCTTTGATGCAGGGTTTGGCTGACGGTTACTTCGTATTGCCATACACCATCCAGAACTACTTGGCCGACCAGGCATTGTGGCCAAAGCTCTCTACCGATCTCCCAGAGTTCGCAGAGGCAGAGGCAGGTGTTCAGAAGGAAATCGACCGCCTGATGGGTATCCAGGGCAAGCGCTCTGTAGATTCTATCCACAAGGAGTTGGGTCACATCCTTTGGGAGCATGTAGGTATGGGTCGTACCAAGGAAGGTCTTGAGGAAGGCTTGAAGAAGATGAAGGCTCTGCGCGAGGAATTCAACAAGAACCTCTTCATCCCTGGCAAGAAGGAAGGCTTGAACGTAGAGTTGGATAAGGCTATCCACTTGCGTGACTTCATCTTGATGGGCGAGTTGATCGCTTACGATGCATTGCACCGCAACGAGAGCTGTGGTGGTCACTTCCGTGAGGAGTACCAGACAGAGGAAGGCGAGGCTAAGCGTGATGACGAGAACTTCTTCTACGTAGGCTGCTGGGAGTATCAGGGCAACGATACAACTGCTCCAGTGCTCAACAAGGAACCTCTCGAGTATGAGGCAATTAAGGTACAGACAAGAAATTACAAGAATTAAAAAGCGAACAAGACAATGGCAAGAAATATAAGTTTCACAGTTAAGTATTGGAAGCAGGACGGTCCTACAGCACAGGGTCACTTCGATACACACGAGATGAAGAACATCCCAGATGATACTTCATTCCTCGAGATGCTCGACATCTTGAACGAGGAGCTCATCGAGTCAGGTCAGGAGCCTTTCGTCTTCGACCACGACTGCCGCGAGGGTATCTGCGGTATGTGCTCTCTCTATATTAATGGTACACCTCATGGTAAGACTGAGCGTGGTGCTACAACATGTCAGCTCTACATGCGTCGTTTCAACGATGGTGACGTTATCACCGTTGAGCCTTGGCGTTCTGCTGGTTTCCCTATCATCAAGGACTGTATGGTTGACCGTTCAGCATTCGACAAGATCATCCAGGCAGGTGGTTACACCAGCATCCGTACAGGTCAGGCTCAGGATGCCAACGCTATCCTGATTCCTAAGGAGAATGCAGACGAGGCAATGGATTGCGCTACATGTATCGGTTGTGGTGCTTGTGTTGCAGCATGTAAGAATGGTTCTGCCATGCTCTTCGTCAGCTCAAAGGTTAGCCAGTTGGCACTTCTCCCACAGGGTCGTGTAGAGGCTGCTACCCGTGCTAAGAAGATGATTGCACGCATGGATGAGCTTGGATTCGGTAACTGTACAAACACTCGTGCTTGCGAGGCTGTTTGTCCTAAGAACGAGTCTATTGCTAACATCGCCCGCTTGAACCGTGAGTTCTTGAAGGCTAAGTTGGCTGACTAATCCATCGCATAGATTTAGAATTCTGAATATTCTTCCGCATTCATTCTGCTTTTCTTGCAGGTTTTGCTGAGTGCGGGAGAATTTTCCCAAAACTACTTCACACTACACTCTTTAGGGAGTAAGTGGTTGAAGTATAAGAAGTTGAGTGAGTGTAGTGTGCCCTTTGACACTTCACTCACTCTTCACTTTTTAAGGGCACACTACACTTCTGAAATTTTTAGCGAGTGAAGTGTGTGTGTAGTGTGAGTGTAGTGTGCAGATGAGTATTGCACTCCTTTTATTTGTTGATAATCAAGATGTTATGGAAGAAGAGTGTAGTGTGTAGTCTATTTACTCAATCCTTTCTATACGCTTCTGCTTTTTCGTTCGTCCCTTTTAAATTTTTCTTTGTTCTTTTTGATTTTCGTTCTCTTTTTGATTTGTGCCTTTGGATGGCAAATTATTGCCCTGGCAAGGGCAATCTTTTGCCATAGTGAGGCAAAAAGCAGTGTGTGGTGCTTTAAAACAGGATCTTGGGTAAGATATTTCCTTATTTATTTTGTATTTTCATCAGAATATCGTAATTTTGCGGTTATTATTGAATAGTAGTTAAAGAAAAGTGAAGTTACAGAAAAGTGAAGTTACAGAAAAGTGAAGTTACGGAAATGATGAACCAGGCAACACAAGATTTTATTCGCCAGCACCAGGACGAGGATGTCCGCCAGTTGGCTTTTCTCGGAAGCAAGAATCCGGAAGTAGATATGCCTTTCGCCCTCGACCAGATTCGCGGGCGAAAGATGGCTCGTGCCAAGTTGCCCCTTTGGGCGAACATAGATGGCATCATCTATCCCCCTCATATTTCGATGGAGCAATGCTCCTCAGAATCCACTGCACTTTATAAGGCTGAATTGGCAGCGAGACTGCTCGGCTTGCCAGTTTCTTCATCAGAAAATGAAAATGCAGCAGGAAACGCTTCAGATTCTCACTTTTCTAAAATTTGCGAATTTGTGAGCGAAAGGGCGGTTGATTCAGAATACGCCAAAAATGAAGGCACTTTTGAAAAGAAACAGATATTAACGGAATCAGAAGATAATGTTAATGAAGTAAAAAACGAAACTGGTCAGGAAGATTTTTCTGAAGAAATAGAGTTTGTAGACCTGACAGGCGGCTTTGGGGTAGATTTCTCTTACATCGCTTCCCGATTGGGAATGAGTTCGATGTATGTGGAGCGTCAGGCTCATCTCTGCGAGGCGGCAAAGGAGAACTTCGAGCGCTTGGGCTTGAAGAACGCCATCGTGAAGAATGAGGATGGAATAGAAGTGCTTCATTCGTTAAAGGAATTAAAGTTAATCTTCATAGATCCCGCCCGTAGAGACGATGCGGGCAACAAGGTGGTATCCTTGAAGGATTGCACACCCGATGTCACCGTTTTGCAGGAAGAGATGCTTTTGAAGGCAGATTACGTTATCATCAAACTCTCTCCGATGCTCGACTGGCACCGTGCCATAAGCGAATTAAGCCACGTAAGAGAGGTTCATATCATCTCCGTGAACAATGAGTGCAAGGAGCTTCTTTTAGTGCTGTCAGCGCGAAATATGGGCGAAATGGAGGCTTCATCGGCAGATGGAGAAGTAAAACATGTCGGGAATCTTCGCATTTATTGTATCAACGATGCGCAATCCTTCGTCTGCGAAGAATTGGATATGGAGGCTTCTCAGGTGAAGATAGCCCCATCCACCCTTGAAGAGATGCAGTATCTTTACGAGCCGAATGCCTCGTTGATGAAAGCTGGCTGTTTCGGTGTTCTTTCCGAGCGATATGATGCAAGGATGCTTTCCAAGAACAGTCATCTTTTCGTGAGCCGTGAGCCTATCGCCGTCTTCCCGGGCAGAAGTTTCCGCATTATCGCCGTATCCTCCTTTAATAAAAAGGAGTTGAAGCGTCATCTGTCAGGAATCACCAAGGCGAACATCGCTACCCGCAACTTCCCTCTTTCCGTAGCAGAATTGCGCAAGCGATTGAAGCTGAAGGATGGCGGCGAAACTTATATTTTTGCCACCACACTGAGCGACGAAAGTCATGTGCTGGTAATAACGGAGAAAGCTTAGAAAACCTCGAAAATGTGTAAAAAAGCAGTTTCGAAAACCTCGAAAATGTGTAAATTATAAAGGTTTGAAAAGAAAAATATATCAGCAATAGCTTGATAGAGAGCAAAATAGGCGAGGTGTACAATCAATGGTTGTGTAGTTGTACAACTAAAGGGTGTGTAGTTGTACGATTAAAGGGGTTATAGTCGTACAACCAAAGGGTGTATAGTCGTACGATTAAAGAGGTTATAGTCGTACAGCTAAAGGGTTTATAGTTGTACGGTTAAAGGGTGTTGCCACTAGGCTCAGCAGACTTGCTGACTGCAGTGGGCAGACCTGCTGACTAGGCTCAGCAGCTCTGTCGAGCCTAGTGGGAATCTTCTAGAAACAGTCTCCCGGCACTTAATGTCCTAGGTTGTTGAACCCGTTAAACGTCTTTCTTTGATAACCAAATCTATGATGTCTATACTAAATTAATTCTTATACCAAAAAGTAAAGAAGTAACAAATCAAGTCCAAGCCTGCTTAGTCGAATTCAAAGTCTGCGAGAAAAGGCAAATAAAACATATCATCAATTACAAACATAAAGCAAACAGTACAGCAATGAACATATTAAAAACTATCTATCTATCGCTTCTGTTTATCCTGGCGATGAATATAACAAGTGAAGACGAGACTTTGTTGGAACTGTTATCATTACCGAAGCAGAATTAATTGAAATAATCACATCATTAGTTCGGACGCTATAAGCATGATATAGGTATATACAGGATTAAGAATTTCTTTGAAACTAAAATTCTATAACGATTCTTGAAGCACCATTGGTTATACATTCATAGCCAATGGTGCTTTGTATTTTCCATTTTCAAATTTACAGCTGTATTCAACTCTACAGCTGTATCTTGACGGCCTTTCCGTCATATTCCACGCTCTTGCTTGCCTGCATAGGCTGATCGCCTATTCCGCTATCAGCACCCACCAGCACGATGTGGAATCTGCGATGCTGGAGCATTCCCTTATAACTGCCCTTACGTGGCGCGATGTTCAGGGTTCTGTCTGCTTCATTCCATACAAACTGGATTTCAGAGAATTTTCCCTTCTCATAGTTGTAGTTGTCGCCCTCGTCCTCATAGAGTGTAAACGAGCCGTCTGCACCTGGATAAACACGGATTTCCAGCTCATCCCAAGGTTTCTCTGAACTATACTGAACTTCAGGACCGAATGGCAGAATGGTACCAGCCTTGATGAACACAGGCATGATGTCGATAGGACAAAGGCGCTGGATATCCTGACCGCCCTCATACTGGGCATTGCTCCAGAAATCATACCATTTATTACCCTTTGGCAAGTAAACATTTACAGGCGCAGCTGCCTTCCTTACATCAGGATAGATGGTATGGCCTTTCTTAGCCTTATCCTTCCAGGTATATAAAGGATCGGTTACCGGCTTCACCAGGATGTTGCGGCCGAAGAGATACTCATCGTTCAGGCGAGAAGCCTTCTTGTCTGCCGCATAATCCATTACCAGGGCACGCATCATGCTTCCGCTATTCTGTACACAGTCGCCAGCCGTACTGTAGATATAAGGCAAAAGGCGATAGCGCAGCTTGATGGTCCTGATCATGGCATCATAAGCCCAGTCGCCCTGTTTTCCGAACTCATACAGTTCGCTTACCATCGGCGAAGAACAGTGGTTGCGCATCAATGGCATGAAGGTTCCCCACTGCATCCAGCGGGTCTGCAATTCCTGAATGGCAGGATTCTTTGGATTCTGTTCAAACTCCCAGTAGAAGAAACCTCCCAGGTCGGTGTTCCAGAATGGGATACCACAGAGGGAGAAGTTCAAGCCCGATGGAATCTGATTCTTCATCTCGTTCCAGGAAGCCACTACGTCACCGCTCCAGCAGATGGTGCCATAATGCTGAATACCGAAACTACCGCTTCGGGTCATCTGGAGCGAACGCTTTGTGTTGCCCTTCATCGCTCTCTGGTGCTCGTAGATGCTCTTGTTGTGCAACAATGGGAAGGCGTTCTTCACACCCAACCATGAACCATCGAAGGTCTGATAGTTTTCGTCGCCCGGCTTCTCAAAATGGTCTGGCTCCGTAGAATCGGTCCACCAGGCATCGAAGCCCATCTGGTAGAGATGAGTAAGATACTTCCAGTAGAGGTTGCGCGCCTTTGGATTGAAGACATCGTATGGCATCACGCCACTGTTTCTTGGCCAGGTTTCGAAAGGAAGGAGCGCATTCATCTTCTTCAGTTCACGATACTGATCTGTCCAAGGACCGAAACTTGCCCAGATGGAAATCATCAGATGGGCATCGTTCTTGTGAACATACTTCACCATTTCCTCCGGACTCTTCAGACGAGGCTCTCCCTGTGCCTTCATCTGCTTCATATCTGTAGGAAGATACTTGGCAAAGGCTGGGTCGCCTACCTTATTTATATAGTATGGGTTCTGGAATTTCATCGCATTCCAGTTGGAGTCGCATCCCCAATACTGCCAGTCCTGCACGATGGCATCGGTAGGAATCTTCAGTTCGCGATACTTGTCCAATACGCCCGCCAGTTCATCGCTGGTCTTATAGCGCTCGCGGCATTGCCAGAAGCCCATCGCCCATTTCGGGAACATCGTAGCCTGTCCGGTCAGTTCGCGGATGCTGGCGATGACTCCATCCTGTGTACCATCCTTGTACATAAAATAGTAGTCGGCACAGGTTCCTACTTCACTGGTGAAGGAAGTACGGGAAGACTGACTATCATCATCCTTAGATGCTATGATATCATTGAAATAGGTTTTTCCCGCATTGTCCCAGTAAAGACCATAGCCTTTCTCGCTGGTGAAATAAGGGATGGCGATATAAGTGTTATTGTTCCAGAGCACGATGTTCTGACGGCCACGCTGATTCATATGAACATCACGCAACTGTCCCAGACCATAGATGGCCTCATTTTCGGCAAGACGGAAGTCCTGCTCAATGCGGTACTTGCCTTTGTTGGCTTCATCCTTGCGGGCTTCCAGACGGGTCTTCGTATCAGTAAGCAGCAGCTTTCCATCCTTCGAAAGGAAGCGGATTTCGCCAGTCTGCTGGTTCAGTTCGACGCAAATGAATTTAGATTTAATGTTTACAACATCTCCATTTTCCTGTATCTGAACATCCTTCAGCTGCTGAGGCTTCAAGATGACAGAATAGCTTTTCTTCTGAACGGGAGCAGCAAGTCCGGCATCTGATTTCAAGATGCGGACGATGGATGGAGAATAGAATTCGATGGTTACATTCTGCTGAGCTACCTGACGGGTGATAGACTTGGTTGCCGCACCTTTCAGTGTGCCTGCCACCTTTACGCTCTTGGCGCAGAGTTCACTTGGAACGCCAACGGCTGCGATGCCCAAAAGGGCAATGAGAGATAAATTCTTTAGCATACTTTTGTTTATTTTCATTGCTGCTATTTTGCTTATTCTTTGCAAAAATATAGCATTCTTTCATCGTGCAAAGATATATGATTTTAATGACAAATAAGAATAATTCAAAGAAAAATCATCGATTATTTGTAAAATAAACAAGTTTTGCACGATAACTTGTATAAAAACCAGCCTTTCTTCAAGGTGAAGAGTAAAATACCTGTTTAGACTTACTACCATCTATACCTAAACACAGGTTTATGCAGGTGCCCTGAGATCTCTTTAATGAAAAAGTTCCAAGTGGGAGAAATGCCACTTGGAACTTGACGTATTATTTTCTTTTTATTTTCTTTTTTCCTTGAAGAACTTCTCGAAGAAGTCCATTTGCTTTTGATTTTGAACAGGCCCCAAATGCAGTCCTTCCTTCATAATCATCACCGTTGGTTTACCTTCCTGGTAGGTAGTCCAGAAAGGAAGGCTATTCTCGTTTGGATTGCCAGTCTTGGTAAAGTTAATCCAATAGCGTGACATGATTTGTTCCATGTGCTGCTCCGTCTCGGTCATCTTTCCAGAGCCAAACTTATAGCCATAGATGAATGGCATCTCTGCCACATGGCTGGCTCCTCCCTTGCGGCTTTTCACGATGGTGTTTTCTGAGTCTTGGTCAAAGTAATACATATACACCTTGCCCTTGCCGGTCTTGCTCTGCAGGTTAGCCCAGGCATACGTTCCCCATGCAAAGGAGCCATCACGGAAAATGTCGGATTGGGCGAAGTAGGTTTCTTCCTCTGTCTTGGCAGGATAGAGACTGAGAACCTGGTCTGCCCAGCTTCCATATATCTCATGGATTCTTTTCTCATAGTCACTTACACTGACAGGGCGGCTAAACATACTTCCTTCGTCGCTGTTGGTTCCTATGATGACATTTACATCATTGTAGTTTCCCTTTTCATAGAGCTTATACTGGTCATCGGTGATGGAGTAGCCGTCAACGTTCGGCCAGAAGGACTCAAAGTCGGTATTCTTCACGATGTCCATAGCCGGAACTTTTCTTAGCTGCTTCAAGTTCTTAGCCTTGAGTCTCTTTTGAAGGATAAGTCCACTTGCTTCTGCCGCTTTGGTGGTGAGCATGGCAGTGTTACCATTTCTGCTTTCACCCACAGGCCAGAAGGAGCTACCACTTTCGCTGATGGCTCCTCGGAAGAGTCCCTTGGCAAGGGGAGAGGCGCATAGTATACTTACCGAGATACCACCGGCAGATTCTCCTGCAATGGTAATCTTGTCAGGGTCTCCACCGAAGGCAGCGATATTGTCGTGAATCCATTTTAAGGCCATCACTTGATCAAGGATGCCATAGTTACCAGATATGTTCTTGCCTGATTCCTTACCAAGCTCTGGATGTGCCATGAATCCCAAGGCTCCCAAGCGGTATTCTATGCTGCAATAGATGATGCCTTCCTTGACAAAGCTTTCCTGAGTTCCACTGTAGGAGCCAGTAAGAAAGGCTCCTCCATGAATCATCACAAATACAGGGAGTTTGTCATTCTTGCTCTTGGCTGGCGTTTCCACACTGAGGTATAGGCAGTCCTCGCTCATGCCCAGCTCTCCACCATTTTGGTTAGGGTCGATGGGCTGTGGTGGACGGTCTCCCCATTTATCTGCTTTGAATACTCCCTTCCAAGGCTTCTTGCTCACTGGGGCTTTCCATCTGAGGTTGCCCACTGGTGCTTCTGCGTATGGGATTCCCTTGTATAGAGCGAATCCTTCATGTTCCACACCTTCAATTTCTCCTTGCTCCACCGTTGTTCTTAGCAGTTGGGCGTTAGCTGCCGATAGGCAAAAGAGTGCCAGAGCGGCTGTCAGTAGATGTCTTTTCAATCTCATTTCTGGTTATTTCATTAATTCCGCAACACTATTATCAGTTAAACTTTTTAAGCGCCTGAGCAACAGAAAGTTACTCCGGATTTTGCTATGTCAGAATTTTTACTTATCTTAGTGTTGCGAAAAGAAAACAAGCAAAACTCTGATATGACATGGCAAAGATACAAATTAATTCTGAGAAACTCACTCCTTTTGGAAGAATATTTTCGGGTCCTGGAGCAATTTGACTCCATATTGTCTTCTGTAATCGACTCAACCCTCAGAATGTCACTACTCATTTGGTGAAGGGAAGGATATTTGTTTGTTCAAGACGCCTATTGAGGGTATCTTGAACAAAAATATCCTTGAAATCGTTTTGTTATCTCAATGGAATGTTGTACTTTTGCACTCATATATGATAGTTGAATATTATAAATTAAAACAAACTATAAAATAATGAACAGATTAAGAACAATCTATCTTTCGTTTATGTTTATCCTGGCGATGAACATGACGAGTGTGTTAAGTGCGATGGCGGAGAACTATCCCTATCGTAGTGACTATCTTTGGCTTACTGTGCCCGATCATGCCGACTGGCTCTATAAGACGGGCGAGCAGTCTAAGGTGGAAGTGAGTTTCTATAAGTATGGAATTCCCCGTGACGGCGAGGTGAACTATGAAATTGGCGATGACATGCTGAAGGCAGACAAGCAGGGAAGCTTTAAGCTGAAGAACGGGCGCGCCATCGTGAACATGGGAACCCGAAAGACTCCGGGCTTCCGAGATTTGAGATTATTCTATAAGCTCGATGGCAAAACCTACCAGCATCATATAAAAGTGGGATTCTCGGTGGATAAGATTCAGCCTTATACCCAGGAACCTAAGGATTTCGACAGTTTCTGGCAGAAGGCGAAGGATGAACTGAAGAATGTTCCCTTGAGTTACACCAAGGAACTCGCCAAGGAATATTGTACAGATAAGATAGATTGCTATCTCGTAAAACTTCAGATAGATAAGATGGGACATGCGATGTATGGCTATCTCTTCTATCCCAAGAATGCCAGCCAGGGAAGCCATCCCGTGGTTCTCACCCCTCCGGGAGCCGGCATCAAGACCATCAAGGAACCCCTGCGCAACAAGTATTATGCTGAGAACGGATTCATCCGCTTCGAGATAGAAATCCATGGCCTCGACCCACGTCTTTCTGCCGAAACCTTCCAGGAGATAAGCAAGGGATTCAACGATGCAAACGGCGGTTATCTTGCCAATGGATTGGAAGATAAGGACCGCTACTACATGCGCCATGTGTATCAGGGATTGGTGCGCTGCATCGACTTCCTGACCTCTCTACCAGAGTGGGACGGAAAGAATGTGGCTGTGCAGGGCGGAAGCCAGGGCGGTGCTTTGGCGATTGTCGCAGCAGGCTTGGATAGCAGAGTAACCCAGTGCGTGGCTAATCATCCGGCGCTCAGCGATATGGCTGGTTATGCAGAGAAGGGAAGAACGGGCGGATATCCTCACTTCAATAAATACCATGGGATATTGAAGAACAAGGATTGCCTCAATACCCTGGCTTATTACGATGTGGTGAACTTTGCCCGGAAGGTGAAGGCGCCAACTTATCTCACCTGGGGATACAACGACAATACCTGTCCGCCAACCACCAGCTACGCTGTGTGGAATACCCTGAAATGCGAGAAGGAATCGCTGCTTACACCAATCAACGAGCATTGGACAACCACCGACACCAATCGCAAGCAGATGGAGTGGATTAAGAAGCATCTGGTGAAGTAACCTTTTTGATGTTCTTGGAAGATATTGCAACTAGCAGCAATTAAGGAATGTTATCGTTATGTTAATAAGAGAAGATAATCGCAATATTTTCAGAAAAAGATGTATCTTTGCAAACAAAAAATAGATAAACATTAATGACATGATAAAGTTGCTATTAGTTGAAGATGATACGAACCTAGCTTTTATTGAAAAAAGCACGTTGGAAGATATAGTTGGAGGTTATGAGGTAATGACAGCCAGCAATGGAAAAGATGGTATCAAGGCTTGGGAGGAATTCACGCCAGATGTTATCATCTCGGATATAGACATGCCTATTATGAACGGCATAGAGATGGTAAAACACATCAGAGAGACGGATGGCGATACGCTCATTCTCTTCACCACCAATCTCACTTCTCCTAAAAAACTAGAGGAGGGATATGCTGCAGGTGCTAACAATTACATCAAAAAGCCCTTTGTTCCCGAAGAACTTGATGCGCATATCCAGAGCCTTCTTCGCCTGAAGAATGGGCAGAAGAGCAGAAATGTGTCTTCTTGCATCAAGATTGGAAAGCATATATTGGACCCAGAACATGCCTGCATCAAGGATGAAGAAGGCAACATCAGCTATACCTTGACAGCCAGAGATGCCAAGATACTGGAAATTCTTGCCAAAAACAAGAATGAGATAGTGAAACGTGAAGCCATACAAGAGCGTATCTGGAATACTGCGGAGAAAGACTTTTTCATTTCCCGCTGTCTTGATACTGTTATCACAAAACTCAGAAAGGTCTTGAAATCAGACCCTCTCGTCAGCATCGAGACTATCCGAGGCGTCGGTTTCAAGCTGGCAGAGTGTTGCTAGCTCTTCATCGCCTCCTCCAGAACTCGTCTTCTGGTCGGGTAGGAATATAGAGAATTCGGTATATTTGCCCAGTTCACTCTCTACTCCTATCATGCCTTCATGAGCATCTATCACTTGGAACACATAGGTCAATCCCAGTCCGAAACCAGGCGCACCTTTTTTCTTGAAGGTGCGCTTGGCGGCTGACGCACGCTCATACTTATCGAAAATCACCTTTTGGTCAGCCTTGCTGATTCCGATACCATTATCCCTTACTCGGATGGATACGCCCTTATCTACCTTATCTGTAGAAATACGAATCGTGACATCCCCATCAGAATACTTGATAGAGTTGTCTATCAAGTTATAGAATATTTCCTTAAGACAATAGTTCGTTAATAATTCAATAATGTGCTAAGCAGCTATACGCTGTAAGCACGAGAGATCTTTGAAAATCTTGCTAATTAAAGTTCGGTTCGGGGTGTACCCGCTTGCTTTAAAAATTCGTTTCACCAGATAAATATTGGTCATCAGTGACTTGAATGAAGACATAGAATATTCCATTCCCATCTCCTTCATAGTTACCTTGGCAACATTTAGTGATGTGAACGAAGCATTGAAAGCAAAATCGAGTTTCCACTTATCGCGAGCCTGGCAGTCCATAAGACCAGTATAGCCTTTGGCGTCACGAAAGCAAAATTCGATCTGGAACCTGGTTCTATAATAAAGAAGTACTTCTTCACCCGAAAGTGAGGTGTCTGTAGAGAAGAATAGTTTCTTCTTGCCATTCGGCATCTGCCAGATGACAAGTCTAACTTTACACCTGAGTGCCTTGGAATAGGCTATCAAAGTATAAGCTGTTCCTTCTATATCTTTCATCTCCATCTTCTCCATTCGAGTGAGGTCAAGATTCTTCATATCAATCTTGCCATCCTTGGTCTTGGGGCGACCACGTTTTCCAGTACGTGGACCAGCATAGACATAAAAGAGACAAGCATTGTCACGAAAGCGGCTTATCAAAGAGAACCCTTCTTTCTTTATCCCATTAACAAATGTACTTGTAGAGAAGTAAGCATCTGCAACTATGAGGGTTGAGAGTTTAAGAAGTTCCTTGCGGTAACGCTTAATGACGCTGATATAGAAATCTACCATAGTCTTGTTTCTAAGACTCAGTTCTTTATTACTTAGCGACTGGTGTGCTTTTAACATCATGCAGTCTTTGGCATCAATATCAATGAGGCCAATACCCATGATTTCGAGACCATGTTTAACAGACTGTGCACATCCCGACCAAAAACGACCGATATGTGGAGTCTTCTTGCCAGCTTTGCTGATGTAGCTGGGATCAATGGCAATAGCCCATCTTCCCTGTTTACCAAAGAAGCGCTTGGCAAGTGAGACATTAAGTTTGAGCCAGTCAATGCTTTTCGACTTTTTTAAGCCGAATGCGTTGCGATAGGTTTGCTCAACATGCGAGCCATACCTCCCCATTTGGGTGAAATTTATCTTTCTTGGTATTACCATGAACAAAATTATCACCTCGATGAGTATTTTCTCGAAACTTTTTGTTAACTTTGCAGCCGAATCTTCAACTGCATCTTTAAAGATATCCATATATTGGTCAAGTCCTGTATTCATATAATTTTGCGTTTGTCGTGATTTGCAAAGTTACTGAAAATCAGCGACTTGACCAACTTTCTATAGTTAAGTTTTCATAAGCATTTCTTAATATAAGTTATTGATTTACAGACGATTAAATATTAATTTAACGCAGTATTGTTAAGATACTCCTCGTCGGCAAAAGCATATTGACAATTAATATGATTCTCAAAGGATACATTCTTCAATCTGTTCACCCTGAAGTTTTCTTCCATTTTTGAGAGCATGCTTGTCATGTCTACCTGTACTTTCTTGAGCTCCAGTTTTCCAGCCTGCGACTTGGATATGGTTAATATCCTATTTATCAAGCTATAAGCATGCTGTGTCTCCGTGCTGATTACTTGCAGATACTTGGTTCTTTTCTCTGGGTCGTTAACTATCTTCTCATGATCCAAGGCCCCCAATCCCAAACGAATCGTAGAGAGCGGAGTCTTGATGTCATGAATCATGGAATAGGTCATTATCTTCTTCATCTTGGCATTGTTCTGCTGCCAGCGGATAATTCCAAGCAATTTTGCAATGCACAATGAAATCAAAATACCAGCTAAAAGACTACTTATTAAAACTAAACCTAATTGTTCAAACAATAAATCAGTTGGATTAAACAATGTGATTTGTATTCTCCTAGAGCCATCAATTCTAATAGGTACATCATGTGATGAAATTTTGTTATATACAACATAAGGCTTCTTTCCTGTTTCTTTCAAAAGTTTTAACTTATTACCACAAATCTGATATATAGCAAAACTATAGTTCCAACCTTCTATCTTTAAATTGTCACTAATGCATTTGCTTAGAAAAGAAAAGTCAATACCTTTGTGTGAAGCCTTAAAAACACCTTCTTCTACATATTCTATGCCATGAAACTTAGGGTAAGAAGTATCAGGAGCACCTGCTATCTGTGTTCCTGTAGGTACATACTTAAACCTACTATATACCTCTTGAAACATAGACTTCACTAAAATTTCATCTATTTTCTCACTTACTCGTGCTTCGGCATATAGATATGTCTTACACATCCATATAGTTTGCAAAACTATTATGAATAAGACACCTATTATAGAAATATATATATAATTCTTTGTTTTCATGCCTGCAAAATTACACATTTTATCTTAAAATACCACATTTTTAGCCATATTAATAAAAATCTAACATAAATCTAACAATTGCCTAACATTTCTATTACAGAAAAACCAGTACTTTTGCACCCAGATTTACATAAAACGTAAAAACAATGAAACAATTAACAGAAGAAGAGTATCGAAACATTTATGGGAAATTGCTAAAATAAACATAAAAGTTCTAGGCTCTGATTCCCATCCTATACTATAATTAAACTTCATAAATATGAAATATTTGTATTTTTTATTACTCTTTTTACCCCTCCAAGCATTAGGGCAAATAAAACTTCAGGATGTTACGATTAGTAGCCAGCGTCCCAAGTTTGTGAGACTTAAAGGATATTATCGTAGCTATCAGCACAATGACTCTGTACTCAAATATTATGTGGATGGCATTGTGGAATACTATATCAACCTAAAGAATGAAAAAGTAGATATAAGAATGTATAGTAGCAGACATCTTAGAAATGAAGAGCTTATCAGCAAGGATAAGAAAAGAGCCTTTATGCTTAGCGACCAAGCTACATTTCGACCTTGGCCAGAAGGAAAGACATTCATAGAGGAATGCCGTAAGAAGTATGCTATTCAAGATTCGGCTAATGTTGGCTATATCAAAAAGGCAAGCCAAATACTAGGTAGAGTGACAACTGATTCTATCAACAAAAGCTGTATGATAGAAATGAATATGATACCAACATACGACAAGCTAACGCATAACATTTTTGGCTTTACGCAAGAAATGAAAAGTGATTATTTCATGGAAGCTTATAGATTAAGCGATGAGAATTACTATTCTTTCAAGAATTTGCTCAGTCAGAAAACGGATCAAAGCTACAACTATTGGCACAAGAAGGATTCTCGTAAACAGCTCATTCATGTTGTAACAGAACTATTTATTACAGAACAAGAATATGTAGATGATAAGAAGAAAGAGGCAGGCAAAAAACTACAACCCCAGGAAGCAGCTCAATCAATAGAAGGCTTTATTTCAGAAAATAGATTGCCGTCTCTATCACCAACAATACAAGTAGAGATGAAGAAGCTTCAATTTTATGACCCTTCCAATCTGAACAAGAAAATTGCAACTAGCAGCAATTAAGGAATGTTATCGTTATGTTAAGAAGGAACATCAGCTATTATCACAAAACTCAGAAAGGTCTTGAAATCAGACCCGCTCGTTAGCATCGAGACTATCCGTCTTCTGGTCGGGTAGGAATATAGAGAATTCGGTATATCTGCCCAGTTCACTCTCTACTCCTATCATGCCTTCATGAGCATCTATCACTTGGAATACATAGGTTAATCCCAGTCCGAAACCAGGCGCACCATTTTTCTTGAAGGTGCGCTTGGCGGCTGACGCACGCTCATACTTATCGAAAATCACCTTTTGGTCAGCTTTGCTGATTCCGATGCCATTATCCCTTACTCGGATGGATACGCCCTTATCTACCTTATCTGTAGAAATACGAATCGTGACATCCCCATCAGAATACTTGATAGAGTTGTCTATCAAGTTATAGAATATTTCCTTAAGATACTCCTCGTCGGCAAAAGCATATTGACAATTAATATGATTCTCAAAGGATACATTCTTCAATCTGTTCACCTTGAAGTTCTCTTCCATTTTTGAGAGCATGCTTGTCATGTCTACCTGTACTTTCTTGAGCTCCAGTTTTCCAGCCTGCGACTTGGATATGGTTAATATCCTATTTATCAAGCTATAAGCATGCTGTGTCTCCGTGCTGATTACTTGTAGATACTTGGTTCTTTTCTCAGAGTCATTGGCTATCCGCTCATGATCCAAGGCTCCCAATCCCAAGCGAATCGTAGAGAGCGGAGTCTTGATGTCATGAATCATGGAATAGGTCATTATCTTCTTCATCTTGGCATTGTTCTGCTGCCAGCGGATAATACCAACTTGCTTGAATATACATAGTAAAGTTATGGTTAGCATCAGGAAAGAAGCAAGTGCCAAAAGACCTAATTCCTCAAAAAAAATAGAATAAGGATTGGTTAACTCAATCTGAATAGCTTGCGATTGGTCCGTTCTTGTATAGAAAACAGAAGACTTTACAGATAGTTGAATAGCTCTATTATCACCACCATAATAATGCTCCTTATCATTATTATATAATATAATGGAGTAATCAGATGGTAAACTTTTATCTAAAATAGCTTTCAGTTTAGGTAAAGATATGTTAGATTTTGTTTCCTTATTGAGCTCTGTTTCAAAATATGTAATATCTGGCTTATCGGAATTAGAAGGAGATACAGCTATACTTTTCAGATACAAACAAGCCCTCTGTTCAGCCTCGGTGAATAACGCCTGCTCCAGTTTTTCATTCACATCTGATTTTATTTTAGATATAGTATACTGGAAGCCACCAACTATCCACAGCATTTGCATCATAAATGCTGCGGATAATCCAACGATAGCAGTTATTACATATTTATTATTCTTCTGTTTCATTTCTTTTAGATATTTCTAAGTGCAAAATTACACATTTTATCTTAAAATACCACATTTTTAGCCATATTAATAAAAATCTAACATAAATCTAACAATTGGCTAACGTTTCTAATGCCGGAAAAGCTATACCTTTTCACTTGCTTGTTGAATTCGCCTTTGTCTTTCAATGTCTAAATCTCTAAAAAACTGAAAATAAAGATAGCAATATTTGGTCGTTTGGCGAAATATTGCTATTTTTGCATCCTATAATATTGCAAACTAGTTTGAAATCATGTCATTAATTGAAATTAAAAAGGTCGAAAGCAAGAAGGATTTGAAGACGTTCATCGACTTCCACTACGACCTCTACGAAGGCAACGAATACGATGTGCCTAATCTTTTCAGCGACGAAATGAATACCCTGAGCAAGGACAAGAACGCTGCGTTCGAGTTCTGCGAGGCAGAGTATTATCTTGCCTATAAGGATGGAAAGCTGGCAGGTCGCGTTGCTGCTATCATCAACCATAAGGCAAACAACAAGTGGGGAAAGAAATCCGTCCGATTCGGATGGATTGACTTCATCGACGACCGTGAGGTTTCGAAGGCTCTTCTGGATGCCGTTGAGAAATATGGCCGCGAGAAAGGCATGGAGGATGTGGTAGGTCCGCTTGGATTTACCGATATGGACCCTGAGGGTATGCTCGTCTGGGGATTCGACCAGCTCGGCACCATGCCTACCATCTATAATTACGCTTACTATCCGGAGCACATCGAGGCCCTGGAGGGTTTCGAGGTGGACAACAAATACGTGGAGTTCAAGATTATGGTGCCGGATGAGGTGCCTGAGAAGTACGCCAAGATTGCGATGATGATTGAGAAACGCTATAATCTGCATGTGCGCAAGCTTACCAAGAAGGATGTTTTCCAGGGCGGAATGGGTCAGAAAATCTTTGATCTCATCAACGATACCTACAAGGATCTCTATGGATATTCCGAACTCTCGCAGAAGCAGATAGACCAGCTTATCAAGTCGTATCTCGGTTTCCTCGACTTCAACCTCATCACCTGCATCGAGGATTGGACGGACGGAGAGCATAAGCTCATTGGTGTGGGAATCACCATGCCGTCGTTGGCTCATGCCCTGAGAAAGTGCCGCCGTGGCAGATTGCTGCCTTTCGGCTGGTTCCACGTGCTGAGAGCCATCAAGCAGCACAAGACCAACATCGTTGACCTCCTCCTCATCGGTATTCTTCCTGAATATCGTGCCAAGGGTGCCAATGCGCTTCTCTTTGCCGACCTGATTCCTTGGTACCAGAAGTACGGCATAGAATGGGGTGAAACCCAGGTTGAGCTGGAAACCAATGCCGGCGTGCAGGGACAGTGGGGAGCTTTGACCCCAGTGATGCACAAGCGCAGAAAATGCTACAAGAAGATTATCAAATAGATATCGAAAAGATTATTGAATAGTAATCAAGGAGATTATCAAATAGTAATCAAGAAGATAATTAAATAACAAGGAGTCAAGGAGTTAGGGAGTTAAGACAGATGTTTTTGAATCATAGCTCCTTAACTCCTCCTAAATTTTATAACTAGGAGGATTCTATGTCAGAAGATAATAACGAATTGAATGCCCCGCAGGAGCAGCAACAGCAGGAGCAGCAGCCGGTGGCTTATACCGACGACAACATCCGACATCTGAGCGATATGGAGCATGTGCGAACCCGTCCGGGTATGTACATCGGTCGTTTGGGCGACGGTAACTTGCCGGAGGATGGTATTTATGTGCTCCTGAAGGAGGTGGTGGATAACTCCATCGACGAATTCAAGATGAACGCCGGTTCCCGCATCGAAATCGACATCGAAGACCATCTGCGTGTCAGCGTGCGCGACTATGGCCGAGGCATTCCGCAGGGAAAACTCGTTGAGGCGGTGAGCGTGCTGAACACCGGAGGTAAGTATGATAGCAAGGCGTTCAAGAAGAGTGTGGGCTTGAACGGAGTGGGTGTGAAGGCGGTGAACGCCCTCAGCTCTCATTTCGAGGTGAAGTCGTTCCGTGAGGGAAAGGTGCGCCATCTGAAGTTTGAGAAAGGTATTCTGCAGAGCGATGTTACCGAGGATACTGAAGATGAGAATGGTACTTTCATCTATTTTGAGCCTGATAACACCCTCTTCAAGAACTATTCCTTCCACGACGACATCGTGGAAACCATGCTCCGCAACTATACTTATCTGAACACCGGTCTTACCATCATGCACAATGGCCGCCGCATCCTCAGCCGTCACGGTTTGAAGGATCTCCTTACGGATAATATGACCAACGAGGGCCTCTATGAGATTATCCACATGAAGGGCGAAGACATCGAGATAGCCTTTACCCATACCAACCAGTATGGTGAGGAATACTATTCTTTCGTGAACGGTCAGCACACCACCCAGGGCGGAACCCATCAGAGTGCCTTTAAGGAGCATATAGCCAAGACCATCAAGGAGTTCTTTGGCAAGTATGAGTATGGCGATATCCGTAACGGACTGGTGGCTGCCATCGCCCTGAACGTAGAGGAACCGGTGTTCGAGAGTCAGACGAAGATTAAGTTGGGTAGCACCACGATGACTCCGAATGGCGGCGAAACCATTAACAAGTATGTGGGCGATTTCCTGAAGAAGGAGGTGGATAACTATCTGCATATCCACAAGGACGTGGCTGAGATTCTGGAGAATAAAATCAAGGAGAGCGAGCGTGAGCGCAAGGCGATGGCGGGCGTTACCAAACTGGCTCGTGAGCGTGCCAAGAAGGCGAACCTCCACAACCGCAAGCTGCGCGATTGCCGCATCCACTTCAGCGATGCCAAGAACGAGCTGAAGGAGGCAAGTTCCATCTTCATCACCGAGGGTGATTCTGCCAGCGGAAGCATCACCAAGAGCCGTGACGTGAATACTCAGGCGGTGTTCTCGCTGCGAGGCAAGCCGTTAAACTGCTATGGCCTGACCAAGAAGGTGGTTTACGAGAACGAGGAGTTCAACCTGCTGCAGGCAGCCCTGGATATCGAGGACGGATTGGACGGATTGAGATATAATAAGGTGATTGTGGCTACCGATGCCGATGTAGATGGAATGCACATCCGCCTGCTCATCATCACCTTTTTCCTGCAGTTCTTCCCTGACCTCATCAAGAAGGGCCACGTGTATGTGCTTCAGACTCCATTGTTCCGAGTGCGCAACAAGCGAACCAAAATCAAGAACAAGCAGGCGGTGGCTGATGCCGATGCCAAACTGGGACCTAAGGAGAAGAAGGGCGATTTCATTACGCATTACTGCTACAGTGATGAGGAGCGCCAGCAAGCCATCAAGGCGCTGGGTCCTGACCCGGAAATCACCCGATTCAAGGGATTGGGAGAGATTTCGCCAGAAGAGTTTGCCCATTTCATAGGTCCGGATATGCGATTGGAGCAGGTAACGCTGCACAAGACCGACCAGGTGCAGAAGCTCCTGGAGTACTACATGGGTAAGAATACGATGGAACGTCAGAACTTCATCATCGACAACCTGGTGATTGAGGAGGATATTCCGGAGGAAGACTCAGCACCGCTGGATTAAGTGAAGAGTGAAGAACGAAGAGTGAAGAATTCAAGTGCTTTCAAGGGGTAACCATTGAAAAAAGCGCTGTTAACTGTTAACCTGTTAACTTTTAACTGTTACCTGTTAACTCTTGAAGGATTCTCTCTTTTCTAAACAATAAGTTCAAAGTAAATGAAGAAATATCTATTTATAGCGCTCCTGGCGTTCCTGGCAGTAACTTCTGCCAGTGCCCAGCTGCGTATCAAGATGGGCAAGAATAGCCCGATAGAGAAGTTGGGTAGGGCGGAAATCGCCATCATCAACCTCTATGTGGATAGTGTGGATGAGAACAAGCTTGTGGAGGATGCCATCAGAGGTATGCTCGAAAAGCTCGACCCTCATTCTTCCTACACCACAGCCAAGGAAACCAAGGCGATGAACGAACCGCTGAACGGAAGTTTCGACGGCATCGGCGTTCAGTTTAATATGGTAGATGACTCCCTGCTCGTTATCCAGCCGGTTACCAACGGACCATCAGAGAAGGTGGGTATCATTGCCGGCGACCGCATCGTTGCCGTAAACGATACCGCCATTTCGGGCGTGAAGATGAGCAAGGAGGAAATCATGAGGCGCCTCCGCGGTCCTAAGGGAACCACGGTGAATCTTACCATCGTGCGCCGTGGCATCAAGGACAAGCTTACCTTCAAGGTGAAGCGCGACAAGATTCCTGTAACCACGATGGATGCGGCTTACATGATTCGTCCGGGCATCGGTTACATCCGATTGGGAAGCTTCGGCCTCACCAGTCATAAGGAGGTGACCATGGCGATGGATTCGCTGAAGAAGAAGGGTATGAAAGACTTGATTTTCGACTTGGAGGATAATGGCGGCGGCTATCTTCAGACGGCGGCTCAGATAGCCAACGAGTTCCTGGAAAAGGGAGATCTCATCGTTTATACCAGCGGTCGTGCGGCTCCACGCCAGGAGTACAAGGCGCAGGCGAACGGCAGATGGCGCAAGGGCAAGGTGGTGGTGCTCACCAACGAGTTTACCGCTTCTGCCGCTGAGATTGTTTCCGGAGCCATCCAGGATCAGGACCGTGGTGTAGTGGTTGGTCGCAGAACCTTCGGCAAGGGATTGGTGCAGCGTCCGCTCACCTTCGATGATGGCAGCGAGATTCGCCTCACCATCGCCCATTATTATACGCCTAGCGGCAGATGCATCCAGAAGCCATATAAAAAAGGTGATAGACTGGATTATGCGATGGATCTCGACAAGCGATACAAGCACGGCGAGTTCACCAATCAGGACAGCATCCACCTTTCTGACAGCTTGAAGTATTACACATTGCGCAAGCATCGTGTGGTTTATGGTGGCGGCGGAATCATGCCCGATTATTTTGTGCCGCTGGACACAACGAAGTACACCAAGATGCATCGCCAGTTGGCAGCCAAGAGCATCGTCATCAACCAGAGCTTGAAGTTCATCGATGCGCATCGCAAGGAATTGAAGAATCAGTATAAGGATTTTAATAAGTTCCTGGCAAGCTACGAGGTTCCTTCTTCGCTCATCGATGCGATTATCGCCGAGGGCAAGAAGGAGAAGATAGAGCCGAAGGATGAGGCTGAATTGGTTCAGACGAAGAAATATCTGGCCGTGCAGCTGAAGGCACTTGTGGCAAGAGATATTTGGGATATGAGCCAATACTTCCAGGTTTGGAACGAGACCAACGAGATTGTTCAGCGTGCCGTGAAGCTGCTGACCACAGGGAAGTAACTATAGAAAAAACGGCTGTTAACTGTTAACCTGTTAACCCGTGAGGTAATGATATAAGAAAAGGTCGTGAGGTTTCTGATAGAACTTCACGACCTTTTATTGTGCATTTATCTTTTTCCGGATTCATTTACTTCTTCTCATGCATGCGATCCCATTTCAGATAGATTCCTGCAAGGATGGTGCCCGAAATACTGTGCCAGGCACAGCTGATGGCGCAAGGCAATACGGCGAGAGGCTGGGCAGCAAAGAAATTGCCAGCAAGAACCGTGGCAAGGCCGGCATTCTGCATTCCCACCTCAATACTGATGGTACGCTTCTTGGCAGTATTGAAGCCCGCCAGTTTTCCGGCAAGCCAGCCCAGAAGATAACCCAGGGTGTTGTGGCAGAAAACCACGGCAAAAGTCCAGAGGAAAAGCGATAAGCCACGAGCCACCAAATCATCGTGAACCGTAGAAATCACGCCTCCCACGATGATCGCCAGACACGTTACGCTGATGCCCGGCATCAGACTCTGGATGGTAGGGAAGCAATCCTTCTTGCCATAGATATAATTCAAGGCGCAGCCGATGGCCACAGGAATAATCGTGACTATCAGAATGTTGATGAACATTCCCACAGCATCTACATGGATAATCTCGCCTGCCGTAATCTTCATCAGCAGCGGAGTCATTACTGGCGCAAGAATCGTAGAGGCACAGGTCATTCCCACAGAAAAAGCCACGTCACCATGACACAGATAACTCATGATGTTGCTCGATACGCCGCCGGGGCAGCAACCCACCAGCAGGATGCCGAGCGACAGGGCTGGGTCAAGATGCCACACATGCACCAGGGTATAAGCCACGCCCGGCATGATGATGAACTGGGCGCAGGCACCGATGAACACATCCAGCGGGCGCTGAGCCAGAATCTTGAAGTCGTTGGTGGTCAGGGTCAAGCCCATGGTGAGCATGATGATACCGAGAATCACGGTTTGGGTAGTTCCGCGCACCCAGTCGAAGGTATGTGGGAAGAAGAATGTAAATACTGCTACACCTATTACAAAAATAGATGTGTAATTGGCCAGCCAACGGCTGAGCCCTTGAAAAAATCTAAGCATAATTCTATTCTTTTAAAAAATCCTGATATTTCTCTATATTTTTTCTATTCTCAATATTTCTCTCTGTTTCTTTCTGTTCCTCTCTTTTATTGTTATTTATTGTCTCTCTTTCTTTCCTCTCTTTCCTTTCCTCTCTTTCAATATCGAGTACAAAAGTACATCTTTTCTATCGAATAAACAAATTATTTGCCAAGAAAATGACAAATTATAACATTTTTAATAGATAACGCTTGCAATTCTGCACGAATCTTTTTGGATTGTGCAAAATCACAAGCAAAAATACAAGCAAAATAATTAGGCTTTTCTTCTTTAATTCCGCAACAAATGTGTAACTTTGCACCATATTATCGATAATAGTCATAGAATGAACGAAGATTTTGATATAAGACAACAGATGGTTTCGCCTGCCGAAAAGGAATTCGAGAAAGCACTGCGCCCACTGAAGTTCTCCGACTTCAGCGGACAGAATGGCGTGGTGGATAATCTCGAAGTCTTCGTAGAGGCTGCCAAGTATCGTGGCGAACCGCTCGACCATACCCTCTTACACGGTCCTCCGGGATTGGGTAAGACCACATTGAGTAACATCATCGCCAACGAACTGGGCGTGGGCTTCAAGATTACATCAGGCCCTGTGCTCGATAAGCCGGGCGACCTGGCAGGTATCCTTACCTCCCTGGAGCCTAACGATGTACTTTTCATCGACGAGATTCACCGCCTCTCGCCAGTGGTAGAGGAGTATCTCTATTCGGCGATGGAGGATTACCGCATCGACATCATGATAGACAAGGGTCCTTCGGCACGCAGCATCCAGATAGATCTGAATCCGTTTACCCTCGTGGGAGCCACCACCCGCAGCGGTCTTCTCACGGCTCCGCTCCGTGCCCGTTTCGGAATCAATCTGCATCTGGAATACTACGACCCTGAGACGCTTCAGAAGATTATCAAGCGAAGTGCGATGCTCCTGAATGTGCCTATAGAAGATGAGGCGGCAGTAGAAATCTCCCGCCGCTCTCGCGGAACCCCTCGTATTGCCAACTCTTTATTGCGAAGAGTGCGTGATTTCGCCCAGGTAAAGGGCAACGGAACCATCACCTTCGAGATAGCTCAGGTGGCACTCAAGGCACTGAACATCGACCAGTATGGCTTGGACGAGATAGACAACAAGATTCTCACCACCATCATCGACAAGTTCCGTGGAGGTCCGGTGGGCGTAAGCACCATTGCCACGGCTATCGGCGAAGATGGCGGCACCGTAGAGGAGGTTTACGAGCCATTCCTCATCATGGAAGGCTTCATCAAGCGCACGCCTCGTGGACGTATGGCCACCAAGCTTGCCTATGAGCATCTGGGCAGGAATCCGTATGGAAGCAACATCATGCAGGGCGACCTGTTTGAATAATGAGTAGTTATTAGTGATTAGTTATTAGTGATTAATGATTAGAGATTGATGAGAATAGGGATATTTACGGGTACATTCGACCCATTTACGATAGGACATCAGAACATCGCCGAGCGTGCCTTGCCCATGTTCGACAAGCTCGTGATAGCAGTAGCGATGAGCAAGCTGAAGCACGCCAGCGAGGAAATCTCGAAGCGTGTAGAAGATATCAGAAAGGTTTTCCCGAAGGAATGTGCAGAGCTGGTAGATGCAGAGGATGCATCCAAGGGCTATCGCCTGGAGGTGGTTGCCTATGATGACCTCACCATCGACCTGGCGCATCGCCTGGGAGCCAAGTTCCTGGTTCGCGGCGTCCGCTCTGCCAAGGATTTCGAGTACGAGCGAGAGCAGGCGGATATCAACAAGCAGTTGGGCGGCGTAGAAACCATCCTGCTGTTTTCCGACCCAAGATACAGCAGCATCAGCTCAACGCTGGTTAGGGAATTGAGGTTCTTCGGAAGAGAAGTAGATGAATTTTTACCAAAAATAAAATAAAAATAGGAGGAAGAAGCGTATGATAACATACAATGTAGATGGCGTGAAAATGCCAAAGATCAAGAAGCGCGACACCAGTGCCTGGATTCGCAAGGTAGCTGCCTCTCATGGCCGCAAGGTGGGAGAGATAGGCTATATGTTTGTAGATGACGAGAAGATTCTCGAAGTGAACAACGAGTATCTGGGTCATGATTACTATACCGATGTCATCACCTTCGATTACGATGAGGATGATGTGATTAATGGCGACATCGTGATTTCGCTGGATACGGTTCGTACCAATGCCGAGCAGTTTGGCAAGACCTACGATGATGAGCTTCACCGCGTCATCATCCACGGCATCCTGCACCTCTGCGGAATTAACGACAAAGGTCCGGGAGAGCGCGAAATCATGGAGGAGAACGAGAACAAGGCATTAGCCCTGCTCGAAGGTGCTTCTATATTGAAGAAGTAAATTCCCCTCAGAATGTGAGGCGTCATCCCCCTCTCATCCTTGGGAAAGTATAGAAAATACAGCTGTTAACTGTTAACCTGTTAACTCCTTCATGTGGTTAATGATGCGAGCTGTTTGTCTTGGTGATGTTTCTCGTCAGATTTTTAGGCACGGATTACACGGATTTTTCGGAAAAAGAATGACTAAAAAAGCAAAAAATAGCAGATTTGGGCTTTTGTTTTGAGTTTCAAGTGGTTGTGGCAGTTGTTGGCTTTAAGTGACGTTCGTGAGGAAATGCGAAAATGGCGGATTTGAGAAGTAGAAACGCTTTCAAGTCATTACCTCAAAGAAACTCTCTAATAAGCATTTTTAACGGCTTCGGTTTTTACTTCTCAATTCTGCACAGGTTGTGAATTTGCCATGCAACTCTCATGATTTAATTTTGCACAGAACAAAAAGCAAGGAATTATGAGAAGTACATTCAAGACAGTCTTCTATGTAAACGGAAGCAAGGAGAGAAACGGAATTGTCCCTATCATGGGACGTGTGACAATCAACGGAACTATCGCACAGTTCAGTTGCAAGCTGAGCGTGACCAAGGCGATATGGGATGCCAAGGGCAACAGAGCCAAAGGCAGAAGCAAGGAAGCCAATGAGGTGAACTTTGCGCTTGATAACATCAAGGCTCAAATCGCTAAGCATTACCAACGGCTTTCCGACCGTGAGGCGTTCGTTACCGCTGAAATGGTGAGAAACGCATATCAAGGCATAGGTACGGAGTATGAGACATTACTCAGAGCTTTTGACAAGGAGAACGCAGCCTTTGCCCAACGCGTGGGAAAAGACCGAGCTGTCCGAACCTACCGCAAGTATCTGACGGTAAGAAAGTACGTTGCCGAGTTCATCAAATTTCAGTACAAGCGCAGCGATATGTCCATGAATGAGCTTACCGAGGAGTTCATCCGTGATTTTTGTCTGTATTTGAAGAATGTCATTGGACTCACGCAATCTACCATTTGGATATACTCCATACCATTGAAGCATATCGTCACGGCAGCACACTACAACGGCAAGATACAGAGAAATCCGTTTGCCATGTACCACGTTGACCCAGACCACAAGGAGCGTGAGTTCTTGACAGAGGAAGAATTGGACATATTTGCAGGAATAGAGTTGGAAAATCCCAACTTTGCTTTTGCGAGAGACTTGTTTATGTTTGGTTGTTGGACAGGTATCTCTTTCGTTGACATCAAGAATCTTACAGAGGACAATGTTGCCATTATAAGTGGGTCTCCATGGATAGTTTCTCAGCGTCAAAAGACAGGCGTACCATTCAAAATTAAACTGATAGATGCAGCCATACAGATAATTGAACGTTACAAGCCATTGAGAAAAGATATGCACTTGTTTAATATTGGCTCACTTGACATGGTAAACAAGCGTATAAAGAAAGTGGCAAAAATGTGTGGCATCAAGAAGCGAATTTCATTTCATGTAAGCCGGCATTCGTTCGCAGTTTTGGCTTTAAACTACGGTATGCCGATAGAGAGTGTAAGCAAGATACTGGGACATACGGACATCGCCACAACACAAATTTACGCAAAGGTGACAAGTACTAAATTGGAGCATGACATATCAGCTTTTGAAAGTCGAATCAAGGGGCATATGCCGACAATGGGGGGAATGGCATGAAAAGGACTGTAATCACCGTGGACGGAAATGGAATGTTATCCATTCCGTCCAACTTGCAAGACTTGTGGATGAGTGAGGGTGAATTGGTTGATATGCTTCATGTCACCGCCATGAAACTCCATGCTGTGATAAGGTCAATATACAAGGATGGTTTATTGACGGTGTCGGAAGTCCAACAGAAACAGGAAACTTCCAATGGCATTTGGCAAACGTTGTATGGCTTTCCGATGATTGTTGCCCTTTGCTTCCGTATAAACTCATACGGGGCCGCTCGGTTTCGTGCCACCATCTTCAAGAGATTGTACGGGGCAAAAGAGAAAAGTAGTGTCATTATCCTACAACTCAATAGAAGAACAACCGCCTTTAGTTGAATGTCCTCTTGCTTGTTTGTTGGCTTGGCGCTGTCGTACTGTCGTGAATAAGTACTGAAGCATAAGCATGACATTCTTACTTGTAGGGGGATGAGTTCTGTTCCTAAAAATGACGGACAAAACACCCCTTATTTTTGTTGAATTGTTGAATATGATGAAAGAAGTATTGAACATCAGGCATTTACGGTTCAACATATTCTCAACAAATCTCTCAACAAAAGAAAGATAATGTTGAAAAGAGAAAACCATGAACACCATTCCTTTCTTTCTTTTTTGCCCAGTAATTTGTTGTGTAGAGCTATTTGTTGAGAGTTTGTTGAGGGTATAAGTGGTTGGTTCTCATAAAGATAACACCTATCTTCAACAATTCAACGTTTTACATGCCCTCACTTGGTACGCTGTAAAATGTGCTTGTGGATTAATTGGCAACCGCTCTATTCTCCGAAATGGTTGCAGCAACGTTCCTTGGAGGCTTTGCGCCTCCAGCCACTTGGGCGAACCTCCGCAGTGTTTTAGCATGGCATTAGATTTATGCAGACTATACCGAGGACACACAGCACACTCGGCATAGTTCACAAAGGAAATCAACAACACACAACTGAAACACTTGGCAAGTTTCACACTGAAAATATCACCTTTTCCTTTGCAAACTCCATGTACAAAGTAGCTTGTGTCTGTGACCTTGTTCTTTCAATGTGGCAGCTTTGATGTTTGGCGTAAATTGAGAGAATTAAGGTCTGCAACCTTGGGCATGGAAAGCCGAAAGGCAAATATCTCGTCTTTTGTTCTTAGAGGAGGGAGCGAGGTTATGTTTCGGGAACCCCAAAACTCCTCGCTCCACCATGAGGGTGGAGAATTTTTGCTCCCGATGGTCGCAGAAAATGAGTATACCAACTGCAATTACTGCCATTATATGCTAAATTTTGTTATATATCTATATAATTGTGTTAATAATATTCTTTTTCTTTGGCAGTTAAAGAAAAGCATCCTATCTTTATAAGCAAAACAATTAATTTAAATTGAAACAAAATTAAATAGTCATGCGTATGAAAAAGTTGATTTTTATGTTTCTTGCTATTCTTCTTTGTGGAATAGTTCAAGCTCAGAATGCAGAAGTAACCTTGAACAACGGCACCTTTGTGAAAGGTGACATTAAGAAGTTTTCCTTTAATGTAGACAATTACCATGAGTTCAGAATCAAAAAAACTGATGGTGAGAAGGCAGACTTCGCATCTACTGATGTAAAAGAGATAAAATACTATAACAAGAAGGCTGGAGAATGGGAAAACTGGATTCCGATGGTTGCCCAGATGGGAATGAGCATGTCTTATAAAGAGAATCCGAAACTCTACAAAAATCCGGTATTCCTTCAGCCAGTTTATGAGGGGAAAAACATTTCTGCCTATATTCACTATATAAACACAGCTACCCATGTGAAATCGGGAAGTATTTACAGATTGGCTATCATGTTTTATTACAAAGCCAAGAATGAGGACTTTGCAAGAACCTATTATTTGAAGGATAATAGCATTGGAGGAATTGGTCAAAAGACTGTGCTAAAAATGTATTTTAAAGGTTATCCTCAGATAAAGGAAATACTCAAAGGTCTAAGTATGAAAGAGATTCGTAAAGACCCTACTATATTAGTCAGAAAACTTGATGAAGTTTTGGAATAACTTCCTTGATTATGATTTATGACAAAGTTTTTGTAATCAAATTTTTGTAGTGTTAAAAATATCTATCGAAACATTAAATAAACGTACATATGAAAAAGTTACTTTTTATCATCTTTTTAATGGTGTTCTCGTTTGCGACAATAGCAAACGCAAAGAAACCTAAAGAGAAAGTTTCATGGCCTAAGGCAGTGCTGACTCTTAAAGACGGTACTGTGCTCAACGGCTATTTGCAGAACGACATCCACTTCATGAAAAAAAACATCTATTTCAGTGAAACACAAAATGGTAAGGATGTAAAATACAAAATCGTAGACATTAAATCCCTTGTGGTGGACAATGCTATGCAAGACGGCAAGAAGCGAACTTTCGTTCTTAATGAAGATGACCCTACATTCCCTTTTATGGCAACTGAAATTTACAAGGGTAAACATGTTACGGGCTATATGCAGCCGTTTGCTTTTGAAAGTTCCACCCACAGCAGGTCGTTTACTGGTATATGGACAAATAATACCGTTTACTTGGGCTGTAGGGGATATCACTATATGGTTGATAGCGGCAAGCATGTTTACTATTGGATGTTATTTGAGGATAAAAAAATTAATTCCAAAAGAGAAAAATATTCTCAAAAGAAACTGTTGAAAAAGATAAAGGATAAATTCAAGGACTATCCTGCCGTCGCTGAAGAAGTGGAAAAGAGAGGACTCACTGCTGAGCAAATCCACGAGGACCCTACCATTCTTCTTGAAATCCTTGACAAGAGTCTGCAATAATCTTTTGTCTTTTCCCCCATACAAATGCTTCCGTACTTTCGCAGTATGGAAGCATTTTTCAATTTATCCCTCCCCACAGGTTGGCGGTTCATTCTCTGTAGGTCTCAGATGTTCTTGTTACTACTCAGCCCCTAAAAATGAATTTCAAGTACTCATTTGACATAATAGCCTATTTTGTAGCATAAATATAGCCAAAATCATCAATATTTTGCGGATTTGACACATCCAAGGGGTGTTGAGTAGTACGTATATGGCAGCAACTGAAAATAAAATCTAAAAAATGGATATGATTTTCATCAATCCACATAAATGTTGTACCTTTGTCACCGAAAAGAGTTGTTTGACAAGTAATGCAAACTTATGTATAATACAGAAGTTAAAACTATTACCAAGTCATTACCTCTATTGAGGTGAAACACTTGTAAATCGCTCATTTTTAGCTATTCGGCATATTTTAGCAGAATTTTTCTAAAAAATACATGGCGCAAGCCTCCGCGTAATCCGTGTAATCCGTGCCTAAAAATAAATCGTGCCTAAAAATAAATCGTGCCTAAAAATAATCCGTGCCTAAAATTTATTCTATCGCCTTGATTCTCTCTCGGCATTCTTTCAATATTTCTTTCAATTCCTCCACGGTAGTGGCTCTCAGCATGGCGATTCTCGTCTGGCGGAAATCGGGAATGCCTTTGAAGATAGGGGAGGCGGCTAGGTGGCGACGGGTGTGGAGAATGCCTCTGTACTCGTCGATGCGCTCCACGTTGATGCGAAGCTGCTCCTCCAGGAGGTCAATCTTCTCATCTACGGTGAGTGGGGCTGCACCCGTATTATCCAGATAATCACGTATTTCCTTGAAAATCCAAGGTCTTCCAAAAGTGGCTCTGCCTATCATCACCGCATCCACACCATAACGCTCAAAAGCAAGCTTGGCTTCTTCCGGGGTCGTAATGTCGCCGTTGCCGATGATAGGAATATGGATGCGGGGATTGTTCTTCACCTCACCTATGAGGCTCCAGTCGGCTTCTCCGGTGTACATTTGGCTACGGGTTCTGCCGTGGATGGTGAGCGCCTGGATTCCGCAATCCTGCAGCTGCTCGGCAAGGTCGGTGATGATGAGGTTCTCGCAATCCCAACCCAATCGGGTTTTCACGGTTACGGGCACGTTTACCGCCTTCACCACCTCTCTTGTAATATCCAGCATCAGCGGAATATTCCGGAGCATTCCGGCTCCCGCACCCTTTCCGGCAACCTTTTTCACCGGACAACCGAAGTTAATATCAATCACATCCGGCTTCGCCTGTTCCACAATCTTGGCAGCTTCCACCATATCCTCGGTGGTTCTGCCGTAAATCTGAATGCCCACAGGGCGCTCCTCATCGCTTATCGTAAGCTTGCTGACTGTGCTCTTGATGCTTCGCACCAAGGCTTCCGCCGATACGAACTCAGTATAAACCATGGCAGCTCCGAATCGCTTGCAGAGCATGCGAAAGCCAATATCCGTTACGTCTTCCATCGGAGCGAGGAAGAGGGGCTGAGGCCCAAATTCTATATTACCTATTTTCATGAGTTTCGAGTGAAATCTTCTTATTCCTATGATGTATATCTTCTTTTTTGCGGCTGCAAAGTTACTGCTTTTTTCTGAAAATAAAGAATATACTACTTCAAAAGATGATACATTCCTCCTGCAAAGGTCTTGATGACTCCCTTCATCTCCAATGTGAAGAGGAGGGAAGTGAGGCGAGAAATGTCGATATTCGTCTTTACGGAGATGAGATTCACTTGCAGGTCGTTGGTCTTGGAGAGGACATCTACGATGAGTTGCTCCTCGGGCGATAACTCCGGGAAGAGGCTGCGCTCGATGCCTTGCTGCTTGGCTCGCATCAGCGTAGCATCATCCTGCCATCCCATATCCTTGATGAAGTCGGCGGCACTGGTGATGAGACCTGCCCCGTTGTTTCTTATCAGATTGTTGCACCCCTCGCTATATGCGTCCCCGATACGGCCAGGAAAGGTAAAAACATCCCTGCCGTAGGATTGTGAAATATCGCAGGTGATGAGACCTCCGCCATGGGCGGCGCTCTCTATCAGGATGCAGGCATCCGACATTCCTGCCACGATGCGGTTGCGGCGCACGAAGTTGATTTTATCTGCATTTGTTTGGGTGAGGAATTCGGTGAGCAAACCGCCTTGCTCTATCATTCTGGCAGCCGTTTCCCGGTGCTGGCGTGGGTAGAGGTCGTCCAAGCCATGCGCCAGTACGCCCACGGTTTCGTAGCCGCAGGCGAGTGCCTGCCGGTGCGCCACGATATCCACGCCATAGGCTAAGCCGCTCACGATGAGCACACGAGGTGAGAGCTGCTTCAAATCCGTAATAAAGCGGCGGATAAGGTCCTCGCCGTAAGGAGTGCAGCGGCGTGTGCCCACGATATTGATAACCCGCTGCTGGTTCAGGTTGGCATTGCCTTTATAGAAGAGCATGAGCGGCGCATCATCGCAATCCTTGAGTCGTTGCGGATAACGTTCGTCGTTCATCGTTATCGGTTCTATTCCGTATCTGATATCGTATTCCAGTTCCTCTTCAGCCCGTTTTCGAGCCTCGTCGCAGTTTTGGATAGCGTTCACGAGTTTATCCGAGGCATCGGGCAGGATGTCTCTCAGGTCGTTCTTATGCTCAAGGATGAGCGTGGCGGAGCCCACCTTTCTATATAGCTCCAGCATTCCCGCAAGGCTAAAGTAATTCAGCCTTGTTAAGAGTATAGTATTTAATATTTCCTGTTGGTCACCCATAATCTTAAAAAATAATTAGTTATCTTTTCAAGTATTCATACCCAATCCTGCACCTAAGGCATTCCTTCTTGTCGCAGTATTCTTTCTTCAGCTGGATAAGCGCCTGGCTATCACCGGCGTTCTCCACCTCCAGGCCGCACTGCTGCCACATCCTTACTATATGGTTATTCTCAGCCTTCAGCTCCTCCAGGAAATCGAAGGCACGGTCGCAGTATTTCTCCTCACCCCGGTGCCTTCCGTAAGCAAAGAGAATAGGAACCACGGTGTTGATGATGAGCAGATTGAGCGAGAAAGGGGAGAGGTGCTTCTCGTTGCGGATGCTCGTGCTTCCGAAGGTATAATGAGTTTCCCAATACCCCGTAACGCTGGTGGCAAGCACCTTCTTTGCCTCCTTCACCGTAGAAGCCTCCAGCAGCTGGCTTAATCCCGCACGGCGGTTATAATAAAGATTCGCCAGCTGCGAAATGCGGATATGCGGGAAGTTCTGCGGGCGAAGTCTCAGAAAACGCCATAGCTTGTAATCCATCGGCTGCAGCGAGAATTTGTGCGAGAGATAAAGATACTCATTTCTCAATCTCGCAAAATACCCGTCGTTCAGGGCGTCTTTCTGATATCTTTCGGGAATGGTGTTCAGCTCCAGCAATCCCGCTTGCCCCATGAAGATAGCCTCTATCTGGAAGAGGTCATCCCGGTGATGATCCACCGCCCTCAGAGGCAGTTTCAGCGCCCACTGCTCAAAGGCATCGCCATTGATTCCGAAACCATAGTTTCTGGCCAGAGTCACGAAGTAAGCATTCTCCCAGTCGCCGTTGCAGCGGCGCACACGCTCCTCTATCGCCTCCGTCTTCTGCGAAAGGCGCTCGGTTTGCAGAGCACTCATCCACGAATGCACGGTGAGTTTCGAGAGCGATGGAATAATCTGATAGCAAGGAGGATACTGGTCGATGGTGAGCAGCTCCTGATAGTGCTTCAGCACATGATCCGGAATATCGAGCTGCATCTGAACCAGCAGGGCACCCTTCGAGTTCCGGGCTTCCACGTCGATGGTGCCGCAGACGTGCAGAATCACGTTGTCGTATCTCTCATCCTTGTCGTGGGCATGAAGATACCAGTCGCTCGCCTTGTCGTGAATCTCCACGTTGCCCACCCACAGCGTACCGTTAATCTTGATTTTAGCGTTGAAGAAATCGGGCCCTGCATTGCGATTGTGCAATCCGGGGTCGATGACTTCCACCTGCCTGTGGTCGGTGGTGGAAAGAGGGGAGAGTGGGAAGAGTTTGTGCTTCCACACATAGTGAAGTAGTTGCTCCATGTTGTTTCGGCTTTATAGGGTTTATGGATTTATAGGATTGCCTCTTTCGGATCGCAAGTTCTGATGCTTGTCCTTTTGGTGCAAGTTTTTTCGCTCGTGTGCGGAAGGGGTATTGAAAAATCAGCTGTTAACTGTTAACCTGTTAACTGTTACGGAGGTATTTCTCGAACGCCTTGTCGTATTCCTCGCTGTTGCCCAGCCTTCCGTTAATCAGGCAAACCAGCTCAACGGTGGCCTTCAGGCAGAGCTTCTCATCGCTGGCACGGAAGATGTCCTGATGAAAGACATATCTCACGCCCTGCTTCTCCAGCCACAAACGCGAGAAAAACTCATCATCGCATTGCAGCGGAACCTTGTACTGCAGGTTCATTCTCGCCACCACAGCATCCACGCCCTTGTTGTGCATTTCGGCAAAGCTGAGGCCGCACTCCTTCAGAAAGAGATGGCGGGTATGCTCCATGTAGTGCAGATAGTTGGCGTTGTTCACAATACCCTCAATGTCGCACTCGTAATCCCTCACTTCCATCTTCGTCTCAAATATGTATTTGCTCATCATTTTCTCTTTTTTAGTTACTAAATGAGGCTAAAAGCCCTAAATCACTGCAAAAATAACCAAAATTTTCTATTTATTATAATAATAACCCGTATTTTTCAAGGTTTTTCGAAGAAAAATGTGTATTTTTGCATAAGAAATGAGTAAAAAACAAATA
The DNA here is from genome assembly GCF_019249655.2 of Segatella copri. NCBI lineage: Bacteria > Pseudomonadati > Bacteroidota > Bacteroidia > Bacteroidales > Prevotellaceae > Segatella > Segatella copri. The sequence continues at coordinate 3,512,513 of NZ_CP137557.1, forward strand.
AAATTTAGATAAAGATGAAAATAGCTTTGATTGGCTACGGAAAGATGGGACACATGATCGAGGAGATCGCCCTGCAGCGTGGCCACGAAATCGTATGTAAGATTGACGTGAATAACCCTGAGGATATCGACAGTCCGGAGTTCTGCTCTGCCGATGTTGCCATCGAGTTTACTAACCCTACTGCCGCCTACGGCAACTATCTGAAGGCATTCTCTCACAACGTGAAGGTGGTTTCAGGTTCCACTGGTTGGATGAAAGACCATAAGGAAGACGTGGAGAAACTCTGCGCCGACGGAAAGCAGACCCTCTTCTGGGCATCTAACTTCAGCATCGGAGTAGCCATTTTCTCTGCCGTAAACCGCTATCTGGCAAAGATCATGAACGGATTCCCACAGTACTCAGTATGCATGCAGGAAACCCACCACGTTCATAAGCTCGATGCGCCATCAGGCACAGCCATCACACTGGCCGAGGAAATCATCGACAACATCGATAGAAAGAAGGATTGGAAGCGTGGCGTAACCTACTGGACAGAGGATGGCCATCACGATGAGGGCGATGCTAACATCACCGACGAAGACCTGGTTATCAACTGCGTACGCGATGGCGAGGTTCCTGGAATTCACGCCGTGATGTATGATTCAGATGCTGATATGATTACCATCGAGCACAGTGCCCACTCACGCAAGGGCTTCGCCCTGGGAGCCGTTCTTGCAGCAGAGTTCACAGCCAACCATTCAGGTTTGCTCACCACATCAGATTTATTTAAGTTCTAATAAATCTAATAAATATGATTGATAAACAGAAACAAAACCTCAACATGAAGGTGCAGTGGGCGAAGTTCGCAGTGGTTCTCGCCCTCTACCTCCTCTTCCTGATATGGGTTGAGAGCTGGCTGGGACTCATCGTGGTTCCGTTCATCTTCGACGTTTACATCACCAAGAAGATTCACTGGCAGTGGTGGAAGGATGAAGAAGGCCCCGTGCGCTTCATCATGAGCTGGGTAGATGCGCTGGTGTTCGCTCTTGTAGCGGTTTATTTCATCAACCTCTTCTTCTTCCAGAACTATGTGATTCCGTCATCTTCTCTCGAAAAGAGTCTCCTCACGGGCGACTATCTCTTCGTGAGCAAGGTAAGCTATGGTCCTCGCATCCCTGAAACCCCGCTCACTATGCCATTAACCCAGCACACCCTGCCGCTGGTTAACGTGAAGAGCTACGTGGAGTGGCCTCACTGGGATTACCGCCGCGTAAAGGGCTTGGGCAACGTGAAGCTCAACGACATCGTGGTGTTCAACTATCCTGCCGGCGACACCCTCTGCAACGAGGAGCGCTATCAGGCGAATGATTATTATCAGATGGTTTACTCTATCGGTGACCAGCTTCTGGAGCAGAACGGACAGCAGCAGGATGTTCGCGTGCTGAACCCTTTGCAGCAGCGCCACTACTTCGAAAAGGTGTATGCTGCCGGACGCAACTACATCGCCAGCATGCCGGGCGAATATGGTGACATCATCAGCCGTCCTACCGACCGTCGCGAGAACTACGTAAAGCGCTGCGTGGGCTTGCCTGGTCAGACCCTGCAGATCAAGAACCGCATCGTTTATCTGAACGGAAAGGCAAACAAGGAGCCTGATAATGTGCAATATACCTACAAGATGAAGCTCAAGGGCGAGTTCCCAATCGACCTTGCCGATGAACTGGGAATTACCAACGAAGACCTGCTGATGTATAATCAGAGCGGCGTGATTCCACTCACCAAGAAGGCTTATCTGGCTCTGAAGGCGAACAAGAACCTGGTAGAGAGCATCTCCATCAACACCGATGCGAGATACGGCGACCTCTATCCGCTCAACGCCTACACCGGTTGGACATGCGATAACTATGGTCCTGTATGGATTCCGAAAAAGGGCAAGAGCATCGCTCTGACGCTGAAGAACCTGCCAGTATATGAGCGCTGCATCAAGGTTTACGAGGGCAACGACCTCAAGGTAGACAGCCAGGGCAACATCTTCATCAACGGCAAGCTAGCGAAGAGCTACACCTTCAAGCTCGATTACTACTGGATGATGGGTGACAACCGCCACAACTCAGCCGATAGCCGCTACTGGGGCTTCGTGCCAGAGGATCACATCGTTGGCAAGCCAATCTTCATCTGGTGGAGCCACAGTCCTGACCATCCGGGCTTCTCAGGCATCCGCTGGAACCGCCTGTTCAACTTCGTAGATAACATCAAGTAATAGAAAGATAGATTGAAAATCGCAGTTAAATTCCTAATAGCTTTAGGCTTGTCGCTGCTCCTGGTATGGGCGGTGCGAACCTATGCATTCACTGTCTTCACGGTGCCCGCCGGGGGTCTCCCTCCGCATTTGGAAGAGGGCAACCGGGTGATAGTGAATAGGATTGACTGCGATTTTTTCAATCGTGGCGAGATAGTGGTTTATGCCGATTCCGTGGCACTTCCGCTCCGCAACCAGCGGCGCAAGAATGTATTCATGGTGTATTTCATCGGGAGGATAGACAAGCTTCCGGGCGATACCCTCCGCATCGGCAAGGCGAGCTACATCATACCCACAGTATGCTGCAAGCGCTGCGGCTGCAAGGATTGCCGCTTCTATCTCCTGAAGACACCTGCCGGTGAGCAGCTGGTTCACAAGCATCAGATGATAGGCAAAGCCTATAAGCTATTTTGAGAATAAACACGTTATTAACTGAACTTTCGTATGTGGTTTAAGAACGGGCTGAAGGCCCAAAAGCTCCTAGCCCAGGGCATCGCCCTGGGTATAATGGCAATCAGCAAGGCGCCCTGTAAGGGCAAAAGCTTCTGCCCTTTCAGGGCGTGTGGAGCTTACATGCGAAACTTGAGTAAGAATTAATAAATACATAAGAATAAGAATTTGAAAGCATTATTATCCTCCACCTATTTCGGCCCCATTCAGTGGTATCAGAAGCTGAACCGCTACGACGAGTGCCTGATAGAGCGCCACGAGAGCTTTATCAAGCAAACTTATCGCAACCGCATGCTCATCCCAACCACCAACGGCCCCCTCGCCCTCACCATCCCCACGAACCACAACACATCGTTGGCGATGAAAGACATCCGCATCTCCGACCACGCCAACTGGCGCCATGTACACTGGAATGCGCTCCTCTCCGCCTACGGCGAGAGCCCCTTCTTCGAGTATTACCAGGACGACATTCGCCCCTTCTACGAGAAGAAATACGAGTTCCTCTTCGATTTCAACATGGAGATTACAGAGAAGATGATAGAACTTCTGGATATCCGTCCCAAGATTTCAATCACCAACGAGTACTTTTTAAGTGAAGAACGAAAAGTGAAGAGTGAAGAATTCAACAGCTTTACTAAGCATAAAGTTGAAAGTATCAAGGATTTCCGCGAAGCCATTCGCCCCAAGAAACCGCTTCCTGATGCCGAATTCGAGTCGAAGCGCTATTATCAGGTGTATGAGCAGAAATTTGGTTTCCAGCCCAACATGAGCATCCTTGATCTTCTCTTCAACGAAGGAAACGAGGCGATATTCTACCTATAATAATAAGGTAGAGTATCGCCTCGCTGCCTTTAAAAGCTCAGTTATTCATTTATTACTTGAATTATAGTTAATATCTTGGGTGCAATGGAACTTAAAAAACGAAAAAACGAGCTCCCATCCCCATGGAAACTCGTTTTTTTCATAATTTATTTGTATAAGTAAAAGATGATGATAAAACGTTTCACAACGTCTTTTTGTTTTAACTGATGCAAAGGTACAAACTTTTTGTGTCTTCTTTTCGTAAAGATTGCCTTTTTGTGGTATAAATTCTATTATTTTGCCACATAAAAAACAGAATTTACCCCCTGTTTAGTTAAAAATCCACCTTTTTGCGTTATTTTGTGGTAGCAAATCCCCAGTAAAAGTGCCTGATTTTGCTGTTAACTTAGAAATAGTACCCCAGCTTTGCGCGCAAGCCATTGTGATCGATGCCGAATCTATATTTGCCGTCCCATCCTGCCGGCTGCTTATAAGAGGTGCTAATACCGCCAAAACTCACGCCAGCCGACCAGTGCTTGCTGAGCAAGTATTCGCACCCCATTTCCGCATAGACACCAAAGCCATCCATGGTGTTGAAATCATCGTCAGTGCAGGCGTAGCCAAGGCTCAGCACCATATTCCAGATGAAGTGCTTATTCGTCTTGTAGGCCATTTTGTAACCCGCACCCACGAAATAGTTCATGATCACATCGTTGGCATCGTTGCCGAAGCCAGTAGGGATTCCCACCTTGGTTCTGCTGCCCACAGCATTGATGGAGAAGCCCATATAAAAAGGACGGCGGTAGGCGTTCGGCTGCTTCCACAGATTCCACAGATGGGCGTATTCCAGGGTAACGTCGAAGCCCGTAGGCGTTCTGTTCAGGCTTTTGCCGTTAGCCGTAAGAATTTCGTTGCTGAGCCATGAATATCCGCATCCGGCGCTGATGCTGTTGGAAGGCAGGAGATGCTTCTCGTATTCAATCTGGTTTAATTCAGAAAGAGTACCGATAGTATTTCTTTCGGTATTACTTTCGGTGAAACCTTCGGCGTTTTTGGCAACTGCAGGCGAGAAACTCGTCAGGCTTACCCACAACAATAGCGTCGCTGAGGCGCATGCTGCTAATTTTGCTACTGATTTTGAATTCATACGTTTATACTTAAAAAATAATAGTTAATATTCGGGCGCAAAGGTACAAAAAAAATACGGAAAACCATTTCAATGCGTTAAAGAATCCACTTCAATACGTAAAAAAGAAGCGTAAAAGCGTAAATGGATGCGTCAATGTGTAAAAAAGAAACGCTAATGCGTATAAATCTTCATCCCAGGCGGCTAGGGCTATTTCTCGTTTGAATCTTTTTTATATCTTTGCAGGTAGAGTGATATAATCTTCATTATTAATAACTTATAAATTTACTGTTATGAGAAGAATAAAATTAATCCTTTTCCTCTTCCTGTTTTGCATAGGAATACAGCCAGCTTTGGCAGAGGGAAGAGATCTTCTTTTTGAGGAGACCTTTGAAAAAGTAGTGGGAACTTCTGATGGTAAGACTAAGCTGAATCCATCGCAGTTGGATAACCCCTCGGGATGGACTTTTGATAATGTCTATGCCGGCGAGGGTAATCTGATTATCAAGGAAGGAGGAAGCATAACCCTACCGGTGATTCCTGAACTTATCGGCAACGCCTGTTTATCTGTCAATGCCATTCACTGGCATAATCCCGATAAGGAATATGATGATGATGACCCATTTTATTGGGATTTCCTGGCAAAAGTAAATGTATCTATTTCCAACGGCAAGCTCAGTTCTGATGAATGTGGCGAAGAGAGGATAAAAATGTATGGCGTAGATGGAAACAGTCGTTTGAAGATTACTGCGCCAAATGATATTGTGCTGCGCAGTGTTTCTGTTTATTATCCATTTGGATCTTCTGGTGGGCACTACATCAGATTCTCGCATGAGGCAGGACCTTTCTACGAGCCATTTGATTTAACGCTCAATCCATGGAATATTCAGGTTGATGATGGCGACAGTATATATAACATCACCGTTTATACATTAGATGGTTCTATGCCAAACCACCATTCCCAGCGTTATCATAAAGATGATAAAATCCATATCGCCTCTACCACTACGGTGCGTGCAGCCATGATTCTGGCAGACGGGTCAATGAGGTATAATGATCCTATGACCTATACTCTGACGAAGCGATATGACATCAACGAACAGCCGGAGAATACCTATCAGATAGAGGTAAAGCCGGGTCAGCTGAAAAAGCAGCTTCTCGATTTGGATCCTGATGAGGTAAACGGACTTGTGCTTACCGGCACCATGAATGGTGAAGACCTGAAGTTTCTTGCCGATGCCCAGGGACTCGTTGGAAGCCTTGCTTATCTTGATCTGGAAAAGGTGAAGTTTGAGTATGATGGAACCGTGTACAGAACATACTCTCCATCCAAGGGTTTCCATGAGGAACAAAAAATATATAATTATATCTTCAGCAAGGAGAATCGCACAGAGCAAGTACCTGCAGGATTTGGTTACAAGCGATACGATTGCTACCGTAATAACCTGGCATGGGCATTCTTCAAGAACGAGAGTCTTGTTACAGTGAAGCTTCCTGAGAGCATAACCGAAGTAGGAGAAGATATTTTCGGTGATTGCAAAACTTTGAGAGGTGTGAAGCTCCCAGAAGGAGTGAGCCGTATAAATAAAGAAGCATTCTATGGCTGTTCTATTTTAGAAACGATAAATTTCCCTGCGAAACTTACTTCTGTGGGGGATAATGCCTTTCGGAGTTGTTTAAGTTTGGAGTTGGATAATCTTCCAAATAGTCTTCTGTATGTTGGCCGAGAAGCATTCTGTGATGTTCCGTTGAAGGCTCTTAAGTTAGATAGAAAAGTGGAGATGGGCGCAGGCGCCTTTTCTAATACTCCGATTACCGAAATCGAGATGACAACGCCATGCGATAGTATCCGGGAGGGTACATTTAGAGACTGCCCGAATTTGACGAAGATTACGATAGGAGAGGGCTTGAAGTATATTGGCTATAGTGCCTTTAGTAATTCGCCAGTAAAGGAGGCAAATCTACCATCCACACTTCGTGATATCAGTTCTTATGCATTCACTGGTTATTCTAGTTCTTACTGCCCGTTTATCAACGATATTCAGCCAGAGAATCATATCCGCTATATTGGTAAAGTGGCTTATCAGTGTGTGGATAAAAATCTGGAGGAATATACTATCAAAGATGGAACCGTAACATTGGCAGATAATCTTTTTGAAAATTGGCAAGGAAATGCAACCACATTCCATATCCCAGCTTCTGTGGAGCAGATAGGTAGCCGGGTTTTTGCCGGTACGCAAATAAAGACTCTGCCTGAAATGCCGGGACTCAAGCGAATTGGTGATGAGGCATTCTATCAATGCAAGAATCTTAAAAAGGTAACCATTCCTGAAACGGTGGAGTATATTGGTGGTGGTGCTTTCTATGGTTGCTCAAATATTTGGAGCCTTACCTATAATGCAATCAATGCCGAATGCGAGCGTTTAATGGAGTCAAATATACCTCTGGAGAAGATTGTCATAGGTGATAAGGTACGTCGCCTGCCGAGAGGAATTTTCTCTGGTAGAGAGTTCACGGAGGTAACTCTTCCTGCTTGCTTGGAGCGAATAGACGAATTTGCTTTCTATGGATGCAAGAATCTTACAACCATCAATTTATCTGATAGCATCAGATATATTGGAGATAATGCATTCTATGGTTGTTCTTCTCTGAAAAATATCCACTGGCCACTTCGTTTGACAACGATAGGAAGTCGGGCATTTAGACAAACAGCCTTAGAGACCATTTCTTTACCAGAAGGCGTTACGAGTGTAGGAGATGGAGCTTTCTCTGATTGCCCCGCTAAGACGGTTTATATTCCTTCAACGGCTAATGTAGAGGATAATTTCACCTACAGTTTTTTGAAGAAAGAAGGGGGTGATTGCGTCATAACTTGCATGTCGCCAATACCTCATCCACAAGCTGAATGTTGGAATGTAGGCGTTGCTGCCATCAAGGTGCCTGCCGAATTGGTAGAGCAGTATAAGGCTCAGTTCCCAGATATTGCTGATAAGGTGATGGCAGTTAACCAGGTGGGTGCAATGGATAAGGATTCTAAAACCTCGTTTGCTGCAGGCATTTCAGAAGAAGCTGATTTGGGTGATGCGGTGATTGGAGATGTTTATGTTACGGTGGGCGATGGTGATGGCTACGACAGTACTGATGGAAGTATCGTGCTCAATTCTACCATGACTGCTGCCGAAGTGGCAGGAATAGGCAGCTTGGCACCAGGAAAATCGGATATTGCCAATCGCTTTAATGGATTAATCGTAAAGGTGAATACCGGCGACGGAACGATGGTGATAGATTGCAAGACTGTGGGTAAAAACACGCTCAATGTAAAGGTGGGCGAGGCGGAACCACAGGCCTTTGTTAAATCGGATAGGGGAACCATCGAGGTGGCTTATCGTGTAGATAAGGAAACTTGCGTTTATATCTATGGAGCCGAGCAGGAGGTGGCTGATGATACAGAAGCTGCAAAGGCTCACCAGGTAGCGGCTTGCCGCCCATTATCACGAGCTGCGGCACTTTCGGCTTCGGCTTCCGAAAACTGCGTGAAGATTTATGCCGTAGGCGTATCTCAGTCAACGGGCATCAATCATACTTTGATAGATGGCAATTCGCCTATCATTGGCTATTACACCTTGGATGGTGTGAAGATAGAGCAGCCAAATGCTCCTGGCATTTACGTAGTTCGTAGAGCCGACGGAAGTAATTATAAACTGGTGATAAAGTAGATTGTAATTGTCTTAAACTATGCCCTTAGAAGCATTAACGGTGGTGTTTCTAAGGGCATCTGATTTTGAATTCGCGTGGGGGGAATGATGAAAATGTAACGTTAAAAAAAATAACTCGCTCTAATTTGGACTTTGATTGAAAATCAAGAAGTTGGGCGTTTGCCTATATTATATAGGTAACAATATGGAAACGAGCGGACTTCTGCTCGTTTCTGTATTTTGCAATATGCAAAGAACACCTCAATTTGGGGGCAAAGATACGATATTTTTCTAAATATCCAATGATTTACAAGAGGAATTTTATGGAAATTAGAACTTTTTATAGTAAAACCTTGCTTCACAAGTAATTTGAGATTAGAAACATCAGTGAATCCAAATTTAATGTATATTGTCAGTTTCCACAATTTTCACCGTGGTACACCTCTCAACAATATGTACCACAGTGAAACTTCTTTTTTTATATAGTTGTGCGAAAAAACATCAAGTCAATTCTTGTCTTCATCTGTCGAGCCAATTCTTCAATTTCATGATTTTGTCTTTGCTGACCACAATTCGCAACTCAGGAAATCCATGAAGGCTAATGGTCATTCTGTATTTGAAGAAATTGGTGAGTTTGTCAATGCGCTCGATATTTACCATATATTGGCGGCTGACACGGAAGAACAAATTGGGATTTAATTGCAGCTCCAAGTCATTCAAAGATTGGTTGATGGGTACAGAATTACCATCACTAAGGTATGCCCTAACGACACCATTCTCTGATAAGAAATAACTAATGTCAGTTGTCTTGACAAGTTTGAAGCCATCATAGATATGCACAAGGAAATAGTCTCTCCATTTCTTACCTGTTGCCATCCCCATTTTCTCCATCAGATCTGAGTAATCTATGACTTTATTGCACAGGGCTTTAGCCTTTGTTAGAGCTTTCTCCAATTCTTCTGTCAATATCGGTTTCTGAAGATAGGCGATGCCATTGCTCTTGAATGCTTCCAAGGCATATTCATTATAAGCCGTGGTAAATATCACAGGAGAAGTTGGGGCTATCTCCAAGAAAGCCTCGAACACATCACCATCGCCCAGTCTTATATCCGCAAAGATTACATCCTCGTCATGCGGATTTTGCAGATAGTCAATGACCGCTCTCATTGTTGTTAATGGTCCTTGTATTTCCATAGAGTTGTCTATGTTTTGCAAGAGGCGTTTCAGTCTTGAAAAGCCACGTTCTTCGTCTTCTATGATTAAAACTTTCATGATTTTGATAAGATTGGAAGTTTAACTTCAAAATATTTATTGTCGTTACTAACGACTAGTTCCTTTCCTAATTGACTATAGCGCAGACGCAAGTTTGACAATCCCTTTTGTGTTGTAGGTAAAGTGCTCTTTATCGGATTCACTACATTTCTAACGATAATATATTCGCCATGACAATACACTGAGATAAAAAGCGGTCTTTCCTTGGTATGACAGTTATGCTTTATCGCATTTTCTACCATCATTTGTATCGCCAATGGCAAGGTCTTATTCTTGCATCTTTCCAGTTCTTCGGCAATTTCCACATGTATGGTATGAGGAGAACTTATCTCTTGAAGCTCACAATAGTTCTTCACGAAATGAATCTCTTCATGTACTGGCACCGTCTCATCATCCAGATGTGTGACTACATATCTATAGATTTCAGAGAATTTCAGAGTGAAACTTTCTGCCTGTACAGGATTCTCCTCAATCAAGTCTGCCAACGTGTTGATGCTGTTGAATATGAAATGCGGATTCATCTGCAGACGCAAGAGATTATTGGTAAGCACTACGTTTTCCTTCTCTTTTCTGATGAGGATGGAGCAATAATATAGGCACGCATTCACCATGGTCAGCAATGTGGCGATTAATCCAAAAACATATAATCTGTCCCAATATACATCGTTCCCAGCATGCCAAAGGCTATCAAATATGTTTTCAAATGCAACAGCCCAAACAGAATTGGCTAGCAACAACAATAGGATATGGGTGACAAAACGAGGATTGCTTATCTTGTTTTTTACAAAAATGTCACCCAAGGAAATAGAAACCCACAAAGAGAATAATGTGTAAAAGGAACAATATACTATGTCGAAGCACAAGTCCTCGAAAGTGACACCTGTACCCACAAACGTATCAAAGTCCATCAGTGCCCATAGCAAGTAGGAAAAGATGCATGTGGTGATGGATATGATGAACCAACTCTTTATAAAACCATGATATTTCTTCATATTACTCATTTTTGCTTGCAAATTTAGTTTTTTTTTTCGAGATAGACAATAGTAAAAACCATGAATGACGAAAAAACACTCATGAATCCACTATTTTCGCTTATGAACCATTCATAGTATAGTAAGATAAGGTTCATCTGTGGTTTTGAGTGATTCACACCTCAATTTCTCCGAATCACGATGATTGTACTTGCATAGTCTGAAATATCTTAATACTTTTGCACTCGAAAAATTTAGGTTAAATCAAAAATAAGGTAAATGAAAAAGTTAATTTTAGCAATGTGTACAGCTTCACTTCTGTTCTCATGTACAGATGATGATAGCCTAAGTACAAACTCAGCCCCAGTAGCAGACAATAATGGAATTGAGGTTGTAGAAGTATCCAATGGAAATGTTGTACAAGGTACACGAACATTGGGTGATGGAGAACTTGCGCTGAAATTTGATTCAGAGGCTAGTTTCCAGAAGTTCAAGAACGAGTTACTTAACGAGTCTAGTTTCGCAAGAACCGAGACTATTAGCAAATATGGCATCAAGAATCTTTATGATTTAGCAGATGATGCAGACGCAGAGCTTGAAAAGATTGGTAATGAGGCAACATCATTATCTGATTTCAACGCTAAATACTCAGAGTATAAAAAGAAGTATGAGGGACTGTTGATAACTGATGCTTCGGACAATTCTGATGTATCATTGTATGTACCTAATGCTGATTCACCAGAATCATATATTGCGAATAAGGATGGCTATTTCGTTGTTGGAAATGAAGTCAGAAAAATTAGTGTAAATTCTGAAAACTATCCAAATTATCCATCCCTCCCATCTACCCCTGGTCAGAAAGTACCATCACAGGAAGGTACAGTTGCTGGCACTAACAAAGTGGAACTCAGACCACGCAGCAACACCAAGATATATTTTGAAGCGTATGCTCAAGGGTATTATCTTCGAGTAAAGATGAGTGCTAAGAAACATATGTGGTATGGGTGGAAAAATGACCCACACCGTCAATATTTCTTTGATTCCTATCTTGACAACAACTTTGTCTATCTTGGACAAGGAAAATATGGACAAGAAGCCATTGTCAATAGACTTCCTAGATATATCTTCAATAACGAGAAGGCAGTAAAGAATGGCTTTGACATCATTTTAGGAAAGAGACAGACCGCTGCTAAGTTTACTGGAGAATTCCATGTCTGGTCAGACTTGACTTCTGAACATGACAAAGATGGAAATGACATAACAGAGAAAGTTGGAAATTTTGTCATGCCTAAATGCTTGGAAAGCAAAGCCCAAATTGTAAAAATAGACATTCTATAAAATTATAAGACGATGAAGAAAGTATTTTTAGCTATGCTTATCATGGCAAGTCTCTTACCTTTGTGCAGCATGGCACAACAGGGAGTCAAGGTGGATTTACATACTGGTACAAACTTGTCAGGTTTTGTTGGTGGAAATTCCTATGTAGCCCAAGATCAAAAAATGAAAATGGGTGCAAGTGTAGGTGTTGGGATATCCTATGAAACAAGCAAGAACTTTGTCTATTCCTCGGGAATTGATTTCTTAATGACGGCAGGTAGCTATACCGCCATGTCAGACTACTATAATGGTGGACTTACAGCTGCATTTCCTACGGTAAATTCAAGAGAACTATCCATCCAAATTCCTGTCAAGTTTGGATATGACTTCACTCTGGGTGAGAAGTTGCATTTCATTCCTTCTGTTGGTGCGTATGGAAGATTTTCCATGGTATCTATCAAGGAGAATGTAACCGAGAATACAGATGGAAAGTCTGGTAATAGCTTCAAATGGAACAGCTTCAACAACTATCAACATAATACCAATCGCCTTGATGGTTATAAGCGATGGGATGTGGGAGGCTTAATTGAAGGAAAGTTTGTTTATGCCAATCGTTATGCTGTAACATTAGGCTATTCTCGTGGTTTTCTTGACAAGTCACCTCAGTTTAAATTCAAGAACCACAGCTATCATCTGACATTGGGATATACATTATAGTGGTTCTCCTTGATTTTACAACAACAATGAAGACACTTTGTGGCAATTCTTGTAAAGAATAACCACAAAGTGTCATTTTTTATATTTGCTTACTAGAATTATCCAAATACCTGCTGCCACAACGTTTTGTTGCTTACGATGATCCTGACATCGGCTTTCATATACTTTTGCAGTATAGGAGTATTTTGTCCCTGTGTGCTCACTGTGGCTATAGCCATAAAATAGTTGCCATCTTCCCTATGTATGAGCCTGGCATTATGGCTTATAATGTTGCAGTTATAAGATACATTGTCGTTACCCTCGAAAGATACATGAGCCGTCCTTGGCTCATCGAAAAGATACAAATACTTGTATGGTACAAACACCTGCATCGTTCTTTGATTGACGACCTCACCATTAGCCTCTATGGATATAGGATAAGGTATCTTGTAGAAAGCAACTGCGAGGGCGAGGACTATTATCGTAATGACAACCGTTCCCAAGCTGACGAGGCGAGGAGGAACTTTGCCTATCACGTTCCTCACCTTCTCGCTTCTCAACTCGATGTTATCTGATTCTTTTTCTTTCTGTTCCATATCAAAAGTATTTTTAGTTTCCCAATTCCAACTGATTCTTCACAAGGTTATAGTATGCCCCTCGCTTGGCGGTCAAAGACTCATGGTTGCCTACCTCTACCACCTTACCATGGTCGATGACCACGATTTGGTCGGCATTCTTCACCGTGCTTAGGCGATGAGCCACAATCACAACAGTCTTTCCCTTGTAGAACTTATCTAAGTTCTCCACGATGCTTCTCTCATTGTTGGCATCGAGCGAGTTGGTCGCCTCGTCCAGAAAGATATAGTCTGGATTCTTATAAACAGCTCTTGCTATCAAGATGCGTTGTTTCTGTCCCTGGCTCAGTCCCACGCCATCACGTCCAATCTTGGTGTTGAACTTCAGAGGCAAAGCCATCACATATTCCTTAATACAAGCTATCTCTGCTGCTTTCAACAATCGTTTCTTGTCTATGTCGCCATCATCAACGGCTATGTTTCGTGCGATACTCTCCGAGAAGATAACACCATCCTGCATGACAACACCACATTGTCTGCGCCACCATTTCTTGTTGAGCTTGTTGATGTCGGTGTTACCAATGTTGATTTGTCCTTCCAAAACAGGATAGTAACCAAGCATCAAACGGATGAGGGTGGTCTTTCCACTGCCAGAAGCACCAACAATAGCTGTCACCTTACCTTGCGGAATGTGAATATTCACATCGTCTATGGTCTTACGCAAAGCATGTGGGTCGTACTTGAACATGATGTTCTTGATGTCAATTCCCTCACTCTTGTCCTCGATGGAAGTTAGCAAGCCTTCCTTTCCGTTCTCATCATCCATCTGGTGAATCTCGTTGATACGCTCCAAGCTAATCTTCACATCTTGCAGAGAATAGAAGAAGTTCATCAGTTGCTCTACAGGTGAGTTGAGCTGTCCGATGATGTATTGCACGGCAAGCATCATACCGAGTGTCATTTGCCCATGAATCACGGCGGTTGCTGCTACAACCGTAATAATGATGTTCTTCACCTCGTTGATGAAGATACTTCCTGCCTCCTGTGTCTGTTGGAGTTTGAGAGATTTCATCTGCACCCCAAACAAGTCTGCTTGCGTGTCCTCCCATTCCCATCTTCTACGTTGTTCACAATCCTGCAACTTGATTTCCTGCATGGAGGTGATAAACTCATAAGTTTTGTTATTGTTGATGGCTTGCTGCTCAAACAGTTCGTAATCAAGCACCTTTCTCCGCTTCAAGAACAAGGTCATCCATGCGCCATAGAGGATGCTTCCCAACAAGAAGATGGCAAACACTAACTTGTTATAAAAGAACAGCACCACCGAGAACACCAAGAAGGTAAGTATGGCAAAGGTAATATTGAGTGTCTGCTGCGTGAGGAAGTTGTTCACACGGCTATGGTCGTTCATTCTCTGAATCAAGTCGCCCATGAGCTTCGTATCAAAGAAAGACATCGGCAACTTCAAGAGCTTGATAAAGAAGTCGCTAACCAATGATATGTTGATGCGCAAGGATATGTGTAGCAACAACCATCTGCGGATAAAGTCTATTGCCGTTCGGCTGATTGTAAGCATCAACTGTCCCAACAGAATAAGCCAAACAAAGCCAATATCTTGATTCTTGATGCCGACATCCACGATAGACTGAGTGAGGAACGGCAGGACAAGCTGCAAGAGGCTCCCGACTATCAAGCCCAAAATGATTTGCCCGAAGTACTTGCGATATTTCTTCACATACCCAAAGAGAAAGCGGAAAGACCGCTTCTCTTTGATATTCTCTTCACCTTGCATCTTATAAGTAAAGAAAACAGGAGTGGTTTCCAAGAACATAGCAATGCCCTTGTCTTCACCATTGGAGCTCGTGCTTATCCAATGTTGCTTGAACTCCTCTAACGTATAAACAACCAATCCCTTTCCTGGGTCTGCTACATAGAAGTTCTTTCCTTTCTTGACTTTATACAAGACAACAAAGTGATTTTGGTTCCAATGAAGGATACAAGGCAAAGGGACTTCACCTAGCACCATAGTTGTAGCTCTAGCGCATGTAGTATGCAAGCCAAGTGTGTTTGCTGCCTCATTGATACCTAACAGAGAGACTCCTTCCGCAGTAGCAAAACAAAGTTTCGACAGAGAATCCAAAGTGTATTCTCTGCCGAAATATTTACATACCATTTGCAAGCAGGCTATTCCGCATTGCATGGAGTCATGTTGATGTATAATTGTTATTTTTCTCATTTTAAAGAACATCGTAGAATTACATTCTATCCTTCTGGCTTTGACCTGCTCCTGTACCCTTATACTTGCTTCGAGTAACATTGAACTTATAGCTGACTGTCAATGAGATTTTACTTGTTGAGAACTCATCAAAGATTGTTTCCTTCAGTTTGCCGTACTTGCCTATTATGTGACTGTCGTTCGTGCCAAACACGTCGTTGACATAAAGCTGGAAAGTCAGGCAGTCCTTCAGAAAGCCCTTGTATATAGACAGGTCGGTGTTGAACATCGGCTTGTAGATGTAATGGTTTTCCTCATATCCCTTTGTGATGTAAGTCGTCATAACGGAGAACATCGCCCATTTCGTATCGAAGGTGTTGTTGAGTTTTAGCTCAGCTACAGGCTTGTTAAGATAATGTCCGTCCCTTGTCTCCAACTTGAACCATTGCTTCTCAACCATAGCTGACAGCATAGGATGCCAGATGCCAAAGGCAGGCTGCAAGGTGAGCATAGAAGACACATTGTTGTAAGATTTGCCATTTATCATCCTCATCAATCCTATGGTGGCATTGTCCTTATACATCTCTACAGTCTGATATATCGGATCGGATACATGTTCATAAGTCAAGTTGAAAGTCAGCCATTTGTAGGCGAGGTCGTAACTTATATTTCTTGAAATCTCTGAGACAAGAAACGGATTACCGGTTTCATATGTATAATGATTGCTATATTGCACACCGCTTCTTAATACCCAGTAGTTAGGACGATCGATGTCGGCTGCATAGCTCAGCTGCATCTGTACATTGCCAAACGGCATCGAAAGGCTGAGAGACGGAAACCAGTTGCCGTAAGTCTTGCTTTGCTCCGACATATACTTACCATCGTCATAATATTTGAAATCAACATTCTCGTATCGCAATCCCGCTTCCATGTTCAACTTGCCAAAGTCACGACTATAGGTAACGAACGCAGAGGACATGCCCTCTTTAATGCGGTCTCTTACATTGTCGGCAAGAGTATTTGGTATGATGGCGTAGTTGGTGTTACGATTGGTGAACGAATACTCGCCACCTACAGACAAGTCACCACCCAAAAGCGGATAAGAGAGCACCGTTTTGGAAGCTATCAAGCGGTTGTACTTTGAAGTGGTACTGTTTACAAGTTGGTTTTGCATATCCGAGTTCACTTCCTGATAATGCTCATCTATATTGTTTTTATTGTTTCCTTTCGACCAAAACCAATCGGTATTGAAGTCAATACCCAATTTACCTACCTTACCTACATAATATATATTACTTGACAAGTTGCTATTCTGCCCAAACTCCGATCTGATAGAAGTGTTGGTCTCAGTCAGATCTTCATCTCTCAGCACAGAGCCTTCCGTCTTTCCGTCTGTTATCAGCTTTGGATTGCGCAAGAAACTAAAGCTTGCTCCCAACGAATTGTTGTCGTCAAACTGATAACTGACATTCAAGCGAGAACTGAAAGTTTCGGTTTTGTTCTTCCAACGTGTTTTGTCCTGTTGGTTCCAGGTCTTGTCAAGATAGGTCATCTGATGCAAGTCCTTCTCGTCTGGCGACGATTGTTTTGAGCCATAGGCGTAGGCGCCAAGCTCCAATCCGTTCTTACGGTAATACATATTCAGCCTACCATATCCTCCAATGTTCTTTTTCTCGTCGTACGATCCTTCTGTTGTAGCGTCAAATCCAAATCCGTCGCCCTGTATCTTCTTTGTGGTGATACGTATAACAGCCTTAGTGCTTGCAGCATAACGAGCACCAGGGTTGGATATTACCTCTACCGACCTTATGTTGTCCGAACTCAAACGGTCGAGTTCGCTTCTGTCCCTCATCTGCCGTCCGTTGATATAGATGATAGGCTCGCCACGTCCAAACACCTTGATGTTGCCATTCTGTGCAGATACGTTAGGTATGCGGTCGAGCAGGTGCTCCATAGTTCCTGCCTTTTCAAGTACAGATCCGGCAACGGTTGTTGTCATTCCGCCATTCTTAAGGATGGTCTTTGGCAAAGATGATTTTATCACTACTTCACCGAGCATCTTACTATCTTCTTCCATCTTAATAACTCCCACATTCTCACCTTTGCAGTCCTTGAATATTGTCTTATATCCTACGGAAGTTACCTTGATGATTCCGCCATTGCAAGGAGAGTCGATGGTAAAACGCCCATCTTCTCCACTCACAGTCCCCTTGACGAATGCTGAATCTTGACGGTATAGGAGCACTACATTTGCAAATGCTAAAGGCTCGCCCTTGGCATCTACAATCTTTCCCGAAATGTTCTGTGCCATCATCTGGGACATTGCCCAGAAACACACGGCTGTTGTCATGATAAACTTTCTCATAATACAACTTTTTAATCAAACATACTTTTTCATAGATATGGGCAATCATTTATACTAACAAATCTTTTCTTTGCACATCTCGTTTATACCTTGTACATAATCGTGCCATTTGTTTTTATCCTGTCTTAAATGTGATATGCTTAAAAGAATCTTTTCTATATGTTCTCTTTGTGATTTACATTTATCCTCATTAGGAGTTGTCTGATAGCATTTGTTCTTTTCATCATAAAAAAATTCCCTAGGACAACCCTCACATAAATTGCGAGCCCAACAATTGGAGCACAAGTCTCTTTTGTTGGCAAGCAAACTGAACAAAGGGAAAGATTTTTTGATGGTATCTGAATTGAATATATTTATTCCTCCAATATTCCCCAAATTTAAACCTTCTTTTCCAACATCCATATGGCATGGAAATATCTCCCCAAAAATAGATACCGCAAATTGCTTACTAGACATTTGGCAAGACATAAGTGGCTTTTTAAATGATATAGCCCATAGAATACTTGCAAAACCTTCTGGAAGATTTTCCAAATTATCGATAGAATAAGCATCGTCATGCTCTTTTACACTCATTTCGTCAACAACAAAACCTCTGAGACCAAAGCGTTTTGACATATATGAAGCAATTTCATCTCTAGAAATTCCTTTTCCAATATGGTATTCTGTAAAAGTGGACTCATATTGAATCGTAACGTTATCAATTTGTTTAACGGTGTCTATAAACTTTGCTATTCTGTCAAACGAACCATTACCTGCTTTATCCAAGCGATTATAATCATTAAATTCCTTATTACCATCAATGCTAACAGTAATATAAGATATATATGTTCTAATAATTTTCAACAGTCGCTCATTTAGTATGGTACCATTGGTTATGATGGCAAACTTAGGCATATCCTTTAGTTTGTCATCAAACTTGTAGCTATTAAAAAGAGAGCAAACGTATTCCATCACATTTAAATTTAGGCATGGTTCGCCACCAAAAAAGACAATTTTTTCAATATGAGAGAAATGATGTATGCAAAAATCATAAAATTGCTTTGCGGTATCCGTAGTCATTAATGAGCGTTTCATCTTGTAGTTGCCTCCACTTGCATAGCAATATTTGCATCTGAGATTACAATCATTTGAAATATGTAATGTAATTCTATCTGCGACATCCGTTGTTGGATTAGGTGTCAAAGGAGGCAAATTCTTTTTAAACATATCCTCTAATTTCAGTAAACAGTTCTTTATTTCATCGAGAGAAATAGAGCTGTTTTGGGCAACATCGCTTATTGAAGCACCTTCTTTCAACGACTTAAGTATATTTGCTGTATCGCTACTTAAGCTAACAAGTGTAAACGAGGGAACATGCAACAGCAAGGAGACATCCCCATTCTCTATAAAGTGTATATCGTCAAAATTAATCATATTATTTCCCATTTTCTTGATTACGGAATATGTTCTAACATAAAGAGTGGATTGTTGATAACAGCAATCCACTCTCCACCGTCAAAAAAGACTACTTATGGTTTCTTCACAGATGTAGAATCGGAGGTTTGGGTTGTTTTAGTTGTGTCTCCACAGCTACAGTGATGACCGTTGGTACCAACTATTTTGATGGCATTACCACCAACAATAGCATCCAATTCAACAGGAGCAAGTTCCTCCATAGGAAGAACCTCATTAAAACTAAGTTTCTTTTCCATTGTCTGTTTCCTTTCTTTAAAAAATCTACTAATGTTTTAAATCTTGGAATCTAACGTTTCTTGGAAAGTATACGCCTTTTTACCCAGACGGGGCTGTATCAACCTTGCGCAAAGGTTATTGGAACAATTGCACCAAAACGAAAGCAAACTGCAATTATTTGCCTCATTTTGTATTCCGAGTGCAAAGGTATGAAGATTTTTTGAAACAAAGTAATTTTCAGAGAATATTTAAACTACATTAAACTATGTTGTACGTGATTATACTTTGCATAATAATACAAAAAATAACGTTTTCATTTACTTTTATTACTGTTTATCTGCATTTTTATCCTATTTGATTCATCAATAAGTTGTCTTGCTATACTATCTTTATATGATGCTACCTCAACCATTTTATGATGTTGATAGACAGAATCTTCATAAACATCAACTCTGGTTCTGAGCTTGTATATCACATCTTCATCTCGTTGCACATTGAAATACTTTTCGATGTAGCGAATATTCGGGTCATCAGATGGAAGCACCATCTTCAATGCCCGATACTTCAAGTCTGCCTCCTCCCAATCTTGATGCTCTCGCCATTGGGTGAGATTGCCCCAAATGGAGAGGATAAGAGACAGAGCCAAGCTACCGATGAAAAGAAGAACATTCTTTGAGGTTGGCTCGAAGCGATGGGTTACAACCTTCTTTTGAGGTGATTTGTTCATTACTTCAAGTTTATCTTGCAATGCCTTTGAGGAAATATCATTCCCTTGTCTCATCTGCTTGACTGCATCAACCAAGAACTTGCTTCGCTGCTCATTTTTGCCAAGTTCAACCTTAATAAGGTCAGCAAAAACGATAATGGCATCTCTTAATTTGGATATTTTACCTCTGACTTCCTCTTCTTTGATAAACATCGCATTGATTGACTTATCCAACTTGGTTATGTCATTACTTGCAGGAACGGTTTCCGCTCCTGCGTTCTTTGTGGAGGCAGAAAGTTCATCAACTTTCTGCTCCAATCTCTCAACTGTGCCGTAGATGGCTTCCAATAGTTCTTCTTTCATGTTCGATTCTATTTTTAAGTTTGTAACTTGCATCAAAGGCTGAAGCCTTTTCTGCGTTTTCTCTTTTTCTTCTTGGCGGATTCTTCCTCTGGGAATGGCTCATAAGTTTGGGCATTAGACGGAGCGAACAAGCCGATGGAAGAAATACCACTCCAAGGGTCTTGGGTATGTTCTGCCGTTGGTTGAGTCTGTTCTACTTGGTGACAACTTGGTTGTCCTCCCTGCATAGATTCGGCTCTTGGCGATACACGATTATACTCTGTGCCAAGTCTTGCATCCAACTTGCCAAAGCTGCATTCTCTGCAAATCTGCGTACCCTTGAAACTATATCCGTCCTTGCAGAATCGGATGCCTTGCACCTTGGTTCGCTCCTTGTCCTTATAGACTAACTCCAAGAGAACACCTCGCTTTGCAAGTTCATTCTTGAACTTCTGCCAACTATCAGCGCCTTTCAAGGTATCCTTGACTGCATTGTGAATCTCGTATTTTGCACGCTCTACATTGCGCAATTTGCGAGTGTTAGTCTTGCTCTTGTCCGTTCCGTAAGTCAATCCATACTTGGATTTTAGAGCCTTGGTCACTTGCTCATTACGCCTGTAATCGTGGGCGTCTGATATGAGTTTGCCCTCATTGTTGATGCGGTTATACACGATATGACAATGTGGATTGTCCGTGTTGTGATGCCTTACGATAATGAATTGGGTATCGTTGATACCCATCATTTGCATGTATTCAAGGGCTATCTTAGCCATGAAATCATCCGTCAAACGTGGTTTGTCCTCGGGCTTGAAACTGAGTGCAATGTGTCCCACAGGCTTCTTAATCCTTGGATTTAGTTGCCTTTGTAGCTCGAAACTTTGCGCTATCTCGGCATTCGTGCCGAGTAACACACCATCCGAGGCGATGATTTTCGCCTCATCCTTGCCTGTAACATAGCGGATGCAACCACCAAATGAGCTGCCCTTCTTTAGCTTGCCTATCATGTGGTATCCTCCTTTCTGCCCATACTGCTTGGCTTCGGTTTATAACTTGCTTGGCGATACTCGCCAAGGATTTCTTTCAATCTTCTCAACAAGTCCACCACATATACATGGGTCTCATGGAAACCTCTCTGATGCGACAGCTTGGTAAGTTGGTTGAGGTTGTTTGCCATACCGATGAGGTTCTTAGCGATGGCTACTGTCTCTGCGTTGTATCCGCTGACCACCTCGCCGTTCAAGGCGGACTCACGGATGTATTCCGCCAACTTGCGGTTGGCTTTTCTCGCCCTCAGCCTCAATGCCTCTTAGCTTGGCTTCGAGAACTTCACCGTGACAGACTTCGACAACTTGCGAACCCTGCCTGTGGGCGGTCTTCCGCCCTTTCTCCTGTTCTGTTCCTGCATGCTTGTCATTCGATATACTGTTTACAGTTGGTACACTCACTTTCTGCGACCGTCGGGAGCAAAATTCCTCCGCCCTCATGGTGGAGCGAGGCGTTTTGGGGTTCCCAAAACATAACCTCGCTCCCTCTCAGAACACGTTAGTTGGAACTACTGCCTTTCAGCTATCCACGTCCAAGGTCGCAGACCTTAATTCTCACAATTTGCGCCAAGCCTCGAAGTCCTCTTCATAAAGGCTTAGGTGGTGGCGCACGATGTTCTCGATGATGCCCGATACGCTCATGCGTCTCCCTCCGAGGATGCGGACGACACGATCAAGACGGTCTCGTACATCGGAACTGACGAAGACTGGCTTGCGGTCGTCAATCCTTGGAACTTGGAGGAAGGTCTGCTGATACTCCTCCAGTGTTGCCTTGCGCTGCTTGCCACTGATGCGCTTCTGCGGATTCGGTGGCGATTGAACCTCGTTCGTCAGCTCGTCCTCCATGTTGGAGGTTGTTGCAGCCACATTCTCTGTCACAACTTCTAAATCGGAGTTCTCCACCTCTTCAAAGAAAGAGCTATGTTTTTGGGCATAGTCTTTACCATAAGTGGATGGTTGAAGCGAAGCCATCACCTCCTGTGTCATTTTTTCCTGCTGTTCAGGAAACATTTTCGTTTCTTTTGTTCTTGCCATAGCTTAACTTGTTTAAATTGTTGGTATAGTGGTCACGGTATGCACCATTGACCGATTGTCGGCTGCAAAGTAAGTATACTGAGTGCTGCCATGCAACTGATTGGGTGTAACGTGGCAATTTAGTTGTGGCTTGCTTGTGGGTGAATGAGAACAGCTGTGATAACTTCAACGTATTTCTCAACTCATCATTGTTCATGTATTCGTTGCAGTCGTGCAAGTTTTTCTTGTTGTTTTTGGCGTTGAAGTCGGCAAACCCCGGCAACATACTGCCACAGAAATTGAAAACGCTTGTTTTTAGATTGCCGTGCCTTATCTTTGCACTCACAAGCGTGGAGCACAGCATATGCGTGAGCTTTGCGACATATAACATAGTATTAACTTAGAAAAAAGAAAAGTATGGGATTCATCGTATTCGAGGAAGAGGCATTCAACTATCTTGATGCCCAGTTGGAGAACTTCGTGAAGCGCATGGACAGAATCCGTGAGCGCAGTGAGGACAAGACCATGAACAAGTGGCTCGACACGCAGGACGTGTGTCAGACGCTCAACATCTGCCCACGGACAGTGCAGACGCTTCGGGACAACGGAACTTTGGCTTATACGCAAATCAGCCACAAGACCTACTACAAGCCGGAGGACGTGATGGCTATCGTAGCAGTAGTGGAGGACAGGAAAAAGGACATGCGCTTTCGCAAGTGCACAGGTTAGGCTGTCAATATACAACAGCCACTTAATCCAAAGCAGCAAGTAAACCGAGTAACGTAAGTATCAACAATAAAACGAGACAACTATGAGCAATGAAGTAATGACAAGAAACAGCGAGTGGATGAACCACATCGTGAACCACCTCAACCGAATGGTTGACAATTTTGAACGTGCCGTGATGAACTACCGCCCCATGCTTGACGGTGAGCGCTTCATGACGGACAAGGAGCTTTGTGCCAGGCTGCAACTGAGCCGAAGAACCCTGCAGGACTACCGAAACAACGGTGTCATCCCGTATATCCAGCTTGGCGGAAAGATACTCTACCGCGAGTCCGACATTCAGAAGATTCTGATGGCTAACTATCGTGAAGCGTACAGAATGAAAGGTGTGTAGGAGAATGTCCTTGATGAGTGTGTGAAATGAACAAGGCGACAACGTATAACTTACCGAGTGTGGCTGTTATAGGTTGTCGCCTCGTTTTATTGGCTATACCGAGTTGTTCGTGTTTGCCGGGTATCATTTGTGTTACCTGTATAAATCTAATACCATGCTAAAACACACTGCGGTGGTTCGCCCAAGTGGCTGGAGGCGCAAAGCCTCCAAGGAACGTTGCTTTATGGCAGGTCTATGCCATTGCATTCTCTGTAAAGATACAGACCAGTTTGGTGCGGCTTGTCTGTCTGCCGATGACGGACTGCATGATGAACTCCCGAAAGGCTCTGCTCTCAATGCTGTCAATACGGAAGGCTACCGCAATGACGAGTTCAAGGCTATACACATCATAGCTGATGCGGTCGTTCTTCCTGACATGACGACGCACACCCTGCTCTTTCAGAATGCCGTCCTTGAATACAGCCTTGACAGCCTTGCGCACATAGCAGCCGAACACATTATACATGTCGGCAATCTCCTGCATGGTCATCCATACAGTATCGGTCGGCATGGATACCGTTCCGCTCTCGCTGATAGTTATAACTCCTCTGTTCATTTTCCAATAGTTTTTTCGTTCGATAATCTGTTCCTTTCTCGCTTGGCAATAAGCTTATCCATGTCATTTGAAATCTTCTGCTCCGTCACCTGCGCATAGACCTGTGTGCTTGTGATGTCTGCGTGTCCCATCATCTTGGCTATGCTGCCGATGGGAATGTCCTCGTTGAGCATCAAGACTCCGAATGTATGGCGGCTGGCGTGGAATCCCAACTTATTGCTTATGCCAAGTACCATTCCAAGGGTATGCACATCAAGATAGATGTCTTTCTTCTCACCCAGTGGAAAAACAGGCTTGCTGTCGTCCGTGGTATTGTAGAGCGAAAGAATCTTCTCGGCTATCGGATGGAGTGGCACGAAGAACTCCACTCCTGTCTTCTCTCTTTCCTTGCGGATGAACTTCCTACCATAGGAGTTCTCACTGATATGGTGAGGGTACAGTTTCTTTACATCTATATAGGATAAGGAGGTGAGCGAGGCAAAAATGAAACATCTGCGTGCAAGCTCCGTTCGCTCGTCAGCCATCGGGGTAGAGAGCATCTTGATGAAGTCTGCCTTGCTGATATGGGTCATCTTCGGGGCTGCCTTCTTCTCATACCCTATCTTGGCTATGGGATTGAAGCGGATAATGCTCCTGTCCACTGCCTTGTACATCAACATGTTCAGCCAGAGAAGGCAATGGTTCACGTAGCTGTCGATACGTCCCTGGTCTCGTTTCAGGAACAGCTTGTATTCCTCCCCGAAATTCTCGTCTATGTCCTCAAAGGCGATGTCGTCCTTATCCAACGAATGGACAAAGGCTCTCAGGTTCTTCTGCCATGTCCGCTTGTGCAGAAAGGTTTGTCTGGCTTTTGAGGTTCGATACCATTCCACGATGGTATCACCAAAGTTCAGCAAGAACCTTCCTGTCGTGTCCTTGTCCTTCAACACAGCCTTCAGCATTTCCACGGTGATGATGCCATTGGTGGTAAGAAGTGAGTTGTATTTATCCTTGACCTCAGCAAGGAAACTTGCCAATCGTCCGTTGTCCCTTGCGTTCCGTACCTCTCCCTTCTTGGCGTTCCACTCCTGTGGGGTACAGGATATGCCTGTGGAAATGGCTGCACTTTTGCCGTCAACGGTGATGCGGCAAAGTATGTTGGCTGTTCCGTCTGCCTTCACCTTCAGTCTGTTGATGTAAGGCAAAATTGAAAATGTACTTCTGCTCATAGTTGTTGTCCTTATAATATAATAATGTAGTTGAAACTGTAAAAAGAAAAGTTGAAAGCCCTGTTCATAATGCGAGAATAAAGTCCTTCTCGGTTGCAGCGATGAACTTGTCCATGTCCTCAAACAGCTTCTTTTGGGTTACTCTCGCATACCGCTGCGTCATCTTCACATCCTTGTGACCGAGCATCTTGCAGATGGTCTCCATCGGCACACCAGCCTCCAGCGTAATGAGGCTGGCAAACGAGTGTCGTCTCATGTGCACAATTTAAGCAAAAGCAACGGAAAGTGAAGATGAGAGAAATGAACTGCAAGTGGTTGAGAATGAGCAATATTTCATAATTCTGCCAATTGGCTGCAAAGCAAAGCCGAGCAGGATATTGAGTTATTTCAGTTACCAAACCGTTAGCGGTCAGTTACCGAAACCAACACTGCTAACGAGGTGAAAAACAAATAGTTTGTCACCAGTGTTTGTTGCACAGTTCTGCACAACTTTCAATGACAGAGAATGCTTACTGATTGATTATTTTTGCAAACTAAAAAAGTAAGCAGATGAAAGTTGAAAAATTCAAGGTGTTGCTCTACCTTAAAAAGAGCGGATTGGACAAGAACGGTAAGGCTCCCATCATGGGACGCATCACCCTCAACCGAACAATGGCGCAGTTCGGTTGCAAGTTGTCATGTACGCCAAAGTTATGGAATCCACGTGAGAGCAGACTTGACGGCAAGAGCAAGGAGGCTGTGGAAGTGAACGCCAAGATTGACAAGCTGTTGCTGGCAATAAATTCAGCCTACGAGTCACTTGTGGAGCACAAAACGGATTTTGACGCAAAGGCGATAAAGGATCTGTTTCAATGCAGTGCAGACACTCAGATGACCTTGTTGAAACAGCTTGACGCCATCATTGCGGACATTGAGTCAAGAATCGGCATCGACTACAAGAAAGGCACGCTTCCAAACTACCAGTACACTCGCCTGACATTGGCATTGTTCGTCAAGAAGCGTTATGGAACTGACGATGTGGCATTCGGTGAGCTTGACGAGCAGTTTATCCGTGAGTACATGGACTTTTGCTTGGACCAGAGAGGTCTTGCACTTGATACAGTCCGCCACTATCTCGCCATCTTGAAGAAGACCTGCCGAATAGCTTTCAAGGCAGGACACTCCGAGCGTTATCATTTCATGCACTTCAAGCTACCTCAAAAGAAAGAGAATCCACCAAAGGCATTGACACGTGAGGACTTCCTGAAAATTCGTAACCTCGAAATACCAGAGCGAAGAAAATCGTTGGCTTTGACCCGTGACCTTTTTCTTTTCGCCTGCTATACAGGCACGGCTTATGCCGATACGGTTTCCATCACGGAAGAAAACCTCTTTCGTGATGAGGAGGGCAGCCTTTGGCTTAAATACCACAGAAAGAAGAACAAGATGCTTGCACGTGTGAAGTTACTACCAGAGGCGCTTGCCATGTTGGAGAAATACAAAGACCCGACAAGACCTACTCTTTTACCGCCACAGGAATTTCGAGTGCTGAGAGGTAACATGAAAAGTCTCCGAGTACTATCTGGCATAAGTATGGATTTGGTCTATCATGTTGGACGGCACAGTTTCGCATCGCTCGTTACGCTCGAAGAAGGTGTTCCGATAGAGACTATCAGCAAAATGCTTGGTCACAGCAACATTCAGACCACGCAAATCTATGCACGTGTCACCCCGAAAAAGCTATTTGAGGATATGGACAAGTTCATCGAAGCCAACAAAGACTTCAAGTTTGTCCTGTAATATTATCACAAAATAAGAAAGGAACATAACAATGAGAAGTACATACAAGCAGTTTTATTATATCAACCGTGGCAGAGTAAAGGCAAACGGAACCACATCTATATTTTGCCGTATCACGATTGACGGCAAAGTGTCAGCCATAGCAACAGGTCTTTACTGTGCTCCCGAAGAATGGGACACGAAAAAAGGTGAAGCCAAGAATGCAAGAGTGAACGGACTACTGCAAGCGTTCAGACAAAGAATTGACGAAGCCTACGAGCAGGCAACAAAGGAAAAGGGCATCGTTACCGCCGAGATTCTGAAGAATGTTATTGTTGATGCAAATACTATCCCGATGACATTGCTTGCCACTGGCGAGGAGGAGCGTGAACGCCTTAGGCTGCGCTCTATCCGTATTAACTCAACATCTTCTTATCGCCAATCTAAGACATCGCAGCTAAACTTGCGAGAGTTCATCGGGTTACGAGGAATGAATGACATTGCATTTGAAGATTTGACTGAGGAATTTGGCAAATCTTATAAGTTGTTCTTGATTGGCAAAGGGTATAGTGCATCCAATACGAACCATAATCTTTGTTGGTTGCAACGCTTGGTTTATATCGCTGTTGACAGAGGTCTGCTGAAATTCAATCCACTGGAAGATGTCGGATATGAAAAGAAAGGCTCACCAAAGCGTAGACATATATCCAGAAATGACTTGCTGCTCATTATGGAGACTCCTATGGAGGATAAGGCTTTGGAGTTGGCACGCAGAATGTTTGTTTTCTCCAGCCTTACAGGTTTGGCTTATGTCGATTTACGTAACCTGTATCCACACCATATCGGGATGACGGCAGACGGTAGAAAATACATCCGTGAGAAAAGAGCAAAGACCAACAACGAAGCGTTCATTCCCTTGCATCCGATAGCTGAACAAATAATGTCGCTATACAATACAGCGGATGATAGCAAACCTGTTTTCCCTCTTTCTTCACGTGATTCCATGTGGTTTGAATTTCATTCACTCGGTGTGGCTTTGGGTATCAATGAGAACCTTACCGCACACGTTGCAAGACATACATTCGGAGTAAACATGGTTACTTCTGGCATATCAATGGAAAGCGTTGCCAAGATGATGGGACATTCCAATCTGCGAAGCACCCAAATCTATGCCGTTATCACCGATAACAAGATTTCCATAGACATGGACAAACTGATGCAACGCAGAAAAACAAAAGAAACTGACCAAAAGAGAAATAAGGAGGACGAAAAATGAACAGAGGAGTTATAACTATCAGCGAGAGCGGAACGGTATCCATGCCGACCGATACTGTATGGATGACCATGCAGGAGATTGCCGACATGTATAATGTGTTCGGCTGCTATGTGCGCAAGGCTGTCAAGGCTGTATTCAAGGACGGCATTCTGAAAGAGCAGGGTGTACGCCGTCATGTCAGGAAGAACGACCGCATCAGCTATGATGTGTATAGCCTTGAACTCGTCATTGCGGTAGCCTTTCGTATTGACAGCATTGAGAGCAGAGCCTTTCGGGAGTTCATCATGCAGTCCGTCATCGGCAGACAGACAAGCCGCACTAAACTGGTCTGTATCTTTACAGAGAATGCAATGGCATAGACCTGCCATAAAGCAACGTTCCTTGGAGGCTTTGCGCCTCCAGCCACTTGGGCGAACCACCGCAGTGTGTTTTAGCATGGTATTAGATTTATACAGGTAACACAAATGATACCCGGCAAACACGAACAACTCGGTATAGCCAATAAAACGAGGCGACAACCTATAACAGCCACGCTCGGTAAGTTATACGTTGTCGCCTTGTTCATTTCACCCCACTCATCAAGGACATGTATTTCTCCTACAAGCCATTCATTCTGTACGCCTCACGATAGTTAGCCATCAGAATCTTCTGAATGTCGGACTCGCGGTAGAGTATCTTTCCGCCAAGCTGGATATACGGGATGACACCGTTGTTTCGGTAGTCCTGCAGGGTTCTTCGGCTCAGTTGCAGCCTGGCACAAAGATCCTTGTCCGTCATGAAGCGCTCACCGTCAAGCATGGGGCGGTAGTTCATCACGGCACGTTCAAAATTGTCAACCATTCGGTTGAGGTGGTTCACGATGTGGTTCATCCACTCGCTGTTTCTTGTCATTACTTCATTGCTCATAGTTGTCTCGTTTTATTGTTGATACTTACGTTACTCGGTTTACTTGCTGCATTGGATAAAGTGGCTGTTGTATATTGACAGCCTAACCTGTGCGCTTGCGAAAACGCATGTCCTTTTTCTTGTCCTCCACTACTGCTACGATAGCCATCACGTCCTCCGGCTTGTAGTAGGTCTTGTGGCTGATTTGCGTATAAGCCAAAGTTCCGTTGTCCCGAAGCGTCTGCACTGTCCGTGGGCAGATGTTGAGCGTCTGACACACGTCCTGCGTGTCGAGCCACTTGTTCATGGTCTTGTCCTCACTGCGCTCACGGATTCTGTCCATGCGCTTCACGAAGTTCTCCAACTGGGCATCAAGATAGTTGAATGCCTCTTCCTCGAATACGATGAATCCCATACTTTTCTTTTTTCTAAGTTAATACTATGTTATATGTCGCAAAGCTCCACGCATATGCTGTGCTCCACGCTTGTGAGTGCAAAGATAAGGCACGGCAATCTAAAAACAAGCGTTTTCAATTTCTGTGGCAGTATGTTGCCGGGGTTTGCCGACATCAACGCCAAAAGCAACAAGAAAAACTTGCACGACTGCAACGGATACATGAACAATGATGAGTTGAGAAATACGTTGAAGTTCTCACAACTATCTCGGTATGCAAATAAGCAAGCCACAACTAAATTGCCACGTTATACCCAATCAGTTGCATGGCTGCACTCAGTACACTTACTTTGCTCCCGACAATCGGTCAATGGTGCATACCGTGACCACTATACTAACAAATAAAACAGCATAAGCTATGGCAAGAACAAAAGATGTAGTCTTGGCTCCTGGGCAAAAGGAGCTGATGGAAAAAGAGTATTTGGATTTTGTTAAACCATCTACGTATGGCAACAAAGCCAACCCAAGTAGTTGTAATTCTCTCTATGATGATGTAGAGAACCCAGAGTTGAGAGCAATTGTAGAGAAAGTTGCTGCAACAACTCCCTATAGAGAGGAAACATCAACGAACGAGGCTCAATCGCCACCGAATCCGCAGAAGCGCATCAGTGGCAAGCAGCGCAAGGCGACATTGGAGGAGTATCAGCAGACCTTCCTCCAAGTTCCAAGGATTGACGACCGCAAGCCAGTCTTCGTCAGTTCCGATGTACGAGACCGTCTTGACCGTGTCGTCCGCATCCTCGGAGGGAGACGCATGAGCGTATCGGGCATCATCGAGAACATCGTGCGCCACCACATAAGCCTTTATGAAGAGGACTTCGAGGCTTGGCGTAAATTGTGAGAATTAAGGTCTGCGACCTTGGACGTGGATAGCTGGAAGGCTGTAGTTCCAACTAACGTGTTCTGAGAGGGAGCGAGGTTATGTTTTGGGAACCCCAAAACGCCTCGCTCCACCATGAGGGCGGAGAAATTTTGCTCCCGACGGTCGCAGAAAGTGAGTGTACCAACTGTAATCAGTATATAGAATGACAAACATACAGGAACAAGACAAGAGAAAGGGCGGAAGACCGCCCACGGGCAGGGTTCGCAAGCTGTCGAAGTCTGTCACGGTAAAGTTCTCGAAGCCAAGCTACGAGGCATTGAGACTGAGGGCGAGAAAAGCCAACCGCAAATTGGCGGAGTACATTCGTGAGTCCGCCTTGAACGGCGAGGTGGTCAGCGGACACAACGCAGAGACGGTAGCCATCGCCAAGCATCTCATTGGCATGGCGAACAACCTCAACCAACTTGCCAAGCTGTCGCATCAGAGAGGTTTCCATGAGACCCATGTATATGTGGTGGACTTGTTGAGAAGATTGAAAGAAATCCTTGGCGAGTATCGCCAAGCAAGTTATAAACCGAAGCCAAGCAGTATGGGCAGAAAGGAGGATACCACATGATAGGCAAGCTAAAGAAGGGCAGCTCATTTGGTGGTTGCATCCGCTATGTTACAGGCAAGGACGAGGCGAAAATCATTGCCTCGGATGATGTGTTACTCGGTACGAATGCCGAGATGGCGCAAAGTTTTGAGCTACAAAGGCAACTAAATCCAAGGATTAAGAAGCCTGTGGGACACATTGCATTGAGCTTCAAGCCCGAGGACAAGCCACGCTTGACGGATGAGTTCATGGCTAAAATAGCCATTGAATACATGCAGATGATGGGCATCACCGATACCCAATTCATCATCGTAAGGCATCACAACACGGACAATCCACATTGTCATATCGTATATAACCGCATCAATAACGATGGCAAGCTCATATCAGACAGGAATGATTACAGGCGTAATGAGCAAGTTACCAAGGTTCTAAAATCCAAATATGGACTGACCTACGGAACGGACAAGAGCAATACTAATACTCGCAAGTTACGCAATGCGGAGCGTGCAAAATACGAGATTCACAATGCCGTTAAAGGTGCCTTGAAAGCCGCAGATAGCTGGCAGAAGTTCAAGAATGAACTTGCAAGACGAGGTGTCCACTTGGAGCTTGTCTATAAGGACAAGGAGCGAACCAAGGTACAAGGCATCCGATTCAGCAAGGACGGATATAGTTTCAAGGGTACGCAGATTTGCAGAGAATACAGCTTTGGCAAGTTGGATGCAATGTTTGAGGGAACGGAGAACCATTTATCAGCAAGAGCCAATTCTACTCAGCAATATGAGCAAGGCTGTCGCAAGAATGAGCAGGTGCCATTCGTGTCGGAGTGCAGCCAAGACCCTTGGGATGGTATTTCTTCCATAGGACTTTTTGCTTCTGCCAATGCACAGACCTTTGAGCAATTCCCAGAGGATGAATCATCCAAGAAGAAAAAGAAGAAACGCAGAAGAGGCTTTAGCCTTTGATGCAAGTTACAAACCATTCAAACAACAAAAGAAAGATGAAAGAAGAACTATTGGAAGCCATCTACGGCACAGTTGAGAGATTGGAGCAGAAAGTCGATGAACTTTCTGCTTCACCAAAGTACGCAGGAGCGGAAACTGTTCTCAGCCCTGCAAGTGTTGACACAAGCAAACTTGAAAAAGCCATTCTTTCTGCATCTGCAAGAGAAGAGGAAACTATTGGAAAATTGGCTAAATTAAGAGAGGCGATATGCGTCTATATCGACCTTACCAAGAAAGAAGCAAGTAACGGAGAACAGCGAAGCAAACTCTTGTTTGATGCAATTAATCAGGTGAAACAAGAGCTGAATGCCACATCAAAAAATGTGCAGGAAAAACTTCACGCAATAGGTTACACACCTCAAAAGAAGGTTGTCACCCACCGCTTAGAACCAACTTCAAAGTATGTTCTTCTTTTCATTGGTGGCTTGGCTCTATCTCTTGTCATATCCATTTGGGGCAATCTAACCCAATGGCGAGAACACCAAGACAGGGAGGAGGCAGACTTGAAATATCGTGCATTGAAGATGGTTCTTCCATCTGACGACCCCAATGTTCGATACATCGAAAAGAACTTTTCTGTATGCCCAAATAAAGAAGTTATTGAGAAAGTGAGAACTCATGTAAATATTTACGAGGACTCAATTCGCTATCATAACGAAATGATACAGATGGCAGCAATTAAAGATAGCATTGCTAATAGCCTATTTAAAGAAGCGAATGAAATTAAAAAGAAAATTAATCAGAAATAATAGACAACGACCAACGGGTACAAGCGCATTCTTCGTTTCGACAAGATTAAGACCAACAGCATTCGCATCGTATTCAATAGCGCAAGGGCTTGTCCGTGCATCAACAATGTTTCAGCATACTAACTTTCATTAAACTCTCAACTATTCATCCGTGTCCGTGATGCCACTCGTTTGACATTGCGGACACTTTTTATTTTTATGATGGCTATGAAGAAGAAATAGATAATTATAGCAGTTTTGGTTATCTCACTTGTTGCATCTTATATCTTATGTGATACGAAACAAAATGATGCCGATATTGATTCCGTTAAAGCCGAAGAATATACGACAGTCTAAGAAAACAGTATTGACTTGGATTCCATTGCAGGAACATATTGCGGTGTGTTGCCACCTAATGTTGAAACAACACTCACACTAAATGAAGATGGAACGTATTGCTTGAAGCAGGAATCTACAAACGATTCGGATAGTAGTGAAGTGTTGAACGGTATCTTCAAAGTGCTTGACGGCAGTATTCTGATGTTAGAACATTTGTCAAGTGGTTATAATATATTTTACAAGATAAAGAATGATAGTTGCATTATCTAATAGATTCATTTGGGAATGAGCCAAGAAGCGCAAAGACCGGTGTACTGAAGAAAAAATAATAAAAATAAAACCCGTGGGTTGTTGTGTCTCACTCACGGATTTTATGGATATTTTCTCCTAACTAATTATATATTCTTTTTATAGCAAAAATCTTTACAATTAAGGCTCTTGTAATTTCCTACTAGACTTTTCATCACACTTATAATGTAAATTTCCAGAAGAATCTGTATAAAAATACTTTATTATATTTACTTTAGCTCCCATCCCGTTATGTCTTATTACATATTGAGTATTTGGTAATAGCCTTATATAGGAAGGATTATACCGAAATTCTTGCTTATAAGAAGACGATTCTATCGCTTTAAATTTCTTTGATATTCTTTTTTTTAAACAAATAGTATCCACCTCTCTACATGTTCCCTTTGTCCGCAAAAAGAAGTCATATGTATAAGATTTGCTAAAGCTATCTAATGGCTCAATAGAAAAATGCAACAGATTGTAAATATAAAAAGTCTGTTCCTTTTCATTGAATTCTACATCATGATTGTCACATGAACAAATCAAAAATAAACACATGAAAATTTCTATTATATATTTCATTCTCAAAAATCTATTGTGAATAGCCAAATCTTGACCATTCTTGTTAAACTTGTTTGTTAAGACATTTTTTATATTGGGCGGTATTCACCAATTGTGAAACCGCCCAATTTGAGGTGTCTATAACAGGGTTTCATACAAATCTTTTTCTTCTATCGCAAAATTGAAGAAAATCAGATTCCAATATAAAACGAAAGCACGAAGTTGTTGCTTCCCAAGGAGGCCATGAAGTGGTGATGAACGAAGAATAACACTATTCACTCTCTCTCGGAGGGTGTGACAGAAGTTCTTTTTGTACAAACACTCCTTTCTCGAACTTCCATTTTCCAAACTCATAATCAACGGCAGAACCACGGCTGAAAGATTCAATAATCTTTTCTTTTTCGTTAAGCGTAGGATTGGGAATATCATGGAATGATGGAACAAACAAGAACTTCTGCTTGACTTCATTCCAGACATAAGCATCCCAATATTCCACACCTTGATTTCCGAATTGTCCCAAATATACCAACAGATCTTTATTGCCATCAAACGTCACATCAGCCATCAGACAGCTATCCTTCCGACCACCATTTGGGTCAAAGGTATCGTCCTTTGGATAAGAGAAAGGTATAATTTGTACAGTTTTCTCCCCTCGCATAATAAATACTTCAAAATCGAAATCCTTGGACTTGGGAGATTGTGTTCTTATAACAGCGTTAAGCGTATCTTCCGATGCAATATCTTGCTTGGTAAAGACCTTGCCCGGAATCACACTATCGGTGTCAATAGACATGCTGTCTTTGGTAGGGTTTCCCTGCCCCACCTTACTTTCCTTGCAACCGAAGATCAACATCAAAGAAAGTATTACTAATGTACTATCGATAATTCTTTTCATTGTCTTTAAATATTTTGATCATTTCATTGCGTTATTTTTTATTATTGTATGCAAAGGTAGTGCTTTGAGCCTTTAAGCCACTATCACACAACCCCTTTCTTTGAAAAGAACGTAAAATCAATAGTATTATTGCGATGATTGTACTTTTATTAATCGTTTCACTCGTTGTACGGTATTTACCCCTTAAACGGATGATTTCCCGACAACAGGAGTCAATAACATTACAATAAGTCCACAAAAGGAAGAACAGATATATGATTTGTCTGGGAAAAAGGTAATATCTACAACTCATTAAAAAGAAAAAAATTAGAAAGGAATTATGGAAAGCGATATTTGCCCATAATTCCTTTTATTTTTTATATGACCCCACCAACTCCAATTGGATATAATCAAAACGGTACGACCGGTTTCCAGAAATCGCTAATTTGATTTAGTTTCAAGTTTCTCTTCCAAACATTAGCTTTAATAAAATGCTCTTCATAAACAGCCCTGTCTCGCTCTGGATAAATGTTCCCTTTCCAATATTGTCTCAATTCGGCAACCTTAATGAGATGTCCATTGGTGCATACATATTTTGCATATTCGTTCTCTGCGGAAGAAACATACACTCTTGAAAGAATACATTTGTATTTGTCGCTGATTTTGGGGTTTGGAATATCTTTGAATTCTTCAATTTTGTCATAATGCTCAGTATTAGGATTCCAAACATATGCATCAAAATGTTCAGTGCCAGAAGCACCAAAGCTACCCAAATAAAACAGCACATCTTCTTTTATACCGTCAAAATTCAAGTCAGTCAACAGACAACTATCAATACGTTCTTCATTTGGTACAAGATCATCATCTTCAGGATATTTGTATCCGAAGCGATGAATGGTCTTGTCGCCACGTTTTATAATCACGCCATAATCAACATCGTCAACCTCATGCTCTATCATAAGGCTTAGAGTGTCGTCATTACTTCTCATAGAAGAATCAGAAGTTGCTTCTTTCTGTGGAACACATTTCGTTTTATTCTTATTGCATCCCCATACTACAAGAAAACTACAAAAAATGAGTAGAATAAAAACTATCTTTTTCATACTTCTTTTTATTTTTATTTTTATTGCGACAAAGATACAGAATTTCTTTTTATTTTCTGCAAAAATTAGCAATTTCCTTACTCCACCAATAGCAATTGGATATAAATCGTGCTGTGGGAACTTCTCGCAGCCGATATAGAGCGTTTCGAAGGCATCGGTGCCGTCGTTACGGTGTTCGAGAAGGTCTTCTCCTGATTCAGGTTGTTTTCACCAAAAAGGTGCAGATGAAGCGAAGCGTAACAGGAGATGAAGCCGATGGCTGCTGCCCAAGAAGGAAAAGCCATTGTCCTACGTTGGTTGGGCGCAAGACAAAGGTTTTATGGAAAGGCGGATTCGGAGGGATTCCGCTTCAATATCTTCAAATTCATTACCTTGCTTCAACGTAAAATTTATTCTCTTTGTATAAAATCAACTTCTTCCCAACAATGAAGTCTCTTTCTTTTATAGGTATTCGTTCTGACTGCTCCTTAAAGAAGAACTCATCGTCATAGTCAAAGGTGACCATGTGTATTTTCCCATCTTTTATATAACAATTATTGATGTT
This sequence comes from Segatella copri, assembly GCF_019249655.2. Classification (NCBI taxonomy): domain Bacteria; kingdom Pseudomonadati; phylum Bacteroidota; class Bacteroidia; order Bacteroidales; family Prevotellaceae; genus Segatella; species Segatella copri. The sequence goes on from NZ_CP137557.1 coordinate 3,549,208, forward strand.
TTTAGAAAAACTTACAATGTTGGCAATGACTTCACCTTTGGCGTTTAAAATAAGCCAGTGATAAAAATTTGTATCTAATCCTGTGACATTCTTTGTCATAGATAATAAGAAATAACAACCATTTTGACAGGTAAATATATGAGGTGGATATTCCATAATTTCCATCCAGTCAAAAATTTCTTTTGACTTTTGAATATACTTGTCAATATTTAAGTCATAACAAGGTATTAACGCAGATTCAACATTATTTGAAAAAGTACCTAAAGATGCAAAACTCATTTTAGATGGTTTTATATCTTTATTAGCATGAGTTTCATTGAAATTCGTATTTACACGCTTTGTTTTATTACTACACGATGTTCCAATAATACAGGCCAATATAAAAACAAGAATATCTTTAATCACTTTATTGTATCTCCATAATCAGTTTCCGCTTCTTCCTGTAAATATAAGCATATTACATTCAGATAATCGACAATTTCCTTATGTGTCAAATTTAGTGTTTTTATACAAGAGCAGAATTCCGTAATAACACCTTCTGGATTATAGTCCCCTCGGCTATTAAAGATGAATAATCGTCCCCCTTTGTATGCAAAGATTCGTCTTGGAAAATGCGGTCCCATACCCTTGAAGGCATATATTCCATCTCCCCAAAGATAATTATTAGGAGAGATAAGGTTTACAACATTTTTACTTGCATTTGCCTTTTTATATTCATAGTTGTTTTCTATTTGTTCCGCTATACTGTCAGGTAAACACACGCTTTTAAATGAGTCCAAGCATTGGCCCTTAGATATGTAAGGAACAATGCTACAGATAAAGCATAATAGGATTTTATTGATTATCGTTATTTTCATTGTTATTTCTTAATTTACCTCACAAAGTTACACCATAAAAACGGCAATTCTCCGATTTTATTGCATTATCTCACTCCACCAACGCAAATTGGATACAAATCGTGCTGTGGGAACTTCTCGCAGCCGATGTAGAGGGTGTCGAAGGCATCGGTGCCGTCGGTTCGGTGTTCGAGAAGGTCTTCTTTTGATTCAGGTTGTTTTCACCCGAAAGGTGCAGAAGATGCGAAGCGTAACAGGAGGTGAAGCCGATGGCTGCTGCCCACAAAGGAAAAGCCATTGTCCTACGTTGGTTGGGCGCAAGACAAAGGCTTAGGGGAATTAGGCGGTGTTCCGCTTCATTATATTTTTCTAAAGAAATTTGTAAAGTACATTATTTCGCCTCGTCAAACATCTTTATGAGCATAGTCGGATCTTCATAAAACTTGTCTGTGTCAAGCTCCTTAATAATGGGTTTCATTTCAGGAAAGTCTTTGAAGACAATTTTCAACATTGCTTTCACACCAATGGCAGATGACATCCAAAAGGCTCTGGCGACATCCTCACCCTTAACCTTAAAATAATAAATGCAGCCACTTCCAGTTATATGTAAATTCTTGGTATTGGTCTGAGTGGTAATTGGATGCATATATGCAGTAGCTCTCTTTCCCTCATATAAAGGAATCATAAATACTGGTTCTTTGTATGGTTTTGGACTTTTGACCCAAACGCTCGGCATAGTTTTTTGCGCCATCAGAGGAACGAATGTAATCCATTCTTTTCCTTTCTCGTCGAAATACTTTACTTCTTTTATCTCAGACGATTTGTAATCTTTATGCTCACCATTCTTTTTATCTTTAACACGGATTTCACTTCCGTTGTCGTACATAAACAAAGATTTAGTGTTTCCACTCACTGTTTGACCATTGTTCAGTGTCAACTTGATGTTCTGTGCTTGCATTGTAAATGCAAACAACAGGGCAAATAGCATTGTTAAAATCTTCTTCATATTCATTCTCGTTTTATTAGGTATAAATTATTATTTGATCTGCAAAAATAGCATTTATTTTCAGAAATTCCAAATGTTTAAAGACTTATTAACGTAAAATATTGCTTATCTCACTCCACCAATAGCAATTGGATACAAATCGTGCTGTGGGAACTTCTCGCAGCCGATATAGAGAGTATCGAAGACATCGGTGCCGTCGGTGCGGTGTTCGAGGAGGTCTTCCTCTGATTCAGGTTGTTTTCACCAAAAAGGTGCAGATGAAGCGAAGCGTAACAGGAAATGAAGCCGAAGACTGCTGCCCACAAAGGAAAAGCCATTGTCCTACTTTGGTTGGGCGCAATACAAAGGCTTTATCTGGAAAGGCTGATTAGGAGGAATTCCGCTTCAATAAATCTTTAATATTTCCATTCTTCTTACTATTCAAAAATTCTAAACAAACCATACATTATAGACACAAAACCAACAATATATCCTTGAAGATAATTTATATAGTTTATTGTAAAACTCGGTGGGAAATTACGCCTGTCTTTGTATGTAATATTTAGGAAAGTAATACCATAGAATATTGCACAAATACTATCATATCTTTTAAATAAGATGGTTGTTATCCCTAAGCATATCATCAAAATTGAAAAAATCAAGTAAGTGCCATATTTTACGGCACTTACCGACTTTTTGTGCTTAATAACTGAAAACATTATTGCAATTCCTGTTATAGACGCTAATATTCCTCAAACACAAATATAGTTCATATTGTTTTACTTTTATGTTATAACTAAAGAACGACTGGATATTGAATTTATTGCATTGAATTGCAGTATTAATCAGAAAACGCACAATAATATGTCTATCAATGTTTTTCTATTGTCTCACCAAGCAGGGATTATTTGGCGACACGCATGTTCAAGTCATACATGCTTTTCCGCCAAAGGTGCGTCTAATATTGTGACGTAGTTTTATATTTCTATCTATCACTTGTACTTAAAACAAAAGGCTTATTTTTTTTATATTTGACATTACTAATGATAGAATGTGTTCCAAAATTTAGAATAATAGAGTCTGGGATTACAGAAGTAGAATCAATCACGAATAAGCGTGGAATAGTAATTCTTTGTCCAATTTCATTTCTATCTCGATGATTTATGCTATTTACCAAAGAATCAATATTATAATTTTTAGAAAAAACTAAGTAATCGTCGAGCCATAAATCATTGTCCTCAATTGTAAGATTATGAAACAACGAGGATATATCATTGCCATTGGAATCTATTATTTTCATAGATTTAATTGACTCAATTGTACCATTCAAACCAGGTTCTATACCTCCTCCCATAAAAGTTAAAGAACTATTGCAATAGTCTACCATGAATTCTAATAGGAAATATCTATTTCCCTTTCTCAAATTCAAAAGAGAATCTTTGATAACAATCTCAGAAAGTGTAATGTTCGTTATCTTGTAATTTCGGTATTCTTTGTGTGATAACAACATACAAAACACAACGCAAATTATAAGAGTTGCTATAATAATTTTTTTCATAATGCGAAGTTTAATACATTATCATATTCAATTGGTTTTAGCTCAAGTGATTCTCTTATGTGTTCAGTCGCATCTCTCTATATATGCGACTGAACACAAAATAGAAATAATCTGATTGGCTTAACGCTGTATCAGAAACGCTTGTTTAAAAGATGTAACCCCCGAATTTTCTACCACTGCTTCATTTTCTGTTTTTTGGAATTAGCGTTATTGATTCAAGTTTGGCAACATTGGCCGAGATAGGTTTGATTGTCAGCCTTACATCGTACTGTTCAGGGAGTAGCTTTACATTTGGGTATTGGTTGAGATTGTAACTTCTCCTAAATGGAGTTTCGTTATAACGGAAACATACCTCAACTATTCTATTTGTTGAATATCCCCTCAGCTGAGTTGTCAATGTTATCGGTTTGATAGACTCCGCTTTTACATTCCAATAGACAAAAAGCACAAGAAAAGTAGAAAGACCGCCAACAGTAGCAAATTTCAAATACTTGCCATATTGGGATTTTCGGGAAATGATAAAACAACCGACAGCAACAAGCCATACGACAATCATCAAGAAATCATATACACGGTTGGAGATAAGAAACCCTCTTGAAAGCCATAAAACTGCACCCATAAGCGCGATAATCGCCAATAAAAAATAGTCAATCGACCGTGAACGTATCGACTGATATATCCATTTGCCTATGCCATAAGCAATAGCGATTCCGACTATATAGCGCAGCATGATTTCCATACTCATTTTCCATATTTCTTTTTCAGATATTCACGCAGTTTGGGAGAATCCTTGCCTTCATATATTCGGTTGCGGTCGAACACCGTCCAACTGTCGCCGTCCGGGAATGTCATCTTCTCAAAACTTCCGGGGTCAGCACCTTGAATGATGGAGTCGTTCCAAAACACATGTTTGTCATCTTTCCCATAGTTGAAATCTCCCCCGAAACCTCCCGCGGGCACAGGCTGGAAAGTTTCGGGATTTGCCCCGGCAACTAATTGGGAACTCCACCAGACATGCGATTTATCCTTGTACCAGTTGTCGGAAATATGCTCGAAAGTCGCGACATCGGCTTCAGGAAGGATATTAAAATGGGAATCGTAGATATTCGTTCCGTCGGAATACATCAAACGGCCTACTTCGGTGAGTTTGGAATAATCTTTTATTTGGGTTGGAATCCCTTTATTGTAAGCCCTGTGCTTGTCTTGCCCTATATAGAAGTCCACTTCCTTGAACGTCGCAGGGTCAGCACCGGGAACCTCCCTGTCCCTGAAAAACACTTTGTGCTTGTCAGCGGCATAGTCTCCTGATTGGAGCGGAATCTCTGCTTCAATCGGGTGGAAAGTCTCGTAATCGATATCTGTAATCACACCTCCTGCAAGGTAGTATCCATTGTATTTGTCTTTTGCCCAATGAGTTTCCCAAGAATCTGAACTGCCTAAGATTTTGAATGTCGATTTATCTCTTACGTTCAATGCTTTCCCATCCCAATAAAAATCGTTGGCATCTTCTGCAAAATAGTAGGAATGCACTTTGAATGTTGCCGGATCCGCCTTTTCTATCAATTCACCGGAAACATATACATGCGTATTGTCTGCTGCATACGATTTGGTAAGCACACGGAACGAGCCGCCATCGGCACCATTGATAATATCGCCCTCGTAGAATGCGTGTTTCTTGTCTCGACCATAATCATCATTCAGTTTTTCAAAAGTCTTTGGGTCTGCATCAACATGCCTTGAAGTATGACCGCTTCCTTCATTCCACGTATGCCATGTTACCTCCTTACCATCGTTTTTATATCCGACAGAACAAGAAACTAGGATCATCAATACCAAAAGTATTGATGTAATGAATATAGATTTCTTAGGAGTTTGCGAACCTAACTTACTTTGTGCAGTTGCTCCGAATGTTATAAGCAGGGAGCAAAATATTAACATAAATCCCTTCATAGCTACATTATAATTTGATTACTTGAATTTCTCCCAATCAAGATTGAAAGAATCGTTGTTTTGTGAAAGCCATATAAGGTATTGTCGGTCTGTTTTGCAAACCTCCTCAATGGACTTTCCCTTGTATTTCCCGAAGCTCATTATATCGTTAGGACCAAGTGTTGGTCTATTCTCCATATGATATTCCAATACCTTATCAACATCGGTATAGAAGTGTTGGGAGTCAATAATTGCCCATTTGACATATTGCCAATCTTTAACAATAACCTCTTTCAAAGTCATATCCTTATATTTACCAAAGCCAATCTTGTCATCAAGACCGAGAACCTTAACTGATTCTGTAGTCTTCTCACCTATGATGTCCAACAACATCCATGAGCCACATCCACAACATGGTATTGGTTGCGGTTCGGTATCATCCTTTGTACACCAACTGTGTTCTGGGTCATTCTCATAAGCATCAGCTCTTTCACCATTACGGTAATAAAAACCAAATACATTTCCAAACTTACCACCTCTTCCATGTGGTTCTACTCGTACAACCTCCACATACTGATTACGATACCAGTCTGAAACTCTTCCGTCAGGGAATCTTTGGGCAGTAAAAGGCAATGCTCTACCTATATTGTAGTAAATCTCCGTTAGGTTCTGATGTGGATACTTGCAATTCACCGCATCAACCAACGTTTTCTTTTCTTCTTCTGTCATAGCTTCACTTCTTTAGTTTCTGATATTCCGTCTTGGTCATAATACCTTCTCTGGCTTTATCCATATTATCTGCATCTTTGTAGAAAATCCAATGTATCACAGGTTTTCCGCCATAGGCAGAAGAGTAAGCTTGTTGGAAGTTCCACCCCTTGTCAACCATATAATTTGCTGCATCTACCATGCTGTTAAACTTGATTTCTTCGCCATTTTCATCCACAAATTTCAATTTGCGGCTGAGGTCTCCCCAAATATTATATGAAGCCTTTGTCCCGAAGTCGAAGATTATTTTCAAACCAGAAGAAAGGTCTTTCTCAATACCCTTTACCTCGCAATAATAACGATGTTGTGCAAACGCATTGCCAACATTACAAATAAGGCATAAAGCCAATAAATATTTCATAATAGTCTTGCTCATTTCTTTCTTGTTTTATAGTCCTTGTGATACTTTGCTATACACTTGTTGGAAAACTCTTTCATTGATGGCATTCTGGAAGCTCTTGTTGTCAGGTTGTTCTTTCATCTGTATAACTGCATCCTTTGTCGGTTCAAGCAGCACGTCAATGCGGTGCAACACCAACATAGGCAGAATGACCTTCTTGTAATCGCCTTTGTTGAAAGCGTTCACAAGTACATCATTGGCTATGTTCCAGATGAACGAGAACAAAAAGTTATATTGTGACTGTTCCATTATGTCTTGTCTTTTATTTAGTACTACGTTCTTTCGCGTCTGAGATAAGTTCCTTCATATCCACAGACAATATCTGTGCAATTTCAAGAAGCGTTGTAAGGTTGGGTTGGGTACGATTGCACACATAGGCATTGACCGTACTGAAACTTCTTCCCAACTTCTTTGCAAGCCATGTTTGGCTTATCCCTTTGTCCGCTAAAACAACTCTTATGCGATTTAACTTCATATCATTGAACATCTGTGTTCTGTCGTAATTTAGACAACTTAAAAAAAAGTACACATTTTTAGAAAATAATGCGCACTCTTAATATACAGAAACTGCTTCATAAGCAATATTCGAAATATTAGCCTTCATTAAAGCGTTTTTTACTTTGTCTGAAATACATATAGCTGCAGTTATTTGCCATAAATCATTCATTGCTGGTTTTGGAAATATACTGTAATCTTTTATTTTCAAAGAGGAATATGCTGGTTTTATTAAACCACCATTATTAGAATAGAAGCATTTATCCTTATTTAACACGTCCAATTCCTCAATAAAATGTGGTATATGGTATGTTCTGGTTTCTTTTCCACAACAAATATTGCATGAAATCCACTTAAGACCTTCTTTTCCTGTCAACATCTTTTTAATTAAATTTTTTAATTTTTCTGAGAACAAAGGCCATGCTAAACTATTTGGTTGGTAATCCAACCAGATAGTTTCTACACGTGAGAAATCATTAGAATAATGTATTCCATCACTTTTTACCGTTAAAGCTTTAAGAGTAAAATCAAATGGCATTACCTCTGATTCTCTTAGAGCACCGATTAACTCATGCGCTAAACCGACATTGTCTGGAGCACATGCAATTGCAACATTCTTAAAATGTTTCAATCCCATTAAAAAATATTTCATTATCTATTCCACCAAGATTTGTTTAACATTTTTGGATTACTCCGTATTAACAGAGTCGCGCTGATGCAGAAAATGCTCAAATCGTTGGCTATAAAACCGAGATGAATGTCTCCCTATATCCAACAGATTTATATCATCGTACGCTTCCTTTTGCTCATGTGTGTGTTTATATAATGCACGATACTGTACATGCACACTTACCGTGTCCAGCGCTTCTTGAGAATGGACGCATGAGGCAAATAAACAAAATGCCAATAAACTGAAGAGTATTTTCATAAGCAACAATTCTTTTTATTTACTTCAACTCAAAGGTTGCCATAAGCAGCACCTTATTGTCATCTATGTTATCTTCGTAGAAGAAGCGATAGACGCCTGGCTTGTTTGGCAGAATATCGGGAAAAAGATGGGCCGTGATGGTGCCGCTTTGACCATCGCTTAAAACATGACCGATGGCCGTGAACGAGCAATCGGTGGGCACAACAAACCAATTGCCATCCGCTCCTTGGACTGTGATGCTATATGCTTCGCCATACACAAATTCCTCGCCACTATGGTTGGTAATCGTGAATCTGATTTCCGTGGTGCCCAATGGATAGGAAGGCTTCTCCGCCTTGAGGGAGATGCCTTGGTAGGTGCTCACGCCTTCCCTGTTGTCGATGATAGGGTCCAACTTGCCCTCAAACCTGATGGCGGGCGAGTTGTAAATCTGCCTACGAAACTCCAGCTGCTTCTCCTTCGTGTTCCAACGGAGCGCAACATCAATGGAGTTGGATCCCATTCCAAATCCAACAACATTTCGCAAGGCCGGGGTCTTGTCTTCCGACAGGAACTTCCGCTCAAGTATCCGCATAATGGCGTTCAGTTCCCTATGCGAATATTTACGCGCCGAAGCCTTGCGATAGGTTCTCTTCTTGCTCTTGACAACTCTCTTTTTGCTAATGGTCGCTACCTTCTTTTGTTGAGCGGCAAATGACTGTTTGCAAGCAGCAAAAGCTGTTTGCATTGAAAGGAACATTGTCAATCCTAATATTATTGCATTGAGGAGTTTTGGCTTCAGTCTCATAGTTATCAGCAATTAATAATTTAACATGTAGAGAGATATGAACTCTTATAGTATATTTCTTTTCTTATGAGAAAAGTTCAATTTATTTTACAAATATTATATTTAGTTTATCCACAAAATGATGTTATGATATTATTTTGTCTCTCATAATCTCTTCAATCATTGCGTTCCTTTTTGTCCGTGATAAGTTCTTTCATATCCACAGACAAGAACTGTGCAATTTCAAGAAGTGTGGTAAGGTTGGGTTGAGAACGGTTGCATACGTAAGCATTGACCGTACTGAAACTCCTTCCTAACTTCTTTGCAAGCCATGTTTGGCTTATCCCTTTGTCCTCTAAGACTGCTCTTATGCGATTTAACTTCATGTTTTTATCGTTTTTACGCTACAAAAATAATATTTTATCGTGATAATCCATCCAAATCCCTTGAAAATCTGCTGTATTCCGTCGTAATTTAGACAAAATAGAAATATAATCTGCAAAAATGGAACTAAGCAATTGATTTCCCAACATGGCAAGATACATATATGCGTTTATGAATATGTTCTTTTTGCCAGACTCTTAAAATGACGTTACATGAAAATTACTGTTGGTAACTACTCTTTTACCTTTGCAAAGACTTATCTTAATATTTTGTAAAATCACAGCATAAAATGTTGTTTTTCAGAAATTAGATTTAACTTTGCACTCGAAATCAAAGCGTTCTTTGTATATTGCAAAGTTGTGAAAGAAAAAGAATATAGCTCGTTTCTAAATCGTTAGCAGTTACATTCTTCAAAGCACTTAACTCGTTGATATTCAATTAATAAAAGATTTTGCTGTGACTCGCCACGTGGTAGGAATAGGTCTTGCTCGTTTCCGCCAACTTGCAGATGGTGATGAGATCGATACGAACACGATTCGTGCTCAGCAATGGGAAAAGGGTATCTCTTGCCCCATCCTCGTATTTCGCCATCAGCTCCAACGCCTCGGGCAGGAGTTTCACCCTGGCAAGTGTTCCGGTCTTCTTGCGGTTATAGATGAGCCATTTGTCGCCATCCTCCAACACCTTGACATTGGCTTTCGTGATGGAAACGGTGTCTATGAAGGCTGTTCCTGCATAGCAGGCGAAAAGAAACAGGTCACGGCTAACGGATAGTCTCGGCTTGTCTTCGGGCAGTTCCACATCACGGATTTTTATGAAATCAGACATGCTGAGAGCCTTGGGTGTCGTAACCCTTGGAGTGCCAACCCGATAATGGGCGAACAGCAGGTTCTTGCACAAGCCTCGCTCAAAGGCGATGCGGCACATCTTCTTGAAGAGCGACACATAGATGGTGATGGTTCCTGATGAAAAGCCTTTCTCGTCAAGCAAGTAATGGTGAAAGTCACTGATGAAAGGCTCGGTCAGCTGTCCGAAAGCCAAATCAGTCAACCTATACTTCTCCCCGATGAACTCAGCGAGATTCTTGCGAATCTTTCTGTAAGTCCAGACACTGCTCTTCGACATATCGATGCCCTCATGGGTGCTGAGTTCACTGATATGCTCGTCCACGAAGGAGAGAAGGGTGGTCTGTGTCTTGACGCTGCCCTGCAAAGCCTCCTTGACATCCTTAGCCTCGAAGTCCGTTCTCTTTTCCACAAGCACATCGAAAGCCTTTTGGATGGAAAGCAACAACTGCCCGATGTCCTTGTTGGTCTCCACGGCTTCCTTGCTCTTGCCCTCCAATCGGCTGGCACGGGGATTCCAAAGCGATGGAGTGCAAGACAACTTGCAGGAGAACTGCGCCATAGTCCTGTTCACCGTGATGCGTCCCATGATGGGAGCTTTTCCATTCTTGTCCATTCCGCTCTTTTTTAGGTAGAGCAACACCTTGAATTTTTCGATTTTCATAACGCTTACATTTTGAGTGTGCAAATATAATCATTTTGTAAGCGTTCCTTGATACGCAAAACATTGAGAATCAGCGCAATAAAATCCGTTGATGCACAAAGTTGCCTTTCCGCATTGTTACCTGCTTTGCATAGGTAACTGTGGCTCACGATTTAGTAACTGAACTACTTCAATATTCCTCACTCGCTTGCTTTATGCTGATTTGGCAACTTTGTGCAAATCTACTCATTCCCAACTGTTTACGTTCCAACCTCTCTTATTCTCCTTTGGCTGCTTTAGAGCTTTATGTTAAAAAAACTAACTCATAGTTTCCTTAAGGGAAAATCATAGTTTCTTAACTGAAACTCGTAGTTCCTTAAGGGAACATATTGCTGGCTTTCGGTCTTCGTTCTGCAGCATTCCTTGCCATCTATGATGACGCCCTCCGGTTATCAATGAAGATCAAAGCGAGGCATCTATTATCCCTTCAGAGGAGCCAACAGAGGAGCTGTCAAAGAAGCTTTCAGAGAAACCAACAGCGCAGCAGGGTTAACAGAGTTAACAGTTAACAGCTGAAAATGTATACCCCCCAACATAAAAAGAAGTATATATATATTTAAATATAATAATGTACGCAAGAGGGAGTAGGGAAAAACGGCTGTTAACTGTTAACCCTGTTAACCCTCTATAAACTTTCAACTATCAACTTTTAACTAAAACTAAACTTTTTTGCAAGAATGCTTGGTGGTATCGATTTTAATCCGTACTTTTGCCTTCAACTTATCAACAACAAAGAATCGAGATTCTAAAGAATCAAGAAATCAAAGAATCATGAAATCAAAGAATCAAAAATAAAAAGAAGCAGATGAATAAACTGAAATTTCATATAGTAGGGCTTACCCATAGCGATGTGAAGAATCACGAGGTGGAGTACGCCAAGCAAGCACTGGGCAAAACCATCTGTCTGGTGCCCGACGACGATAATGTCTGCGACTTAATTGCCGTAAGAGCTTATGATGAAGACGATGTTGCCGTGGGATTCGTGGGAGCATTGGAATCGGAAGATGTGAGAGCTGCCATCATCGCATCGCATGATGTAAGCTTGCGAACCACCTGCGTGGGATGGGGCAGCAAGGGCGAGAACGACAAGTCGGGACTTTACCTGAAGGTGGAGGCCATGATAAAGGCAACCGATGAAGAGCTGGAACTGGCACGAAGCAAGATGTATGATGATAGGGAGTATGACGACTGGCACTACACGGGTCCTATCCTTACCATCGATAAGCTGGCCCGATTCAGTGCCAGCACCCGAATGCTCGAAGATTTGATAGGGCACATCATCCGTATTCAGAATTCCCTCGAGGAGAACAGAAAGAATTCCCTCGAATCGAACCAAAAAGATGCGTTCGATGCGAACCAGAAGACTTCGTTCCTGGAACCATTGGCTTCTTCGGAGATAGAAGATCTCGAAAGTGAATTGGGCAATTTCCTGTTGGAAGCCAAGAAGCGTCTGCGTAAATTCCTGGAGAACCAGCGCAACGACTATTCCCGGGAAACCACCCAAGCCCGAAACCGACTCCTCAAGAAGCTTGCCCTGGTGAAGGATGAGGAGGTGCAGAAATTCAGAGAAGAACTGCTCACGGAGATGGGCTTCATCACCAGTTCCTCTTATCGCGAGAAGGCGGCGCTATGCTTCTTCGTGGATACGCCCACCGAAATCCTCGCCCGCCAGACGGGCACCTACGACTATCGCGACCAACTCGACCAGATAGAGCAGCAGCTGGAGGCATTCCCCTTCAATCTCTATCGCACGTTCAAGGCAGACCCCGTTGATTTTCTCCGTCAGGTGTTCTACAAGCGGGTGCCGAGACGCAAGATGCAGCAGCTGCTCTCGGGCATCATCCTGATGATCATGAACGGCAGGGTGAAGGATGTGAAGCAGTGGGGCAAGCACGGCAATGAGGAATCGTTGCTGGCGATGAAGACAGTGGGGAAGAAACCTGCGATTGGAGAGCATAAGGAGGAACTCAGGGAATTGGTGAAAAAGGCAGTCTTGAAGATTGCTGTTTATCAGAAGAGGGGATATTATGGCATGTTTCTTTCAAAAAAGGTCTATTGGTATCCTGTTTTCCGCCTGATGGGCGATTGGGAACTACTCCCATCCAATTCTCCTCAGTCGTTCTGTACTTTCTTGGAAGAGCTATTTGAAGGCAAAAAAATATCCGGTCCGAAAGCTCCTCTCTGCGGTAGGGATGATTTGAGGCAAGCAGGAGTCGCTCCCTTTTCTAACCATAAGGCATTGGAATGGAAATGTCTGCAGCAGGAAGAGCTTGTCAATACGCAGGAAGCAAAATTCAATCGTTATTGTGAGATTGTTGATATTTTTATGGGAATCTTGAGGGAAGAAGCCTTTAAGAAGGGTATTATTTTAGATGATTGGCTTAAGAAATAAGGGACGTTGGCAATGGATAGAAATCTGTTGCCAACGTTTTTTTTGTTTCTTCCTCGTTCTTTTTCTTTTTTCTTGCTTTTATCATGTTTTATACCTCTCTTTATCCCTTAATCTAAAAACTTTTATCCCTCTTCCCCCATATTTTTATACACCATCCGCTGGCAGAGGTATAATAATGGAGTTACTTTCTTTTTTGTTACCTTTGCATCGCTTTTCAAAATGGAGAGCGGCAGTTTTGGAAACAATCTGCCTATTAACTTTCAAACAAAATAAAAAAAAGAAAGAACTATGAAACAGTTATTATCCTTTGATGAGTGCAAGCAGATGAGCAGCCGTCTCATCGCCATGAACCCTAATCGCAATGCGAACATGGGTAAGATTTCTACTTATCTTCTCGATTACTACACCGAGCTTACCAAGCAGCCTTGGCTCGCCCAGCTCGTAGGGCAGATTCGCGACCTTACCGCCAAGCAGGAGGAGATGAAGGCGGGCGATGCCTACAAGCAGCTGGATAAGCAGGTGGGCTTCCTGAAGAAGCAGTTGCCGTTCCGTTCGCCTCACTACTTCCATTTCATCGACGACCATCGTGCCCAGAAGACCATCGACCCTGAGGCCTTTACCTTCCAAACCACCGTTGACATCGACAACCCGGAGGAGGTAGAGGTGGCCGTGAAGAATGCCCTGCTGCTGAACGGGATGTTTGATGATGCAGAGGAGAAGCTTTTCAGAGAGAAGATTTTCTCTGCCGATGACATCGAGCTTTGGAAGGGGAAAGTGCTTCACGTGGAACGTTCGGCTCGCAACAAGGCGCACATCGATATCCGTATCCCGGTGGGAATGACCATCGCCGAGGCGCAGAGTGCCTTCTGCAAGCTCATTCATGCCACCGAAGACCCTAGCTGCGTTACTCCCGAGCGCATCATCTTCATCACCGATGCAACCAGCCAAATCTATACTGCCGACGACTGGTACAAGCGCCTGGACGAGGAGGCCGTGGCAGAATATCGTGAGGCTTATAGAAAGAGAGGATTGGATATTGACGGCCGTCCGCTGGATATTTCATCATCATCTGCTCCAACCGTAGATTTCCAACCCATCGAGAGCGAGGAGGAGAAGGCGAGAAAGGCAGCCAATGCTGCGCAGTATGAGCAAACCTACGATGGAGTTCCTTATGAGGAGATTACCAAGGCGCTGGTGGAGCTGATGGGCGGTGCTCCTGCCCATGGCAACCGCAATAACTTCATCTATCGTGAAGCCTGCCTGCTCAGATACATCTGCAATAGCGAGGTGGCTTGGATAAAGCAGGTTATCGAAATCTTCGGCGAAGACGAGGCGAAGGCGTTCGCCTCTGTGGAGAATGCCTGCAAGGTGGCTCAATCCACGGAAATGCCGCAGCTCGTGAAGCAGGCGGTGGAGATTGCCCGCAAGAATTATCTCGCCAAGCAGGTCACCGAGAAGGCGGGAATCTACGCCGATGTTCCCCCTCAGATGCCTGCCAAGCTGCCTAAGCTCGTGAAGCTGCTCACCAGCAAGGTGCCTGCTGATTTCAAGCCAGCCGTGGCAATGGCGGTGTTCCCTCCGCTTGCCGCTCACCTCAAGGGCGTAAGCTTCAGATACACCGATAACCAGGTGCACGAGCCGGCAATGATGAATCTGCTGGTGGCAGCGATGTCTTCGGGCAAATCGCTGGTGAATGGGGCTATCGACTGCATCATCGACGACCTGGTGCAGATGGATAAGGTGAACCGCCAGAAGGAGCAGGATTGGAAGGATGAGGTGAGCACCATGGGCGACAACAAGAAAAAGCCGGTGCGCCCGGAGGATATCTGCATCCGAATCGTTTCGCCCGACCTTACCCGTGCTGCCTACATCCAGCGTCTCGACGATGTGCAGAAGGCTGGCGACGGCTTCCTCTACTGCAAGATGGACGAGGTGGATATGCTCAAGAAGTTCAACGACCCTAGTCAGCTGATTCGCTGCTGCTGGGATTGCTCGCTGGATGGTCAGGAGCGTGTAGGCGTAAAGAGCGTTACGGCGCAGGTGAAGACCCGTTTCAACTGGAATGCTTCGAGCACCATCGCCGTTACCCAGAAGTTCTTCTCGGTAAGAGAGGTGGCTGATGGCGCCGTGAGCCGCTTGTCGCTAGCCACTATCATCCGTCCCGATTTCGCTCCGCGTCCGGTGGTAGGCGAGTATGATGCCCTGTTCAAGGCGCAGCTGGCTCCTTACATTCATCATCTCAACGGCACCAGCGGTTTCAAGGATTGCAAGAAGGCGCGACTGCTCATCGAGCGACTGGAGAATGAGATTATGGAGACGGCTCAGCTGGCTTACAACAAGCCATACGCCGAGTTTGCCAAGCGTGGTTTGGCAAATGGTTTCCGCCGTGCGATGGTGCTTTATCTGGCTAATGGCGAGAAGTGGGAGAAGTCGATAGAGGATTTCATAGAGTGGAGCGTGAAGTATGATTTGTGGTGCAAGATGCGTTTCTTCGGCAATCAGATGCAGGAGGCGATAGATGCCGACAGCCGTATGGTTTATCATGCTACGGGTGTGAGCAATCTTCTGCTCTATGTTCACGATACCTTTGATAAGGTGGAGATTCAGCGTGTGTGTCAGATTCACGGCACGAAGACGAAACTTGCCATCTTGCTGTGCAACTGGAAGAAGCGTGGTTTCATCGTGAAGAACGAGGATGGCACCTTCTCGAAGACGGCTAAGTTCATAGGCAAGTATGGGCATTATGGAACGCCGGGAATGGCAGCGTAGAATAGATTAGGCACGGATCCGTGTAATCCGTGTCTGATTTTGTAACGAGAATGTAAAGGTACTTGACCTTTATCAAGAAATCGGGGGTTTCTGAAACTTTTCTTCTAAAATATTTGTGTGCGAACACAAAAGTTTGTATCTTTGCACCGGAATTAAGAAAGAAGGATAAAAGATTGTTAGTTCAGGTAACATAAAGTATTGGTTATAAGGAAGAAAGATTGTTAGAGTAAGGATAACGAAGGTATTAGATAGGATAAACGAAGGTATTAGATAAGGTGAAAGATTGGAGAAGCAGGGTAACGTTGAAAGATTGTTAATATAAAGGATAATGTTTAATTTAAAGTAAAGAAAGGAAAAGTTATGTTAGTATTAGGAATTGCATTCGCAGCAGTAGTAGCATTCGCTGCAACAGTTGGCGCAGCAAGCAACAAGCTCGCTTAAGTAAAAGCCAACGAGGTAATGAACTTTATGAAGTTCAACGACTTTAAGAAGTTCAGGTATTTAAAAGTAAAGAACATTAAAAGTTCAAAAACAGTAATTGAAGCAAAGCAGGAAGCCAAATGGGCTTCCAGAATGTAGGAGGGGAGCCAATGGGGCTTTCCGGATGAGGAGCGGATGATGCTCCTTTTTTCGTTTAACAACAAAAAATCAGACATACATTATATAAAAAGGAATCGGGCGGTTAACAGGTTAACAGTTAACAGCCCGATTTTCTTTGTTTATACCCCTATTCGAGGATGATTTTGAGATTTACCACATAGAAGAAATTACGTAACTTATTGATATGTAGGTAAATCTATCTCTTTTGAATTTATTTCCCAAGATATGGCTTCAGGATTCTAACCCAGTTCTGGTAGCCTTTTCCGAGCAGATGCAAGCCATCGTTGGTATAATCTGGGTTCATGTCCTGGGTTCCAGGAGCCACGAACTCAGAGAAGAGGTCGATGTAGGTCAAGCCGCGGCGGTTGGCGATGTCCTTGATCAGGGCATTGAGGGCAGGAACATCCTTCTTGCGGTTCATGTGGGTAACAAACATGTTGAACTTTGGGTTCAGCGGCAGAACGCTCTGCAGATAGAGTCGGGTAGAAGGAGATTCGTTCTTGATTCGCTCGGCAATCTCATCGATGTCCTTGGCGATGTCCTCGACGCTGCGACCGCCGGCGAGGTCGTTAATGCCAATCAAGAGGAAGATCTTGGCTGGCTTGCCCTTGGTGATGACGTGGAGGCGGTCGAGAAGGGTGTCGGCTCTATCGCCGCTGATTCCTCGGTTCTTGACGTGTGGGTTGCCAAGTAACTCTGCCCATTCACCTCCGTTGGTGATGCTGTTGCCCAGGAAGATGATGTCCTTCTTGCTGGTTGGAAGAACTTCAAAGAGCGTAGCTCTCTGATCAAAGAAAGTTGTGTGCTTGCGTCCTTGAGCCTGTAAGGTAGTGCAGGCACAGAGGAGGCAGATTGATAACATGATTTTTTTCATCATAAATTTTATATTAAGTTAGTTATTAATGCGTATTTTTAAAGCTTTTGCCCTTACAGGGCGCAGGGCGAAATGCTGTTTATACCCAGGGTGTTGCCCTGGGAGGGCACTGAAAAAGGTACCCAATTTTAAGTTGCATAGCTTGTTTTTGAACTTTAATTCTTGTCCAAGAAGCATTTCATCTTTTAAAAGTGGAATACTTTTTTGGACAGGAATATAGCCCCAAATAGCTTTCTATAGCCTTTCTGGCGCTTAATTCGGCAATATATAGAGGAATCTACTTCCCCCCTTATGCATTTTGCATCAATTTGATGATTCTTTTCACATTTGCAGCGAAAATAGTCAAAGCACCCTGCATTTCCATGCACGACAAACCGTATGACAGGGCTCTGTCATATCCTAAGACATTCTTAAGTTCGGAGTTCTTGGCTTCTATCTTGTATCGTTTCCTCTGAAGATTTATAAACTCTTCTGTTTTTTGATATTCGATTTGCTCCAACTGTTCATCCGATTTGATGGTAACCGCATATGTTTTTGTCTTGGCTCCTTCCTTGTAGCAACCTTCACGCAATGGACAGACCTTGCATTTGTCCACATCAAAATAATAGGTAATGCTGGAGTTTCTGTGACGCTTGTCATTTTTGCGATTATTCATCTCTTTCCATTTCGCCAGATGCCCTGCTGGGCAGACGTACAGATCTGCATCCTTGTTGTATTCAAAAGGGAGTTTGTTTGTTCGATTACCGTCAATTACAGAGCTTAAACGAGCAGAGAGGCGCATATTGTTTTCCTTTGCCATTTTGAGATTCTCCTTGCTGGAATATGCCTTATCTGCTACTATGGAATCAACTTCCATTCCTGCTTCCTCTGTCTTTTTTATCAATTCCGGCAATTGCTGTCCATCACCCTTCTCGCCGGAGGTGACGGTAGCTGCGGTGATAATTCTCTCATCGCTCATAGCTATATGCGTCTTATAGCCAAAGAATGAAGAATGCGCTGTTTTATGTCCTGTACGGGCATCTTCATCTTTTGATATTACGCCTCGGGTCTCTGCATCGGAAATGGTTTCTTTCAGCATGTTAAGACGTTCCTTGACTGCAGGCATATTGGCAGTTGCAGCGTCAGCTTCTACTGTTGCAACTATTGTTTTGGCAGCAGTCATGATAGAAGAATACTTCTTTTCTTTTGGAAGCTCAGGCAATTCCATGCTGTCATCTACAGAATCAACGACCTTGATTACGTCCTTGCAATAATACTCCAAACTCTTTGCTGCACTGATAGGGTTGGAACGAGAATGCGTATGGGTTGCATCAACAATGATGGTTCTAGACTTGAGGACACCAGCTTCTATAGCAATAGAAACAGTCTTCTTGATGAGAAGATCCAACAGGTCCATATCCTTCAGGCGAAGTCGACGGAATTTGGTCAAGGAACTAGGATTAATCAGATTAGTCTCCTCAGGAGTTAATCCCAAGAAGTACTTAAACGACATATCATAGCGAGTACGTTCAACAACATCAACATCCGATATGTTATAGATTACCTTTAAAAGAAGATACTTAAACATACGGATAGGACTCTCTGCTGTACGACCATTGTCATGACAATACTTGTCCTGCAATTCCTGGTATACGAAACTAAAGTCCACCAGGTCAGTAATCTGGCGGAGCAGGTTGTCTTTTGGGATAATCAAGTCATACAAACTTGAATAATCACTGAATGATATGGTCTGTTGTTGCTCTAGCATAATCCTTGTATTTTCCTACAAAGATACAAAAAATATTGCACATATGCAACTTTTGGGTACACTATTTCAAAGATCGAATGTTAAACTAACATAACCAATGAAGGGACTTTTTCAGTGCCCTCCCTGGGCTAGGAGCTTCTGCCCTTACAGGGCGTGTGGGGCAATGGCTTCTGCTTTTTGCTTTTTGCTTTGCTTTCTGTTTCAAGAACTACTTGAAAATCAGGGTGGTGAGCCTGTCTTTATCAAACAGTTCCTGAGCCACGGCTTGAATCTGGGCGGCGGTAATCTCATCCACCTGCTCGTAGAGGCGGTCAACGTTCTTCTCCCAGCCATAGTGCAGGAAGCTCTTGCCGAAGTCGAGGGCGAAGTTCTCGCGGTTGTCGCAAGCCACGCCTATCTGGCCCTTTATCTGCTTCTTGGCGGCCTTGAGCTGGGCGTCGCTCAATGGTTTCTGCATGAACTTATCCAGCTCCTTGCGAACCAGGCGGAGGCAGCGCTTCACGTCGTGCTCATCGCAGCCGAAATAGATGCTCCAGGTGCCCGTGTCTCCATAGGAAACCATCGTGCTTTCTACGGTGTAAACCAAGCCGTTGTGCTCTCTGAGGGCGAGGTTCAGTTTGGCGTTCATGCCAGGTCCTCCCAGCATATTATTAAGCAGATAGAGCGGCATTCGGCGGTCGTCGTTCACATCGTAAGCCCGGGTTCCAATCATCACATGAGCCTGATGGGTATTCTTCTGCATCACAATCGTTTGCCCGGCAGGCGAACCCATCGGATCCATCGACCCCATCGAATCTATCGCTCCCCTAGAAATCTGCGTCATCTGCGGAGCCTGCGACATCTGCGTAATCTCAGAATCCCGTGCCCCCGCGAATCCCGTGTCTCCCGTTTCTCCCGAGAAATCTGCGTCATCTGCGAAATCTGCGTGACAACCCTTCTCAGCAAGCTTGCCCGAACTATCATCTGTGAGCGCCTTCCCGATAAGCTTCACCAGTTTCTTGAAATCAATATCCCCATAAGCGAAGAATATCGCATTATCCGGCCGGTAAAGCTTCCTTGTGAAGCGCAGCGCATCCTCCGTCTTGAAAGCCCGAACCTGCTCGGCTGTGCCCAGAATATTATGCCCCAGCGGCGAACCCTTGAAGAGGATATTCTCGAACTCATCATATATCAGTTCGGCTGGCGAATCATTATAGCTCTCTATCTCATCGCAGATTACCTCCACCTCCTTATCTATCTCCGCCTGCGGATAAACCGAGTGGAAGACGATGTCGGAAAGCAAATCCACGGCTCTTGCGATGTGCTCCTTCAGGATGGCAGAGTAATACACCGTGCCCTCCTTGTTGGTGTAGGCATTCAGGTCGCCGCCCACACTCTCCAGACAGTTGAGAATGTGCCAGGCTTTTCTGCGTTCGGTGCCCTTGAAGGTGACGTGCTCGCAGAAATGAGCCAAGCCCTCTTCGCCCGGCTCCTCGTTGCGGGTGCCGGCATTTATCTGGTAGCCGCAATACACCACCTTGCTGTCCGATGGCAGGTGGATGATGCGGAGTCCGTTGTCTAATGTATAAGTATTGTATTTCATTTCAAGGTGCAAAGTTACATTGAAAATGTAATTTATCCAAAATATTGAGCATTTATTTTGCATTATCGCCAAAAAGACTTATCTTTGTCCCCAAAAAAATATAAAAGAGACATAAAACAATGCGTAAGGTTATAGGAATAGGAGAGACCGTGCTTGACATCATCTTCAAGAACGGCAAGCCGATAGAGGCAGTACCGGGTGGCTCATCGTTCAATGCAGTCATCTCGTTGGGACGTTCGGGCGTGAACGCTTCGTTTATCAGCGAGGCGGGCAACGACCGTATTGGTGAGTATGTGATTCAGTTTCTGAGAGATAACGGCGTGAATGCCGACAATGTGAGCATCTTTCCGGAATCGAAGTCGCCGCTCTCGCTGGCGTTCCTCGACGAGAACAACAATGCCGACTACATCTTCTACAAGGACCATCCCCACGACCAGCTGGAGTTTGCCACTCCCGAAATCAATCCTGGCGACATCGTGCTCTTCGGTTCGTTCTTCGCCCTGAATCCGGTGGTTCGTCCTCAGGTGGCCGGTTTCCTGGAGTACGCCAAGAATCACGGTGCCATCCTCTATTACGACATCAACTTCCGTGCTTCTCATCAGAATGAGATCATGAAGATTACGCCTAATCTGATAGAGAACCTGGAGCACGCCGATTTTGTGCGTGGCAGCCACGAGGACTTCGGAATCCTCTACAAGAAACCGGAGGCAGACAAGGTGTATAATGCCGAAATCAGTTTCTACTGCAAGAAGTTTATCTGCACCCAGGGCGCTGAGCCTGTGGAGGTGAGAGCCGAGAACGGCTTTGCCAAGAGTTATCCTTCGGAGAAGATGAAGCCGGTGAGCACCATCGGAGCCGGCGATAACTTCAATGCCGGTTTCGTATTCGGACTGATCAAGGATGGAATCACCCGCGAGGATATCGACCGTGGCTTATCTGAGGCACAATGGGATAGCCTCCTGAAGAGTGCCCAGGAGTTCTCCACCGAATGCTGCAAGGACATATACAATTATGTTTCCAAGGAATTTGGAGAGCAAAAGAAGAAGGAATTATAAAAATATATAGATTATGACTGAGATTACAAACAAGATTTATTACGTAGGCGTTAACGACCGCAACAAGCATCGTTTCGAGGGCCTCTGGCCTTTGCCTAATGGAGTGAGCTACAACTCTTATATCATTGACGATGAGAAGGTAGCGCTGGTAGATACAGTAGAGGTAGATTTCTTCACCCAGTTCCTGGAGAACATCCACGAGGTGATTGGCGACCGCGAAATCGATTACCTCATCATCAACCACATGGAACCTGACCACAGCGGCTCCATCGCCCTCATCAAGAAATATTACCCTAACATCAAGATTGTGGGCAACAAGAAGACCCTGGGAATGCTGGAAGGCTTCTATGGCGTAACTGATGATGTGGTAGAGGTGAAGAATGGCGAAACCCTCTCTCTGGGCAACCACGAGCTGAGCTTCGTTCTCATCCCTATGGTTCACTGGCCAGAGACCATGGTAACCCTCGATGCAAAGAACAAGGTGCTCTTCTCGGGCGATGCGTTCGGCTGCTTCGGTGCGCTGAACGGCGGCATCATCGATACGGAAATCAACTGCGAGACTTTCTGGCTGGAGATGGTTCGCTACTACTCAAACATTGTGGGTAAGTATGGAATCCCTGTTCAGAATGCCTTGAAGAAGTTGGCTGGCGTGGAGCTGGATTACATCTGCTCAACCCATGGTCCGGTTTGGCACGAGCATATTGAGAAGGTTATCGGCATGTATGATAAGATGTCGAAGTACGAGACGGAGCCGGGCTTGGTTATCTGCTACGGCACCATGTACGGCAACACCGAGCGTATGGCTGAAATCATCGCCCGTGCAGCAAGCAAGGCTGGCGTGAAGAACATCGTAATGTACAACATCTCGAAGACTCACCACAGCTACATCCTGCGCGACATCTTCCGCTACAAGGGTCTCATCGTGGGTGCTCCAACCTACAATGCCGGTCTTTATCACGAGATGGAGGTTCTCCTCTCCGAGCTTGCCAATAAGGACGTCAAGAACCACCTTCTTGGCTGGTACGGCTCTCATTGCTGGGCAAGCAAGGCTGTGGCTAAGATTCAGGAGTGGAACGAAACCAAGCTCCACTATGAGCCAGTGGGCGAGCCGGTGGATATGAAGCAGGCGATTACTCCAGAGGTAAAGGCGCAGTGCGAGGCTCTGGGTAAGGCGATGGCTGAGAAGCTGCTGGCGGAATAAAATCAGAATCTATTCATTCCGAATGAAAGGTTTCGGGAGAAAGTATTCGTTCGGAATGAAAGATTTCTGAAAAATTGTTCATCCTGAATGAAAGATTTTCGGCTTTTTCTTGCTGCTTTCAGATATTTTTCTTATTTTTGCCCACAAATCATAAAATAGTGGAGCAATGAAAGAACTGTTGAAACGAATTATATTTGAGCAGCAGGAAAACTGCAAGCATCTTATGCAGGATGCTATCCCTCGACACATAGAAGAGGAATGGCTTACCACCACGGAAATCCTTATCATAACTGGTGTAAGACGATGTGGAAAGTCGGTGTTGCTGCAGCAACTGCGTGATAAGTTGGAGGAGAAAGATTTCTTCTTCAATTTTGACGATGAGCGTCTTGTAAACTTTAAGCTTGAAGATTTTGCAACCTTGCAGGAATGCTTCTTTGAGCTTTTCGGTGAGCAGCACACCTATTACTTTGATGAGATTCAAAACATTGCGGGTTGGGAAACCTTTGTCAGACGTCTTTACAATGAAGGCAATAAGGTGGTGGTGACAGGATCCAATGCCCGGATGCTGAGCAAGGAGATGGGCACTCACCTCACAGGGCGTTATATCTCTGTGGAGGTTTATCCTTTCTCTTTTGCCGAATACCTGCAGCTGGAGCATATTGAGCCTTCGCAGAAAGATTTCTATCTGATGGCGAGTCGTTCCAAACTGTTGGGACATTTCCGTGATTTCTTGGAGAGGGGTGGTTTCCCGAAGTATCTTCAGACGGGTTCCGTCAGTTACCTGTCCTCACTTTATGAGAGCATTATCTTCCGGGATGTGATGGCTCGCAATGGTCTTACAAACGACAAGGAAATTAAAGAACTTGCATTTTATCTTGCCAGCAATGCCACCAAGCGTGTTACCTATAACTCGCTGGGAAAGATAGTGGGCATTCGCCATCCCGAAACTATCAAGAACTATCTGGAATATATTCAGCAAACCTACATGATATTCCAGTTGTTGAAGTATGCTCCATCGGTAAAGACCCAGATGTTGAGCCCGAAGAAGGTGTATTTTATAGATAATGCCATCATCAGCAGGATGGGTTTCAATGTCACGGATAACAATGGTGTAAAACTGGAGAATGCCGTTTTCATCGAATTGCTGCGAAGGGGTTACGACTTGTTCTACCATGCCGACAAGAAAGAGTGCGACTTTGTGGTGAGAGAAGGTGTAAGGATTACCCAGGCTTACCAGGTTACGGTGAAGATGGATGATGAGAAGACTCGCAAGCGTGAAATAGAGGGCTTGCAAGAGGCGATGGAAATCTATGATTTGTCTGAGGGTTACATCATTACGCTGAATGAGAAAGAGGAGCTTACCGTGGATGGTAAGGCGGTGCATATAATTCCTGCTTGGGAATGGATGCTGAAGTAATTTTCTTTTTGAGCGGGAAGGTGATAAGAAATAAAGTTTCAGAGCGGAAGAACAACTGGGGTTAACAGAGTTAACAGTTAACAGTTGTTTTTCCGCTCTTTCTTTTGTTTCTGAGTATTTCGTTTATAGGCTTCTATTCCTTCCTTAATATCAAAAATGTGCAAGTTTGCCGAAAAATCATATTAATGGGAATTTTCAACTATCACCTTTAACTCTTCCAGGTTATCCGCTACTTCTATCACATCTCGCCAATTGCCACGAATCATGCTTTTCTCTGCCATATCGTCCAAAAGGGCGATGGTGGAGTTCCAGAAGCCTTTCATGTTGTAGAGAATCATCATCTTGTGGTGGTAGCCGATGGTGTGGGCGGCGGCGATGGTGAAGATTTCATCCAGGGTGCCGATGCCGCCAGGAAGGGCTACGAAGATGTCGCTCTGGGCAAGCATCAGGTCCTTGCGGTCGCTGAGATTATCACACGGAATCTCGATGTCGAGGTCAGGGAAGGTTCTGCCGCCTCGCTCTACAAGCGTAGGAACCACACCGATGGTTCTGCCGCCATTCGCCTTCACCGCCTTGCCGATGCAATCCATCAGACCAGAGTTGCAGCCGCCGAAAACCAGGTCGTGGCCGTTTTCTGCCATCCACTTTCCCATCTCTTCAGTCATCGTGAAGAAGTCGGGGTCGATATTCTTATTTGCTGAACAAAAAACTGCTATTTTCATGTCTTTATTTTCTATTTGATGATGTTTTATCTGTTGTTTATTGATGTTTTATCTGTTGTTTATTGATGTTTTATCTTCTATTTGATGATGTTTTATCCGTTATTTATAGATGTTTAGGCAAAGGTACGCAAAAATTTCGAGATTATTGGGCTCTTTTTGCGGATAATTTCTTAATTTTGCAAACTATAACTAATCTTATAAACAGGAAGATAGATTTCTTCTCGACAAATTATAAACAGAAAGATAGAATGAAAAGGATTATCACATATAGTATTATTGCATTGTTGCAGGCGTCGGTGGCGCTTGCTCAGACCTCTGTATCGCTTGCACAAACCCCTGTGTCGCATGCGCAAACCCCTTCGAAGCCGAAGCTTCAGAAGCGAGAGAAGTATGAATGGCAGGGAGAGATTCCTACCTATGTAGAAACGCTGAAGAAGGAACTGACGTATCCGATGGCTTGGGGAAACAGTCCGATTAAGAACTTCAAAAAATGGAAGAAGGCGGCAAGAGCGAAGGTGTTTGAATGTATGATGACGTCTCCGAAAGCGGCTGCGGCTTGGGATATGGAAGTATTGGGCGAGGAACGGAGAGACGGATATAAGGCGCAGAAAATCGCCTTTAATATCAACGCCTATTCCCGAATTACGGCTTATCTCCTGATTCCGGATGGCAAGGGCCCGTTCCCAACAGTCAATGCGCTTCATGATCATGGTGCTCATCTCTTTATAGGAAAGGAGAAGATGATTCGTCCTTTCTTTACTCCGGAAGAGAAAGATGCTCCGGAGAAGCAGGCGCTCTGTCAGGAGATTCTTGATGATGCAGATGCGTGGGCAAAACAGCTTTACGATAATCAGTATGTGGGCGATTATCTGGCGAAACATGGCTACGTGGTCTTTTCTGCAGATGCTCCGATGTGGGGAGAACGAGGCCGGAAGGAAGGCGTGGATAGAAACAAATACGACCTGATAGCCGGCAACATGATGATGCTGGGTAGAGACCTCTCTGCCTTCATGACTTACGATGATATTTCCAGCACCGAGTTCCTGGCTTCGCTGCCGATGGTGGATGCGAAGCGTATCGGATGCGTAGGCTGTTCGATGGGAGCCTATCGTTCGTGGATGCTCTCGGCTTTATCGGATAGAATCAAGGCGGGTGCTTCCATCTGCTGGATGATTACCACCGATGTTCAACTTACCCGGAGATTCGGAAGAAAGGAAAATGGCGGCTTTGCGAATTGCATCCCGGGGTTGAGGCAATATCTCGACTATCCTCACATCGCCTCCCTCGCTTGTCCGAAGCCGATGCTCTTCATCAATGGCACAAAAGACAAGCTCTTCCCTGTACCTGGTGTAAAAGATGCTTTCACCGAAATGCACAAGGTTTGGAAGAGTCAGGGGGCTGATAATCTGCTTGATACGGAGCTTTGGGATATTCCTCATTCCTGCGGCTTGAAGGCGCAGGAGAAAATGCTGGAGTTTCTGGATAAGAATTTGAAATAGGGGTTAACAGAGTTAACAGTTAACAGCTGTTTTTCTGTACCTTCTCCTCTTAAATATCAAAAGTCTACTACGCTAACGCCATTTTTTAAGGGGTTAGCGTAGTAGACTTTTGTATTTTTACTTGTGTACTTATTCCATTATTCCCGATTATGCGGCTTGGTTAATCAGGCGCAGGGAGTTGTTCAGGCAAGCTACAGGAACGAAGAAGACTCTCCATTTAACAATGATAACTTCGTATGGTGTAGAGCATAATGCTGGTTGGCAAAACATTCAGAACGAGGTGGTGCTGGATGATTTGTTCAAAGTAGAATAGATAAAGGGCTTTTGTGGCTGTTTGTGTGCCTTCACACAACAGAATCTTTATGTTTCTTGAAAAAAATAATCGGAAATGATACGACTTTCCGATTATTTTCATTACCTTTGCACGCAGATACCCGTTCGCTCACGCCGAGTTGATGCTTTTCTTCCTTTTTAAAGGGGAGATGGTTGAGACGAGGACTTGGGAGGGTAGAGGTATCATACATAATATTAAAGTGCGTTTACTATGCGCTTAGTTCTTGATGAACAGAAACCTGGCAGTTTCAGAATCTTATCAAAGACTATGCAACGGTAGATGCTCTCGGGATGTGTATATTCACATCTCTGTACTGATGTGGCACCCTACGCAAGTAGGGTGTCCAATTCGGTATAGGGATAAGTGTATCATATCGGCGTGGGCTTCGATGTTGTTCGTTTCGATAAGATGGGCTTGCCAGGGCCTCTGTTCATGAAGCGAGCAACGGGCAAGTTCACGCTTTCTTTTTATTGTGTATAAACCAGTTGTTTCACATTATAAAAAGTTAGATTATGGTACAGTCCAAATTTACAAATCAAATATTGCACTTTACAAGTTACGATGTCTTAAAGAGCATCATAAAAAATGACGGATTGCATTTTTGGGCAAGCCGTTATGATTGTATGAATGATTCTCTAGAATATAAGTGGTTGTATGAGCCGTTGAAAGAGAAAATAACCAAAAATAATATAACTCTTAAAGGGCAAGTAGATTCTTTGTATGAGCTATTCCCTTATGTTGTTTCTTTCTCTGAAGCATCTGATACTAAATACTTATGGGAAAAATATGGTAAAAATGGAAATGGGGTGTGCCTGGTCATGAATAGAAAAATAATGCTACCAACTGATGAACAATTTGCGAAAGAAGGTGACTATTTGGCATCTGTTAGATATGCGACAGAGCAAAATAAGATGGCAAAACTGGCAGAGGTTACATTAGAATATCGTAAGGAGGGCTATGGGACGGCTAATATTAGTGAAGAGTTTGTTGATGAGATTGCCTGTTGTCCTTTTGTGAAATGTGAAGAATGGAGCAAAGAGGAAGAGGTGCGCTATGTAAGAATACGTGAGCGCAATATGCAAGTTTCATGTTCAGAGAACGGAGTGTATTTTTCTTATCCACAGGATAAAAAATGTGTAAAGTATCGTGATAATAATGGCAAGCAAGTTCCTTATTTAGACATAGTTTTCTCAAAGTTGTCTTTGGAAGGAATTCTGATAGGCAAACAATTAAATTTTGAAACAACAGAAAAGACAATAAAAACTTTATTGCAGCAAATAGGTTATAAGAATATATCTGTAGAACAATTAATGTATTAACAAATAAATAGAAGAATATGAGAACAATTACTTTTAAAGGGCTGTTTTTAACAGCGGTATTTATGTTGCTTGGTTGTTTAGCAATTCAGGCTGCAGATGGTGGCTTGATTACCAAACAGATTACAATCAAGCTGGATAAGGCTGGTACTTTATCTGGTAAAATTGGTTATAACAAAAAACGTCAGATTACTAATCTTAAGATTGTTGGTGAGATAAATGGAAGTGATTTGCAATTTGTTCGTGAGATGGCAGGAGTAAATTTTTACGGTGGACCTGTTGAAGGAAATCTATCTGTATTAGATTTGTCTGAAGCGAAAATAATAAAAGGAGGTTCTTTTTATTATTCCCCAAGTGGCTCTTATGATAAATATTATACAACAGATGATACCATCGGTAGTTATACATTTTATGAATGCAGAAATTTGAAGAGTTTAAAACTCCCTTCTGGTGTTACCGAAATAGGCTCTTCCGCCTTTGAGGACTGTAGAGATTTGACAAGTTTGACCATCCCTTCTGGTGTTACCGAGATAGGCTCTTCCGCCTTTAAGGGCTGTACTGATTTAACTAGTTTATCCCTCCCTTCTGGTATTACCGAGATAGGCTCTTTAACCTTTTATGGCTGTACTGGTTTAACTAGTTTATCCCTCCCTTCTGGTGTTACCGAGATAGGCTCTTCCGCCTTTGAGGGCTGTACTGGTTTAACTAGTTTATCCCTCCCTTCTGGTGTTACCGAAATAGGCTCTTCCGCCTTTGAGGACTGTAGAGGTTTGACAAGTTTGTCCCTCCCTTCTGGTATTACCGAGATAGGCTCTTTAACCTTTTATGGCTGTACTGGTTTAACTAGTTTATCCCTCCCTTCTGGTGTTACCGAAATAGGCTCTGCCGCCTTTAGTGGCTGTACTGGTTTAACTAGTTTATCCCTCCCTTCTAGTATTACCGAGATAGACTTTTACGCTTTTAAGGGCTGTACTGGTTTAAAAGATGTTAGCTTTTATATTAATGGTGATTTTGAGACATATTTGACAAAAGATCATCCTTGTATAGAGGTTGGTTGTGGTATTAAATATTATCTGAATGATGAAGAAATTACAAGTATAGTGGTGCCATCTAGTGTAACTACTTTAGGTATGTATGCTTTCCAAAGATGCTCGAACTTACTGTCTGTATATGTTAGCTGGCCAACTCCGATTTCTGCTTACAAGACTTTTAGTGAAACAAATTTAGGAAAATGTACTCTATATGTTCCACAAGGAACAGAACAAGACTATTGGCTTGCTAATGTTTGGGGCGATTTTGGAAAGATAGTAGAGTTCGATGCAACTGGCATTGATAAGGTTACAACCTCAAATGATGCCAAGGAACTCTCTCGCTATTCTGTAAATGGTCAGCGATTGTCTGCTCCAGCCAAGGGATTGAACATCGTTAAGTATAGTGATGGTAGTGTGAAGAAAGTTGTTGTTCAATAAATGACGACAGGCATCTTGTGATGCTATATGGGAGCACTGTGGCTTACTAGGTGCTCTGCCGCATAGATACCGTAGGCAGGTGAAGACCTATTTTAAACTAACCCTAAAAAGCGAAGACAATGAAAAAGTCAACGTAGATTAAGGTACTTTTGTTGGTGGTCTTAATGCTGATATTTAGTTTGGAGGCTTACTAACAGAAGCTTTCATTGGGGCACGAGTAATCGTGCCCTTTTTCATTCTTTCCTTAGTACAAACATTTTAAATTAGTGATTTTAGAATAACTAACTGAGAAATTACTAAAAATAAAAAAGAGCGGAAGAACAACCGGGGGAGGCCGTCCGAAAACTTAATTAGGGAAGCAAACAACTGAATTGGGCATTTTTCTTTTGCTCTTTATAGTTAATTAACTTCGTATCTTCTTGATTCTCAATTATTTTATGTATCTTTGTAGTAAAAAACAAGAAAGATATGGCATATAAAAAAGGACAAGATAGACGACAGAGGGTTCTTTTCCCTGATTGCATTGACGAGTATGTAGAGGCTGACGCCCCTGTTCGCTTGTTTGATGCTTTTGTCGATAATCTCAAAATGGATGAACTGGGATTCGTCCGCAGTACTCCTGCAGAGACAGGTACTCCTGGATATGATCCTCGCGATCTCCTCAAACTCTATATTTATGGTTACTTCTATCAGGTACGTTCCTCTCGCAAACTTGCTCGTGAGTGCAAGTGTAACGTAGAGGTAATGTGGCTGCTCAACAAGCTGACTCCTGACTTTCGTACAATCTCCGATTTCCGCAAGGACAACAAGAAGGCTATTACTAAAGTTTTTAAAGAGTTCAACAAGTTTTGTATGGGACTGAAGCTCTTTTCCAAGTCGTACATCTCTATTGATGGAAGCAAGTTTAAGGCTGTAAATGCTAAAGACAACAACCTTACTCTAAGCAAACTCGATGACCGAATCAAGCGTCTTGATGAACATATTTCAATCTATATGGAAGAACTTGAAGCATACGATCATGAGGAAGGACGCAGGCTCTCTAAAGATGAGTTGCAACGTAAGCTTGATGTTTGCAAGGAGCGCAAGGAACGCTATGAGGGATACCGTGATACACTTGAGAAAAGTGGTGAAAGCCAGATTTCCTTAACCGATCCTGATTCCCGACTAATGAAAGCCAACGAAGGCTTTTGTGTCGGTTATAATGTGCAAACTGCAGTTGATGCGGAGAGCCATATGATAGCAGGCTTCCTGGTAACCAACAGTCCAACAGACCATGGTCAGCTTACAAGCGTAGCATCTGAGGTGAAAGCCGATTATGGTGTTGACGTTCTTGAATCAACTGCAGACAAGGGGTACGAGTGTCCCGAGGATCATGCAGATGCATTGGCTAATGGTATCGTACCAAATGTCATCCAACGTGATGGCAGCTGCACGGAGCAGGTTCAGTTTGACTATAACGAAGCTACCATAACTGACGAACAAAAGTCAAGTACTAATCCAGAAGATTTGAAGGCATGTCTTGAAGCAGCAGTCATACCGGAAGCCTACAAGGATTTTTTAACCGATGCACAGATTGTAGAGGTCAAGGAGTACACTTCTGATGTAGCAGAGTCTGCTGTACTGAAGATGACTCCCGGGCAGATGCGTGCCAAGGCTCTTGAAGGATACTTCGTGAGGGATGCCGAACGCAATCTTGTCTATTGTCCGCAAGGAGAAATCCTGAGGCAAAAGTCTATCAAAAGAAACGGTATGATCCGCTATTGCAACAAGCTTGCATGTAAAAAATGCAAGTGCAAGTGTACCATCCAGAAGTTCAAGGAGGCAGACTTCAACAAAGACACCTTGATAAAGGCAACCGAAGCAAAACGCAAGCAACTCAAAGAAGAGAATAAGGACAAGCCAAAACCTCCAAGAATGAAGATCGTGAAGAAGGTTGTCCGTTACGTTTTACATCTAGATCAGAACAAGATGGACAATCGCAAATGCCTCTCCGAGCATCCTTTTGGAACCATGAAGCGAGCACTTGGGCAATACTACTTTTTACTGAAAGGCAAACTGAAAGTAACTGCTGAGATGGGTCTCTTTTGCCTATCTTATAACCTTCGTCGTGCCATATCTCTCAAAGGTGTACCTGCTTTGATTGCTTCTCTTGGATAATGACCTGTAGGGATCAATACCATCGAAAAACACGCTCTATTAGTGTTCATATCGGCCATTTTAAGCCCTTATGACGAATTGTTTAACATAAACTAAAATTTTAAGATGAAAAAAGATATGCCCTTAGAGGGACTTAGGTGGAGTCGTGATAGCGGTTCTGCCCTCTATGATACACCCCAAAACGGCCGTTCTCGGACGGGCTGGGGGGTTAACAGAGTTAACAGTTAACAGTTGTTTTTCCGCTCTTTTCAATATGATTTTACCACAATTCTGCTGGCGACAGATCCTTGTCCTTTCTGCCCATCAGATAGTAATCGGCAAGGAACTGAAGGTTTGCCTGGGTAATCTTCAAGCCTGCCTCCTTTACGTATCGGCTGGTGAAGAGGTTGGCATCAGGCAACATGTTGTTGTCTATCAGCTTGCACACAATCTCGTAAGGGAATGGGCGACCGTTGCCGCTGATGATGTTGAAACCATCAACCTCCGCACGCTCAGCGTTGTAATATGGATTCTCTGGAGCTGCAATGCAATGAGCCATACCGAAACAGATATTGATGCCCGTATATGGACTTCCGCAAACGATGATTCCCTTCTCGTATTTTGGAGGAAACTTGATGTTGGCTGGTAATTCGAAACCTATCTCCTGCAAGAACTCCTTCAGGGTCTTGACATCCTCCAGGAAGATGAACTTATCCCCGAAATCCTTCGCCTTGAGCAGGTTGTAATCGTGGATAGGCTGCTTGCGGTTCAGGCGGTCTTTCTCAGCCTCAATCTGCTCCTTGTTCTCCTCGTAAGGAGGGTTCAGTAAGGCACCCGTCTGCCACCAGTCACCACCGAAGTAGAAGAGGTTGGTAACAATCAGCTGTTCGCCGCTGAGGAATGCGCTCGCATCCTCGATGTTGGTAGAATCCTTGCGCACTCTGAGCAGATTCTCTTCTTCCTTCGCATCATATACATCTTTCAGATAGAAGAAGTTATCATCCTCCTTGATCATCTTAAAGGCACGGGTGCTCTTGTAGTCGATGTCTGTCCAGAGCTTGTGGGCAGGATGATGTTCGCTCACCTTGGCAAGCCATTCGGCAGAGGTGAGGGCGAGCAGGTTGTTGCGGCTGTTCATCGTCTGTTCTATCTGGATAGAGTAGGCGATGATGTCGTTGAAGCCCTGTGGAGAGTGGGCGAGGCGCTCCAGCTCCATCTGAAGGCGGAATCGGTTGCCCACGTTGAAGTAGCAGCCATAGTGGAACCAGGCGAGTGCATCGCGATATTCATAGAACTTATCCTCATCGGTAGGCAGTTCGCAGAGGAACTCATAGAGGCGGTCGTTCTCTGGTGCCGTTTCATACTCCTTGTCGAGCACATTGTAGGCAAGCTTTGCTGCCAGCTCTACGGTGCTGAAGAGGAAAGGCACGGCTCCCTGCACATGACTGCTCTGCTGGTAATGATGCCAGCAGAGGAACTTGATGTCGGCAAAGTTGATTTCGTCCGGGTCGTATGGAGGCATATTTTCGTTCAGGGTATTCTGGATGAAATCGTCCTCGTTCTCATAGAAAGGGATGTAGGAGCCGTAGCGCTTCTTGCATTCGGCAGTAAAGGTCTTCCAGATGCAGGTGCCTGAGATGATGTCCTCGAAGTAGCCGGCTATGCTGAGTGCAAGCTGCTTGGCTTCCTCCACGTTTGGAAACTGGTGGGTGAAGCATGCCTCGTCAAGGGCGTGATATATTTCGTTGGCAAGTTCTGTGTAGTACTGGTCAACGTCGTTTGGTTTCTCGTATGGATGCATTGCCATCCACTCTTGGGTGAAAATTACCTTTTTCATATCGTTTGATTCTTTGTTGTTTCGAGGTTATAACGGATGCATCGTATAGGTGCGAGGGTCGTTATTCTCGTTGTTTGTTATTATCAATTGTTAGTCGTTCGGCATAGAATGTCGCCCGATTTATCTGTAAAGATAATGCAAAGATAATGATTTCTGCGCAAAAAATGCAAGAAACTCGCATTTTTTTCGTATCTTTGCACCCGAATTTAGGCAATCTTAATAAAAGCGTATGATTGCCGCAAGCGTTTCGGAAGGATTTTGCACCCTAATTCATGGCTGGGAGGGTGAATTCGGCCTTCCATTTTGATTATAATGAATTAAGGTTAAAAAGATTTGAAGACATTTGAAGAATTGGGCGTGAGCGAGGAGATTCGCCGTGCCATCGAAGAGCTTGGATTTGAGAATCCAATGCCAGTTCAGGAAGAAGTTATCCCATATTTGCTTGGTAATAAGAACGACGTGATTGCGTTGGCGCAGACCGGTACGGGTAAGACTGCATCTTACGGTATTCCGGTTATCCAGAAAACTGATGCCAGCAGCAAGCAGACACAGGCTATCATCCTCAGTCCTACACGTGAGCTCTGCCTCCAGATAGCTGACGATTTGAACAGTTTTGCCAAGTACATCGACGGTTTGCATATTGCCGCAGTTTATGGCGGTACCGACATCGGAAGCCAGATTCGCACCCTGAAGCATGGTGTGCAGATTATCGTGGCTACCCCTGGCCGTCTGCTCGATTTGATTAATCGTGGCGTGGCTCAGTTGGAGCACGTGAACAATGTGGTGCTTGATGAGGCTGACGAGATGCTGAACATGGGCTTCTCTGAGAGCATCAATTCCATCTTTGAGAACGTACCTGAGGATAGAAACACCCTGCTCTTCTCGGCTACCATGAGCAAGGACATCGAGAAGATTGCCCTCAACTACCTGCACGACCACAAGGAAATCGTAGTGGGTTCGCGCAACGAGGGTGCTGAGCATGTAAACCACATCTACTATCTGGTAAATGCCAAGGACAAGTATCTCGCCCTGAAGCGCGTGGTGGATTTCTATCCACGCATCTTTGCGATTATCTTCTGCCGCACCAAGCTGGAGACTCAGGATATTGCAGATAAGCTGATTAAGGATGGTTATAATGCTGAGGCGCTGCACGGCGACTTGAGTCAGCAGCAGCGTGACCTCACCATGCAGAAGTTCCGCAACCATACCGTTCAGTTCCTGGTGGCTACCGATGTGGCTGCTCGTGGTCTAGACGTAGATGATCTGACTCACGTTATCAACTATGGTTTGCCTGATGATGTGGCAAGTTACACCCATCGAAGCGGCCGTACCGGTCGTGCCGGAAAGAAGGGAACATCCATCTCTATCATCCATACCAGAGAGAAGTTCAAGGTTCGCCAGATAGAGAAGCAGATTGGCAAGGAGTTCGTGGACGGCGTATTGCCTACCCCAGAGGAAATCTGCAAGAAGCAGCTCTTCAAGACCATGGACGACATCATGAAGACCGATGTGGATGAGGATCAGATTGAACCATACATGGCTGAAATCAACCGCCAGTTTGAGTACATCGACAAGGAGGACATCATCAAGAAGATGGTAACCATCACCTTCGGTAAGTTCCTCGATTACTATAAGAACGCTCCTGAGATTATCAAGCCAGAAACCGGCAAGGGTTCCCGTGGCGGTGAGGGTCGTGGAAGCCGTGGCGAGGGTCGTGGCAAGGTTTCCAATGGTCGCAGAAAGCATGAGACAGAGGCTGGTTTCAAGCGCCTGTTCATCAACCTGGGTAAGGCTGATGGTTTCTATCCGGGCGAAATCATGCAGTATCTGAACAAGCACGTGAAGGGTCGTCAGGAGGTGGGTCACATCGACCTGCTGAGTAAGTTTGCCTACATCGAGGTGCCTGAGGAGGATGCTAAGCGCGTGATGAAGGCATTGAACGGTACTGAGTACAAGGGTAGAACCGTGAGATGTAACGATGCTGATGAGGAAGGTCATGGCAGAGCAGCCCGCGGCGGACGCGATTCTGAGAGCCGTGGCGGCCGTTCTTCTGAAAGAGGAGGTCGTGGCCGCAGAGGTTCTTCTGATGATTCTCGTGATGCTCGTGGAAAGGGAGGACGTGGAAGCCGTGGCGAATCTCGTGGCGGAAGAAAATCACGCAGCCAGGAGGATACAGGCGATTGGCGCCAGTTCTTCCAGAACAACGACAACGTGAAGTTTAAGGGCGAGGAGCCAAACTTCGAGGAAGAAGGTTGGGCTCGCCGTAGACCTAAGAAGAAGTAAAGCATAGCATGATGAAGTAAAGTAAATGTCAAGAAAGTAATATTAAAATAATAAAATAACAAACAAAGATAGGTGGAAAAGCAAATCGCAATTACACCTATCCTTTTAATGCTTATAGTCTATGAAAAAAAAACTTTTATTTACACATCGTTAGTCTGTTTTTGCTGTTTTCTACATCTTGTAGTGGTGATGACACAAACAATGTCAGTCCAGTCTTAGAGGGAATGAGTCCTGAGAATTTTCCCGTTCTCGATGGATCTGATTCTACGGAACCATTGAGAGATATATTGATGTGCCGAATTTTTGGTTTTCAATACAAATGGGAAAGATATAGCCCTTTCCTGCAAGATCCAACTAGAGCAAAGCAAGAAGTACGCCCAGTTTATGCTTGTTCTGACAGTCAACGTGCATTGATAGAAAAGAAAATGCAAAAGTCAAACACGCATCAATCATATATGAATTTGATAGATGGAAAGGTTGAACTTGTAATTGCCGCTAGAGCAGCTTCGCGTGATGAAAATAAATACGCTCGGGACAATAATGTTGCATTGATAGAAAAACCGATAGCTAAGGATGCTTTAACTTTTATGGTTAATAACTCTAATCCTATAGAATGTCTATCTGTGGAGTAAATAAGAAAAATATATACAGGAGATATCACTAATTGGCAAGAGGTTGGTGGAGAAGATATGCTTATAACTCCTTATGTGCGTAATAGAAACTCTGGTAGTCAAGAAAAATTTGAAACAATGGTAATGGATGGGCTAGAAATCAAAAAGTTTCCAGAGTGGCATATGGGAACAACTATGGAAACTCCTTATTTCCAAATAGAAAATGACAGGAGTGGAATTGCGTTTACTCCATATTATTATTATAGCGTAATTGTTGGCTATGGAAGTACAAAGGCTATCGGTATAGAAGGGGTTAGCATGATTAAGGAGAATATATATAATGATACTTATCCATATGTAACTAATATTTATGCTTCTATTCGAGCCGATATAGACAAGAGCTCTACTGCTTATAAAATTTTTGAATTTCTGACTAGTGACAAAGGGCAATCAGTTGTAGAGGAAAGTGGTTACATCCCTCTTCATAAATCTTCTACAGGGATAAGTAAGCAAACAAATGACGGAAAAATAGAAGTTTCTTATTTGCATGGTAATATTGCAGTTAAGTGTGATGAATGTTTACAAAAGATACAAGTATTTGATTTGAATGGAACAAAGGTCTTTTCCAAAAGTGTAAATGATAAATTCATAAAAATTCATCACCATCTGAGTGGGGTATTTGTGATTTCATTATTTTTTGATAATGGATCTTCTTATATAAAAAAGATAATATGTAGTGGAAAGTAATGTCGAGTCAGCACAATCATCTTTGCACTTGCTGTGGCTTTTTTCTTCAAAAATTATATTTTGCGGTAAAAATACAGCAATTTCTTTGGTAAATTGCGGTATTTTTACCGCAATTTTTGTATATTTGCAGCCGTAAACATCAAATAAGGCAAGAAATATGGAATTATTGAAGCAACTTTCAGACAATCTTATCAAGCGTACCGATACTCGATACCTACGATATATGTATCATCAGATTCCTTGGTCGAATCGGATGACAGCTCTTGTTGGACCTCGTGGAGTCGGCAAGACAACACTCCTTTTGCAGTATATCAAATTGAATCTTCAGATGAAAGATACTCTCTATGTGAGTGCGGAATCCATCTATTTCGCTAATCATACTCTCTTTGAAACTGCAATGAAGTTTAGCCAACTTGGAGGCAAGCATCTTTTTATCGATGAAATACATAAATATAAGGGATGGGCTACAGAACTTAAGATGATATACGATAATCTGCCAACCTTGCAAGTGGTATTTACCGGTTCTTCTGTGCTTGATATTTATAAAGGTACAGCAGATTTAAGCCGACGAGTACTGGTCTTTACGATGCAAGGCTTGTCTTTTCGTGAATACATCGGTATGGAAAAGGGCATAGACATTCCTGTCTCTACATTGGAACAAATCGTAAATAATGAAGTCGTGTTGCCGGAGGAGATAGAGCATCCGTTGGCATTGTTTAATGAATATCTGCGCAAGGGCTACTATCCTTTTTCAAAGGATGAGGGCTATAGGATGCGACTGAATCAAGTGGTGAGTATGACTTTGGAGACGGATATTCCACAATATGCCAATTATACGGTGATGGTGTCCAGAAAATTGAAGGAATTGATGCAGGTAATAGCTGATAGTGTGCCTTTCAAGCCAAACATGAGTACCATTGCTACAACTATCAAGGTAGATCGCAATAATCTGCCCGATTACTTCGAACTGATGGAGCGTGCAGGTTTGATAGCCCAACTTCACGAGTCCACAGGAGGTGTGCGTGGTTTGGGCAAGGTAGAAAAGGTGTATCTTGATAATACCAACCTCTCCTTTGCTCTCTCTTCTTCGGTGCCTGATATTGGCAATCAACGAGAGACTTTCTTTTTTAATCAGATGCGTGTGAATCATGCTGTCTTCAATTCTCCAATCTCTGATTTCCAGATAGAAGACAAGACTTTTGAGATTGGTGGTAAAAAGAAAGGTCAGAAGCAGATTTCTGAGGCTAAAGAGGGATATGTTGTGAAGGATGATATAGAGACAGGCATGGGCAATGTTATTCCTCTCTGGGCTTTTGGTATGAACTATTAGACAATTATAAGCAAATGAAGAAATCTATTCTTATCGCTTGTCTGGGACTGGTAAGTCTGGGCTTGCAAGCACAGAGCATTTCGCTCGCTGGTGAATGGAATGTAGAGTTGGGAAAGAGCGGTAGTGCTTTTGCCAAGGGTAAGCGTGCCTCGCAAGGTGAGGTGAAGCGTGCCATCCTCCCAGGCACCATCGACACGAACCATCTGGGATTCGCTCCGAAAGATACGATGGAAACAACGCATCTTACGAGGCTCTATGCCTATAAAGGAGCTGCTAGATATTCCAGAACCATCAATATCCCGAAGGATTGGAAGAAGAAGCCGGTAGAACTCTTCCTGGAGCGTACTCGACCGACATGGGTGTATGTGGATGGAGAACTGGTGGATTCCTGCAACTTCATCTCTACTCCCCAGCGCTATCTTCTGCCAAAGAAGGTGAAGCCGGGCAAGCATCTCCTGGAAATCGTGGTGGATAATGGAAGAGGTGTGCCGGATCAGGTTTACGGCTCCAGTCATGCTTATACAGAAGATACGCAGACCAACTGGAATGGAATTATCGGAAGGATAGAACTCCAGCTAGCCAGCTCAGTAGAGAGCAAATCTGCAGAAACTCTAACAGGAGCAGTCCCTAGCCGTTCTGTAGTTTCTCCTTCAGCCCTTCAGATGCCTGATTTCGCCAAGGATTTTCATATCAAGGGCGCTCACTTCTACGCCAATGGCCATAGGATATTTCTCCGTGGCAAGCACGATGCAGCTGTATGGCTGCTGACGGGACATGTGGAAATGAGCGTGGAAGGCTGGATGAAGTATCTCGGAACCTGCAAGGAGTATGGAATCAACCATGTGCGCTTTCATTCCTGGTGCCCACCGGAGGCGGCTTTCGTGGCAGCGGACAGTCTGGGAATCTATCTTCAGCCGGAGCTTCCTTTCTGGGGCTCTTTTGATAAGAAGGATGAAAGGCTGATGGCGTTCCTGCATCAGGAAGGCGAGAACATCCTCAGAGAATATGGTCATCATCCTTCTTTCAGAATGATGGCACTGGGTAATGAACTCTGGGGCGACATCGACAAGATGAAGGAGTTTGTGGATGATTTCCGCAAGATTGCGCCCGATAAATACTATACCTTCGGAAGTAATTACTATCTCGGTTATCAGGGAATAAAAGAAGGAATGGATTACTTCACCACTTGCCGCATTGGAGGCGAGGGATGGGGCAAATACAATACTCATACCCGTGGTTCCTTCTCGTTTGCCGATGCCTACGATGGAGGAATGATCAATCATTTCCATCCTAATTCTACGATGAATTTTGATGAGGCTTGCGATAAGGCAGGAATCCCAATCATCTCTCACGAAACAGGCCAGTTTCAGACCTATCCTGATTATCGGGAAATGAAGAAATACACCGGAGTGCTTCATCCTTATAACCTCGAAGTGTTCCGCCGTCGTCTGGCTGCAGCCGGAATGCTCTCGCAGGCAGATGATTTCCACAAGGCTTCGGGCTTATGGAGCGTGAAACTCTATAAAGCCGATATAGAGATGGATTTGAGAACCCGGAATATGGCGGGCTTCCAACTGCTCGACATTCAGGATTATCCCGGTCAGGGAAGTGCTTTCGTAGGCATCCTGGATGCGTTTATGGAGAGTAAGGGAATCACTACACCCGAGGAATGGCGCCAGTGGTGTTCGCCTGTGGTTCCTCTGTTGGAAATGAAGAAGTTCTGTTTCGAGGATGGCGAGAAGATTCAGGCAAAGGTAAAGGTAGCCAATTATGGCGGTTCTTCGCTGAAGGGCAAGAAACTGAAATGGCATCTGGCTGCCGAGAACGGATTGTTCTGTATGGATGATGGAACTTTCAGTACCAAGGATGGTGAAGTGAGAAAGAATATGGGCGACTTGATGGCTGAGGATGAGGGTGTATTGAACATCTTTTCATACGATGAAGGTTTGGTGGATGTGGGTGAACTGAATGGTGTTTTCCACGTGCAGAAACCTACCAAGCTGCTTCTTACATTAAACATTGAAGGAACAGAGGCGAGAAACTCCTACGAACTTTGGGTTTATCCGAAGAAGACGTTGGAAAAGAAGGGCGTCATCATAGCCAAGGATTTGAATCAAGAAGTGGTGAAAGTCTTGGAAAATGGTGGAAAGGTGCTTTGGATGCCTACGGCTTCCAGCCATTTTGTGGCTGCCGATGATACGCTTTCGCAGGCAGATAATGCTACTCCTTATACTGTTGGCGGACTCTTCCAGACCGATTACTGGAACTATCGCATGTTCAAGACCATCTGCGAGAACAACAAGAAGAAGGTTTCTCCAGGAACTCTGGGCATTCTGACGAATCCGGAACATCCGATATTCAAGGGATTCCCTACGGAAATGCACACCAACTGGCAATGGTTCCCGGTTATTAAGGAATCGCATCCGCTGGTGCTTGACAACTTCGCCAAGGATTATCGCCCGATTGTTCAGGTGATAGATAATATTGAGCGGAATCATAAGTTGGGTTTGGTGATGGAATGGAAGGTGGGAGCCGGAAAGCTTCTCGTCTGCATGAGTGATTTGGAAAAGGCTGCCAAATATCCGGAAGGCAAGGCTTTCTATCAGAGTGTAATTGATTATATGCGCTCTGCCGATTTCAATCCATCTGCAGAAATAACGGTGGATGAATTGAAAAAGAAACTCGCCGAGAAGCCTCGTCAGGTTTCATTGAAGGAGCTGAATAATATCTCGCAATATTAGTTGCGAACCTATGAGAAAAAGTAAGAGCGGAAAGCCAGGAGTTAACAGGTTAACAGTTAACAGCTGATTTTCCGCTCTTTTCATATTATCCTGAGACTAATCTTTAGCCCAGGATAAACCATTCTATCATCTCTGTTGATTCAGAGATAGGAATTACTTCGCATTGA
This sequence comes from Segatella copri, assembly GCF_019249655.2. Taxonomy (NCBI): domain Bacteria; kingdom Pseudomonadati; phylum Bacteroidota; class Bacteroidia; order Bacteroidales; family Prevotellaceae; genus Segatella; species Segatella copri. The sequence goes on from NZ_CP137557.1 coordinate 3,590,634, forward strand.
TCTCCTTCAAGAGGCGGTCTGCGTGTCCCCACTTATCCATCAGGTAGAGCACGTAGCGGATGTCCACACCGATGCAGCGAGCCAGGCGCTTGTCGAAGTTGATGTCAGAGCTGAGGCTGTCCCAGTTGCCATCGAAGGCAAGACCAATCAACTCACCCTTGCCGTTGAACATAGGGCTACCAGAGTTACCACCGGTAATATCGTTGTTGGTGAGGAAGCAGAGCTGCATCTTGCCAGTCGTCTTATCCTGATACTTGCCGAAATCCTTCTCAGAGAGAAGCTCGTGCATGATAGGCTCAGCGTAGTAATCGATGACCTTATCGCCCTGCTTCATCTTCTCAACGAGGCTCTCGGCTGTGGTATAATAGCCAGATGGCTTGCCACCGAGGTCGAAACCGCCTACCTGACCGTAGCTCAATCGCATGGTGAAGTTGGCGTCGCTGTAGTGAGGCATGTCTTCCTCCATACGGAGTTTGGCAGCACAGAGATACTTCTCCTGCTCGGCGATGCTGTCGTTGATGCTGCCCATCTGAGCAGCGAAATCTGCAAATACATCGTTCAGATCCATACCGAAGCTTACGCCTGGATCCTTCTCATATCCTTTCTTGTTGAAATAGAGCTTGGCGCCCTTCTTCATGATGAGCGACTTCTCCCAGAGATAATCCACATACTTGGCGTAGTCGCCGCCAAACTCAGCGTCGATGGTCTTGTAGAACTTAGGCAACCATTTTGCATCTACGTGCTCCTTGTAGTTCTTCAAGAGGGTAGCGAGCACTTCCTTATCGAGCGCCATATCCCATTCTGCAGAGTTATCTTCAAACTCATGATACTGCTTCTTCTTGTTCTTCTCAGGACCCTTCACCTCCATGTTGGTCTGGAGCTTGATGGCACGGGTAGAGAACTCAATGTTGCTTCTTCTGGTGAAAGATTCAGAGAAGTTGGTCCAGGCATACTTCACGTCTGCGCTCTCCTTGTAGAGCTTGGCGAGCTTGTCGAAATCTACCTTGTGGGCAAGATCGTTGGCTGCCTTGGCTGTATCCTGCCAAGCACGGAGACGGGTTTCGTACTCACGTTTCAGATTTACGATGCCGATAGAGTCGATACACTTGTTCATACCGAGGGCATTCTTCCAGTAGTTGGCAGAGCTGGCATACTTGCTGTCGTACTTGATGCGGACTGCCTCGTCGGCACGCATGTGCTTCTGCATTACCTCCTGCTTTACGCCACGAACCTGGGCACGAGGCGCATTCTCAGCATCGCGCATGGTCTGGATTCCGTAGCTTGAAAGATAGCGCTCTGTGCTGCCTGGGTAACCCATGGTCATCGCATAGTCGCCATCCTTGTAACCCTGGAGAGAAACCTGTGCCCAACGCTTTGGATGATAAGGCACATTGTCCTTGCTGTAGGCAGCAGGACCATTGGTCTTAGGGTCGGCATAGATGCGGAATACAGAGAAGTCGCAGGTCTGGCGAGGCCACATCCAGTTGTCTGTATCGCCACCAAACTTACCCATAGACTTTGGTACGGTGAAAACCAGACGCAGGTCGGTGAAGTCGCGATAGGTAGTAGCGTACCACTTGTTGCCCTCGTAGAAAGGCTGAACGGTGATATGGAGGGTAGAATCGTTCTTCTTAGCCTCTTTAGTCATCTCGTTCTCCAGAGAATCGATGAGTTCATCGCGCTTCTTGTTGTCGAGTTTCTCGTATCCGAGGCTCATCACCTTATCGGTTACATCCTTCTGTTCAACCATAAAGCTGACGAACATATTCTCGTTAGGCAATTCCTCTGCGTAAGATTTAGCAAAGAAACCATTGAGCATATAGTCGTGCTCCACGGTAGAGTGGCTTCTGATAGCCTCGAAACCGCAATGGTGGTTGGTAAATACCAGACCGTCTGGAGAAACGACTACGCCCGAGCAATAGCCGGAGAAGTTAACCACAGCATTCTTCAAGGCATTCTCGCCGTTGTAGAGCTGGTCGTAAGTCATACTGAAGCCTTCGCGCTGCATCATCTCATACACAGCGTTAGGCAAGTTGTAAATCGTCCACATTCCCTCGTCAGCGTGAGCGGTGTTGATTCCGCAGAACGCCATGATAGAGGCGATAAGGACCGTTGCTTTTTTCTTCATTACTTGTTTTTGTTTTCTATTTTTATTATGATGTTATTTATTCTTTTTCTCATACCCTTCTTTCCAAGTCTTTGCCAGCTCTGTCATTCGATATTGCTGGCGTGGATGTCTTGGGGTGTTTGGGTATTTCCTTTCAATAGCTTTTTCTGAGAGGGCAGCGTTTAAATATAGTTCACTAAAACTTTTTCTGTCCTTTAGTCCGATTGCACCCATAATTTCCGCAGATGTCATATATTCATCGTTAAAGGATAGAATAAGAGTCTCCACATGTTGACTGAACTTGTGGGGTACTTGAGGATAGCTTGCGGGATACTTGTGGGGTACCTATTCTTGGTTGCTCTTTCCAATCATCAGTCGGCCGGATATGCAAATATCTGTTCTTGAGAACCCAACCATCTTTTAGGAGTAAGTTTCTGAAGAAACGAACCAGGTAGATAGGAGAGTAATCTATGCCTTTCTGAATGTTTCGATAGTTGGCACGAACTATCTTTATTCATAGATGTAATGCTTGATATTTAACTTTGCGATTTTGACTCCCTTGCAAGCCGTCGTTCCCGCAAGCGCTTGAATTGAGCTAAGCACTCCTCCAGCGAAAGCGGATGCTCTCGCCAATAAGCCATGCTCTTTTGCATTTGGGCATTGACTTTCTTGTGATAATCGTTCAGTTGTATCTCCATCCATTTATGTATTATATTGTTAGAATATTACGTTTGCAAAGTTACGACTATTTCCCGAATTTTCCAAGGCTTCGCTTGATTTTCTTCATAATTTGCCTTTTTGCTGATAATAATCCTGGGGGTAGAACCTCTTGCTCCAGCATATCCAATGCCATTCTTAACTCTTCGAGGAGTTCGGGATAGTACTTCATCTGCTCGTAGGCGAGCTTCATGCAGTAGCAGCGGATGGCGTAGGGCTGGGAACAGGCGGTAATCTTGGCAATGCAGAAATCGATGAAATCGGAGCGGAGTGATTCTTCCTCGAAAGGCTGACGGAGAAGAAGATGGAGCATCAGGCGGCGCTTGGTCTCATTCTTCTCTACGAGAACTCTATCTATCAGTTCGTCATGCTTCTGAAAGAGCCACGGGTTGTTGGCTTCATCGAAATGGGTTAAAGCCCAAAGCGCATTGAACGATACACGGTCGTTTTCATCGAAGGTGAGTTGGTAAAGCTCTTCCTTTAAACAATTATTCTCTTTGCCTTGCGTTTGAAGGCAAAGAGAATAAATATCGTTCACACTTAATCTGTTTAGGAGTTGATTCCTCATCATTTCAGTTCTTATAACTTCTTGTTTCAGCTCTTATAATTTCATAAGATGCTTTACTTTCTAAAGAACTTACCCACCACCGGCAGACTCTTCAATGGGAAATCCTTCTTCACGAGATATGCGGCGAAGATGAGGATGAGCACCGTGTTGATGAGGCAGGCAATTCCACTGGAGAAGTATCTGTTAGCCTCGGTCATTCCTGCGAAGAGGATGAGGGCGAGAACCACATAAATCATAATCTCCTTCACCGGATAGTTGATAGGATACTTCTTCTGACCCACGAAGTAGGAGAGAAGCATGGCTGTTCCATAACCTGCGAAACCAGCCCAGGCACAGGCAATGTAACCATAGATAGGTACGAAGATAACGTTGATGGCAATCAATACCGCACAACCGATGCCCGAGAAGTAAGCACCCCAGATGGTCTTGTCAATGAGCTTGTACCAGAAACTGAGGTTAAAATATACTCCCATCATGATTTCGGCAGCCATTACGATAGGCACTACCTTCAAACCATCCCAGTAGTCGCGACCGATGATGTGGCGCAATACATCCAGATAGCCTACCACCACCAGGAAAGCCAAGAGGGTGAAGATGACGAAATATTTCATCGCCGAAGCGTAAGTCTGTCGGTTGTCCTTATCCTTCGCTTTGCCGAATACGAACGGCTCGTAAGCATAGCGGAAAGCCTGGGTAATCATCGCCATGATCATCGCAATCTTGCTGGCTGCTCCGTAGATTCCGAGCTGTGCATGCGCATCGCCCTTCTCATAGATGTAAGGGAAGAGAATCTTATCGGCTGTCTGGTTCAGAATACCGGCAATACCGAGTACGAGGATAGGCCAACTGTAGCCCATCATCTTCCTGATGAGTACCTTGCATTCGCTCCAGGAGCATTTCTCGCCCATGAATCCTTCCTTCAGTTCCTTGTAGAAACAGAAGGTGATGGAAGCGGTGCAAACCAGGTTGATGTAGAATGCATAACCCACATCGTGACCATCCATGATGACGTAGTAAATCAGGTTGAGCGCAATGTTCAGACCGATGAAGAGCAACTTGAAGGCGGCAAACTTCAATGGGCGCTTCTTGTATCTGAGGTAAGCGAACGGAATGCACTGGAAGGCATCAATAGCCACGGTTACGAACATGGTCCATACATAAGCCGGATGGTCGGCGTAGCCCATCGCTTCGCTCAAAGGCGTGATGAAGAGGAATACCAGGGCGATGAAGAGTAGGGAAGTGAAGCCCACCATGCTCAATACCGTGTGATAAACCTTTTCTGAGTTTTCTCCCTCCTTGTTGACAAAACGGAAGAAGGTAGTCTCCATTCCGTAGGTCAGGATAACGAGGAGTAACGCCGTATAGGCGTACATATTGGTGATGACACCATAACCACCACTGGCGGCGCTGATCTTAGCCGTATAGAGTGGTACAAGCAGATAGTTCAGGAATCTGCCGATGATACTGCTCAAACCATAGATGGCGGTATCCTTTGCGAGTGATTTTAAACTTGCCATTATCTTTCTTAATGTTGAATGTTAAGTATTAAATGTTAAATTGGGCTTGCGCCGTCATTCAAAGATTATCTGTGTAAATCTGTGAAATCTGTGGGAGACTCTTATCCGAAGAATAAATATGCAATGGCGATTGCTGCGATGACTCCTGCCAAATCGGCGAGCAAGCCGCAAGCCACAGCGTGGCGGGTATTCCTGATGCTTACGCTTCCGAAATATACAGCCAATATATAGAAGGTGGTGTCGGTGGAACCCTGGAAGATGCAGCTCAATCTGCCCACAAACGAATCAGGACCATAGTTCTTCATCGCCTCCAGCATCATGCCTCGTGCACCACTTCCCGATAGCGGTTTCATGATGGCGGTAGGCAGGGCGCCTACGAAATCGGCATTCAAGCCGCATTGTTCTACCGACCACGAAATGCCTTGAATCACCATATCCATCGCTCCCGAAGCACGGAACACGCCGATGCCCACAAGGATAGCTACGAGATAAGGGATAATCTTCACCGCAGTAGTAAAACCTTCCTTCGCTCCCTCGATAAATGCATCATATACATTCACCTTCTTCCAGAAACCAGCCAGGATGAAACAGAGGATGATGCCCAGGAGAATCATGTTAGAAGCCAGGGTGGTAACCGTGTTCATCGTATCCTTGTCCATCTGTCCGAATCCCCAGATGATGATGCCTACGAAGGCGCACATTCCCAACAGAGTAGCGAGCAATGCCGGCTGCAGGATGTTGATGCGCTGCCAGAGCGAAGTGATGATGATTCCGGCAAGCGTAGCCACGAGCGTAGCCATCAGGATAGGGATGAAGACATCCGTAGGCTGGGCTGCACCATAGGAGGCACGGAAGGCGAGGATGGTGGTAGGGATGATGGTGAGTCCTGAGGTGTTCAGAACCAGGAACATAATCATCGGGTTCGTTGCCGTATCCTTCTTCGTGTTGAGTTCCTGCATCTGCTGCATCGCCTTCAATCCGGTAGGCGTTGCCGCATTATCGAGTCCCAGCATGTTCGAAGCGATATTCATGAAGATGCTTCCCATCACCGGATGGTTCTTCGGAATATCGGGGAAGAGACGGGTGAAGACCGGGCTGAGTGCTCGGGCCAACACATTCACTACTCCCGCCTTCTCTCCAATCTTCATGATGCCAAGCCAGAGGGCGAGCACGCCCGTAAGTCCGAGAGAAATCTCGAAGGCATTCTTGGAAGAATCGAAGGTGGAATCTACAATCTTCTGGAAGATAGTCGTATCTCCCATTGCCAATCCGATGAGTGCGAAGATGAACGCAATCACGAAAAATGCTATCCAAATGTAATTTAAAACCATATAATCTGAATAATCTGATGCTGCGACCTAAGAATCGCACATTCTCTTATTAATTAATGTAATATTTCTAAAACGGCTGCAAAATTACAATAATTTTCTTGTTTAGCGATGCTTTTATACTTTTTTAATCTCCCTTTTTATCTGCTTTCAGAAAATGGTATTATCTTTGCGCCCCAAATTCTAAAAAACAGTAAGTAGATTTATACAAAAACATTATTGAGGAAGCAAAGGACTTCTGTTATATTTTATAAAATGGATAGAGTAAAGGAAGTATATAAGGTGACGATAGCGGGAAGCATCATCAATGTGGTGCTGCTCGTACTGAAGTTTGCTGCAGGTATTCTCGGACATTCTGCAGCCATGATAGCGGATGCCATCCATTCGCTTACCGATTTCGCCACCGATGTGGTGGTATTGGTATTCGTAAAACTGGGCAATAAGCCAAAGGATAAGGACCATGATTATGGTCATGGCAAATACGAGACGCTTGCCACAGCCATCATCGGCATTTCGCTTTTTGTGGTGGGTGTGATGATCTGCTATTCGGGCGTAACCAAGACTTATCGTGCCATCTGCGGCGAGACACTCCAGCAGCCGGGCGTTGTAGCCTTGATTGCAGCCATCGTAAGTATCGTGATGAAGGAGTGGGCTTATCAGTTTACGGTTAAAGCCGGAAGAAAATATCATTCCGAGGCTGTAGTGGCAAATGCCTGGCATCATCGTAGCGATGCTTTATCGAGTATCGGAACGATGTTCGGTATTGGTGGCGCCATCATCCTGGGAGAAAAATGGGCGGTGCTCGATCCGCTTGCAGCCATCATCGTGAGTGCCTTCATCATCAAGGCTGCCTGGGGACTGGTGATGCAGTCTGTGAAAGAACTGACGGATGCCAGTCTTCCGGAAACGGAGGAAGATGAAATCCTGAAGATTGCAAATGAAGAGCAGGGAGTAGGAGAGATTCATAACCTGCGTACCCGTCGCATCGGAAACAAGATTGCGGTAGAGATGCACATCCGCATGCCGGGCTCTCTTTCGCTTTATGAGGCTCATGAGCATGCTACTCATATCGAAACAAAACTGAAGCAGCACTTCGGCGCAGATACCCATGTGGGAATCCATCTCGAACCGATTAAAGTGAATGGAAAATATCAGAAACCGGAATAAACGGAAAAAGTCTTCAAGCCATTTTGGCTTGAAGACTTTTTTTTATATTACCAGCCGAGATTTACGCTGGCTCCTGCCATAATCCACAAACCTGGCTGCTTAACGGCTGTGAGGTCGTAATAGCGGTGGCAAGTGATGTTGTCGGCTTTCACGAAGATATTGTATTTCTTCTCATCCCACATCAGCTTGCAATCCACCTTGGTGTATGGATGATAGCCATTCATTCTCTGTTGCCATCTTACGCTCCACGATGCTGAAAGCTTGTTCCAGATCTGATGATCCAAACCGAATACTGCCTTGTGCTTCAGATACTCCAATGCATAGAGTGATTTCAGGATGTTGGTCTCGGTCTTATGATCTTGATAGATGTAAGCATAACCCAACTTGATGCGGGTAATGAAACTGTTTGGTACCAACTCTCTCATATAGATGGTTGCATCCACGTTGTAGCCCATGTTGTTGAGCTTTCCGATGTTCATTACGTGATACTTGCTGTCGTTCTGCTCGGTCACGGAAGTCTGAACCCAGTCAATCATGTTGGTGCCGTGTGCGTAGAATCCGCTTACGGTTGCGGCAAAACCAGCCTGGCGATATTGAGAGCCTACCTTGAAGGTTGAGTTTTTCTCTGGATTCAGATTGATGTCGCCCTGCTGCACCACATTACTTATATATAAGTCGGTGTAGGTAGGCATTCTCAGAGCCTTGTTCCAGGATGCGTAGAACTTCCAGTTGTCGTTAGGACGATAACTCATATCTACACCAGGATAGAAACGGAAGTCGTTGTCAAGACCTGTATTCTTGTTGGCCAAGACACCAGCCGACAAGGTGAAGCCGCCGAAGATGAAGTTGTGCTCCAACATGATGTTGGTGTTGGTGCGCTCACCCTTTCGGGTATATTGACGGTCGGAACCAGAGATGTCCTTATAGTCTTTCTCTGCGAGTTCCTCGCCCAATGCAGTAGAGTAGATGCACTCTTTGCTGATATCGAAGCCCACTGCAGTCTTACCCAAAGCCCAAGCCACGTTGGCATTCAGTCCACCACCATAAACATCTAGGTCGTGATAGTTCTCGCCAGCCTTGGCTCCAGCCATACCGCGAATCAGCTGATAGTGATCCTTGAAATTGTTATAATAGAATTGAGGCGCAATCTCCCAGGTCTTCTCCTGGTTGTGCAGACTCAGGTTGAGAGAAGCCATACCGTGGTCTGTCTTCTCATATTGGTTGTTGTATTTGGCGCTGTAGAAAGTGTTGGCACCGTAACTCTGGGTAGCAATACCCACCTGGGCGATGATGTCGAAACGCTGGTCGTAAGAGAGCGAGAGATTGCCGTAGCCCTGTCCCTTCTCGAAGTCGCTGTTGTCTGTGCCACCATCCGAGCGCTTGTAGCCTCCGCTTGCGGAATAAGCCTGAGTCCACTTGCCCGTTTCAAAAGCCGTCTGCACACGTCCCTGTGCTCCGAAACTTCCAAAGCTTCCGCCTTCTACACTTGCAGATACTCCATCATTCTTTGCCTTCTTGGTCACGATATTGATGGCACCATTAAAGGCTGAAGTTCCGAATACGCGCGATGCTGCCCCCTCGAGCACTTCGATGTGGTCGATGTCGGCAAGAGCTACAGGAAAATCAGAAGCATTGTGACCAGTCTGTGGATTGGAAATGTTGACACCATTCAGGAGAATGGTAATCTGGTCGAAGGTTCCACCATTGATGGAGATATCCGTCTGAACACCAAAGCCACCACGCTGACGGACATCCACGCCGGTAGCTAATTTCAATACATCGTTGATCGTCTGTGCAGCCGCACGATGAATATCGTCGCGGGTAATGACAGACACAATCTTAGGTGACTGCTCTACAGTCATCGGCGCACGAGATCCGGTAACGCTCACCGCATCTAGCTCGTAAGCCTTTCCACCCTTGTAGAGGGTAGAATCAACCTTGGCTCCCTCTGTGCTTACGCCTGCTGCCTTAGCATGGCTCAGGGTAGCAACGCTGAGAGCACCAACAAGTACCTCTCTTCCCAAAACTGCGAAGAGGGCGTATCTCTTGTTAGAGAATCGGTTGAACTTCAAGCTGTTGCGCTTGTTGAAAATTGTTTTGTACATTAAATAAAATGTTTATAAATGAATAATAAATCGAAGCCGCAAGCCTGCTCGGTTTTCGGCATTCGGGCTGCAAAGGTACTGCCTTTTCTCGAAATGACAAAGTAAAATGTGATTTATTTTAATCCTGCATGTAAAGATTTAATTTAAATCAAGAGTGGTTGGCGTGCTATACTTGGCGGAAAATGGGGTTAAAAAGGCGTTTTCCGCCAATTATAAGTGCATACTTGGCGGAATGTGGGTTAAAAAATGTATTTTCCGCCAGTTATACCGATAGTTTTTATTATCTTTGCCCCTAGTTTAATAAGTAGAATCATCAATTAGGGAGGATTATAATATGTTGATAGGCAGAAAGAAACAGCAGGCTGAGTTGCTGGAAGCTTATAATTCCGATGACTCAAGATTCGTTGCGTTGTATGGAAGAAGACGTGTGGGAAAGACTTATCTCATCAAACAGACGTTTAAGGATAAGTTTACTTTTTCTCATTCCGGTCTTGCTAATGGGTCTTTGCAAGAGCAACTGTATGGTTGGCGTTCTTCTTTAGAGAACGCAGGATATGTTGCGCCTTCTACCCCCAAGCATTGGCTGGAGGCTTTCGATATGTTGAAGGAGCTTATTCGCCAGTCATCAGCGAAAAAGAAAGTTGTTTTCATCGACGAAATGCCTTGGATGGATACGCCTAGGTCTAAGTTTGTCACGGCTTTGGAGTTCTTCTGGAATGGATGGGCTGCCATGCGAGACGACATCCTGCTCATTATTTGCGGTTCTGCCACATCCTGGATTATCAATAAGATCTTCAGGAATCATGGCGGACTTCATAATCGTGTGAACTATCAGATATTCCTGGAGCCTTTCACCCTTCACGAGTGTGAGGAATATAGCGAGGCTATGGGCTTGGCTTATTCTCGATATGATTTGCTGGAAGCCTATATGGTGATGGGTGGTGTTCCCTATTATTGGTCTTTGATGCAGAAGGGCAGAAGTTTGGCACAGAATATAGATGCTCTTTTCTTTGCACCTCAGGGGCTTTTGCATTATGAGTTCAGGGAGTTGTATGATTCTCTCTTCCGTAATTCTGATAAATATATAGATGTGGTGAGTATCTTGGGGAAGAAGTTAGGCGGAATGCGTAGAGAGGAGATTGTGTCTGGTCTGGGAATTGCGGATAATGGCAATCTTTCCCGAATCTTGGAAGATTTGGAGCATTGTGGCTTTATCGTCCGTACCAATGCCTATGGTGCCAGGAAATATAATGCCATCTATCGCCTGATGGATAATTTCTCTTTGTTCTTCTTGAAGTTCATGCAGGAGAACAAAACTGATGATCCTTCGTTCTGGTCTCACAATTATACTTCGCCTCTCCGGTATTCGTGGTGCGGCTTGGCTTTCGAGCGGGTATGTTTCCAGCATATTCCTCAAATCAAGCAGGCGCTTGGCATTTCGGGCGTTGTTACCAATACGTATTCCTGGCAGGTGAAAGATGATCCGGTTTATGGTGCAGGAGCGCAGATTGATATGCTGATAGAGCGAGCCGATAATACGGTTAATATCTGCGAGATGAAGTTCTCGCAGAATGAGTTTGTGATAGATAAGGATTACGATGCAGTTCTTCGTCACAAGCTCTCCCGCTTTGGTGCTTCCGTTTCTCATCGTAAGGCGATTCATCTTACGATGGTTACCACTTATGGGGTAGCTCATAATGCCTATTGGAATAGAGTGCAGAGCGAGGTTGTGGCAGATGATCTGTTTTGTGAATAATTGTAAAAATGGGCGATTTCGATATTTTCTGATAGAAACATTCGCTTTTTCAGATTATTCTTGTATCTTTGCAGGTGATATGCGGTGTTAGGCGATGAATTGGCATGGCTTTTGTTGAATGCTGCTTTATTTCATTAATTAAAATATACAGAGAAAGGAAAAGATAAAATGGAGAAAATCAACGTAAAAGAACTGAATGATAATGTCTTCGAGACTATTGGTAAGGAATGGATGCTGGTTTGCGCCGGCAACAAGGATAAGTTCAATATGATGACGGCTTCCTGGGGTTGCCTGGGATGGCTCTGGAACAAGCCGGTGGCTGTGGTATTTATCCGCCCGGAACGCTACACCCACGGCATCATCGAGGAGAATGAATTCATGACCCTCTCTTTCCTCGGCAATAGCGAGGAGGCTCGAAAGATATATAACTTCTGCGGTTCTAAGAGTGGACGTGATTTCGATAAGGCAAAGGAAACAGGATTGACTCCTGTGGAGACCGATAACGGCAGCATTGGCTTTGAGCAGTCACGACTCACCCTGGAATGCCGCAAACTCTATAAGGACAATATGACGGCAGAGAAGTTCCTCGATAAGGACCTGCTGCAGTGGTATGGTGCCAAGGGCGGATTCCACGATGTCTATGTCGTGGAGATTACCAATGCTTATACAAAGTAATAATTAAAATATGGCTCAAGAACAGACAGCAATTCGTGAACGCCAGAAAACCAGGCTCAAGGAGCCGGGGCGTTACGTGGTGATGATGTTCAACGATGACTTCACACCGATGGATTTCGTGGTGGATATCCTCGAAACCATCTTCTTCAAGTCGCAGGCTGAGGCTGAAGCAATCATGCTCAAGGTTCATCACGAGGAGAAAGCCGTGGTGGGTACCTACAGCTACGACATTGCCAAGAGCAAAGTGGAAAAAGCGATGGAGAAAGCCCGTACGCAGAAATATCCGCTGAAGCTCACTTATATGCCAGAATGATAGGGGGCTTTTCAAAACCCCCGATTCAAGTTTTAAATCCCGAATAAAGAAAGGAAAAGAATAGAATGGACAGTATGGGATTAACCCGATATATGAGTGTCTTGATGGACGATGCCATGAAGCAGGCCCGGTTCTTCGATCATGAGTTTGTGATGCCGGAGCACATGCTTCTGTCATTGCTCCGCCAGTATGCCTTCTGCCAGGCTTTGCAGGAGGAAGGCGTGGATAGTCTTAAGATGCACGAAGACTTGGTGGGATGGCTCGCCAAGCAGGAGCGTGTGCCTGAAAATATCAAGTATCTGCCGGAGCCTTCGTCGCTCTTCAAGACCATGTTTGGAACGGCATGCGCCTTGGCTGCTGCCGCTGATAGAAAACTTGTGAATGTGCCTCATTTCGTGCAGGCGATGTTTGGCTTGCAGAACTCAGAAGCCGCTTACCTGTTGTGCAAGAACGTAGGCGACCGTCAGGGCGAATTCCTGGCGAGTGTGGATAGCTATTATCCGCTGGAAAATGAACCAGGTGATGAAACCCTAATGATGGGTGATGGCTACGATGAGGATGACTATGATAACGATTATGATGATGACGAAGAGGAGGGAAGAAGCCGACAGCCTCAGGATTGGCACCAGTTGGTTACCTGTATCTCTGATCAGGTGGAGGAGCACAATCCGCTCATCGGCAGAGAACAGGAACTGGATAGAACCATTCAGGTGCTCTGTCGTGCAGAAAAAAACAATCCGCTTCACATCGGCGAACCGGGCGTAGGTAAAACCGCCCTGGTTTATGGTCTTGCCAAACTCATCAACGAGAATCAGGTGCCTGATCGTCTCAAGGGAGCACGCATCTATGGCATGGACATGGGACAGATGCTTGCCGGCGCCCAGTATCGTGGCGATTTCGAAAAGCGTATCAAGATGGTGATGGAGGGAGCCGCCAAGGAAGGCAATACCATCATCTATATTGATGAGATTCATAATATGATAGGTGCAGGTCGTGGCTCTGATGGTGGACCTGATGCTTCCAATATGCTGAAGCAGTATCTGGAGGCAGGCGACATCCGATTCATCGGTTCTACTACCTACGAGGAGTTCAACCGCTATATGGCTCAGAGCAAGGGCATCGTGCGCCGCTTCCAGCAGATTGACATCAAGGAACCTACCGAGGAGGAAGCTATCAGAATCCTGGAGGGCTTGCAGTATAAATACAATAAGTTCCACAACGTAACCTATCGCAAGGACGCCCTGGAGTATGCCGTTCGTGCCAGTGCCAAATACATCAGCAACCGCTGTCTGCCTGATAAGGCCATCGACCTGATGGATGAGGCGGGTGCTTATCTGGAGGTGCATCCTGTGGAATATCGCCAGCGTTCTTATGTAACCAAGGCTATTATCCAGCAGATTCTTACCAAGGTCTGCAAGATAGATGCGGCTGCCATCAAGGACGAAAACAATGATTCTCTGGCTACACTCCGCCAGCGCATACTCGACAAGATTTATGGTCAGGATAAGGCTGTGGATAAGGTGGTTGAGGCTGTGATGATGGCGAAGGCAGGACTGGTGGATGATGACAAGCCGATGGCTTCGCTGCTCTTCGTGGGTCCTACGGGTGTAGGTAAAACCGAGGTGGTCCGTGTGCTGGCTAAGGAACTCGGCATCGAACTGGTGCGCTTCGATATGAGTGAATACACCGAGAAGCATACCGTGGCTAAGCTCATCGGTTCGCCTGCCGGATACGTGGGTTATGAAGATGGAGGTCTCCTTACCGATGCCATCCGCAAGACACCAAACTGCGTGCTCCTGCTCGATGAGATTGAGAAGGCGCATAGCGACATCTACAACATCCTGCTTCAGGTGATGGACTATGCCCGATTGACCGACAACAAGGGTCAGAAGGCAGATTTCAGAAACGTAATCCTCGTGATGACTTCCAATGCCGGAGCGCAGTATGCATCCCAGGCAAGCGTAGGTTTCGGCGGTAATGTAACCCGTGGCGAGGCGATGTTGGCTCAGGTAAAGAAGACCTTCAAGCCAGAGTTCATCAACCGACTTTCCGACACTGTGGTGTTTAACGATATGGATAAGCACATGGCAGAACTGATTCTTGCCAAGAAGCTTCGTCAGCTCGATGCAAAGTTGGCAGCAAAGGGAGTTTCTATTACGCTTACCGATGCGGCAAGAGAGAAGATTCTGGAGTGGGGCTTTACCAAGGAATATGGAGCCCGCGAGATGGATCGTGTCATCGGCAACCGCCTGAAGCCAATCCTGATGAAGGCGCTGCTCTTCGGCAAGCTCAAGAAGGCAGGCAAGGGCTGCGTAGATTTCGATGGTAAGGAACTGGTGGTTAATTATTAGGAAGCTATGATATTACAGATAGATGAAAATGCGGAAGAGATTTATTTTCCCGATCCGCATTACGGCGATGACGACGGATGTTTTGCGATAGGTGGCGACTTGAGCATCGACCGCCTGCTGCTGGCTTACAGCAATGGCATCTTTCCCTGGTATAGCTTTCGCGACCAGCCGGAGATACTCTGGTTCTGTCCGATGAAGCGCTTCGTCATCTTCCCGGACGAAATCCACGTCAGTCATTCCATGAGAACCTTGCTGAGAAAGAACCGATACAGCGTGGGAATCAACGAGGATTTCGATGCTGTGATTCGTGCCTGCAGCAAGACCAATGGCCGTTATGAGGAAGAGGGTGCCTGGTTGGGTGAAAACATTATTCAGGCATTCACCGCCCTTCATGAGCAGGGCTTTGCAGCAAGCGTGGAAGTATGGGATAATGAAACTGGTGAGTTGGTGGGCGGACTTTATGGCGTCACCATCGGCAAGGTCTTCATTGGCGAGAGCATGTTCTCCAAGGTTCCGTCGGGTTCAAAGATAGCCCTCATCTTCCTGGCTAATTATCTGCAGGAGCATGGAGGCAAGATGATAGATTGCCAGTTGGAAACCCCGCATCTCAAGTCGATGGGTGGCAGATATATTTCCTACGAGGAATATATGGAAATCATGAATGATGATTAGGAAAATCATGCATGAAAGAATATAATCATGCATGAAGAATATAATCTGCAAGAAAGAATAAAAGAGTTTCTCTTTTGAAGAGGAAATAAATAATAAAGGCTAGGTTCCCGATTCTGGGAAACCTAGCCTTTGTTGTGTTTAGAATATCGGTGTGCCGATGCAGCCGTTAGGTGCCTGAATATGCAGCATCGCACAAACGGTGGCGGCAATATCCGTCATATAGTGAGGCTGGGCGCTCTCGCCGTGCTGGATGCCCCAACCCATAAACAGGCAAGGAATATGGATATCGTATGGATTCCATGCTCCGTGGGTAGTTCCCTTGCTGCTGTAATAATCGTAGTGACCTGGCTTCAGTACTATCTGGACGCTTCCGCTGCGCTCACGGTTGTAGCCGTTGATGGCACGGAACTTCAGCTCTGCAGGAATGCTCTCTGTGGAGGTCTTCTCCATATCGAAGGCATAGTGCACATCCTTGTCTTTCTTCAATCTATCTACCACAGCCTGCTTGATGGCTGCGTAATCCAAACCGAGTTCTTCAATGGTATCTGTGTTGAAGAACACCTGGTAGTTCATGATAGTCTTCACGAGATTCTTGTCGGTATTGAACTTAGCTTTCAGAATCTGATTCAGCTCTTCTACCAATCCTTTTTTGTTCCAGATGCCGGCAGGGATTCGCTGATCTTGCAGGAAGGTGGCATTGTTCACACCTCCATGGTCGGCGGTGAGGAAGGTGAGATAATTTCCCTTGCCTACGGTCTGGTCGAGATAAGCGAAGAAATCAGCCAGAGCCTTATCAAGTCTAAGATAGCAGTCTTCTGTTTCTATAGCGTTCACGCCCACCTGATGACCGATGTAATCGGTGCTTGAACAGCTGATGGTCAGCAGGTCGGTATCTGTGTTTCTACCCAGGTTCTCGCCCTCGATGGCAGCCTTGGCAATATCGAAGGTCAGGTTGCAGCCGAATGGGGTGTTGCGGAGAATCTTGTAGCCATGCTTCTTGTATAAGGCTGGCAAGTCGAGTGGCAATACCGCCTTCTCGCCCTCAGCGATACCGTTCTCATAGTTGTTGTCATCGCTGGTGCTCTCCTTATAGGAATCGATAGGGTAGAGCGTCTCCCATTTCTTGGAAAGATACTTGTTAGGCAGTTTTTGCTTGTTGAACTTGTTCACCCACTCTGGCAGTTTTTCCATATAGAATGTGCTGGTGATGAACTTGCCCGATTTATCATCAAACCAGTAAGCGCCATTGGCGTGATGACCGGCAGGGAGGATGGAAGCTCTGTCTTTCAAGGCCACGCCCACCACCTTAGAGCGGTTGTTGGTAGCCAGACGGAGTTCATCGCCGATGGTAGTTACCCACAGATTGCGAGGCGACATCTTGCCCGCCTTGCTATCAGAGCCCACAGGGTTTACGGTATCATCAGCAGTACAGTACACAACCTTTCCATCCTTCACGAAGTTATTTCCGGCGATTCCGTGGATAGAAGGCACGGAACCGGTCCAGATAGAAGAGTGACCGATGGCTGTAACCGAAGGGATATAAGGAATCTTGCAGTTTTCCACGCTGAATCCTTCGCCGAGCATTCTCTTGAATCCGCCTTCGCCGTAGCGGGCGTAGTAGCGATAGAGGTAATCCCATCGCATCTGGTCGATTACAATGCCTACAACGAGCTTAGGTCGTTGAGGCTGAGCCTGTGCGATGCCGCAGAAGCAGCAGAGCACGAAGATGAGTTTAAAAATCTTATTCATTTCTCTATATGTTATTTGATACATCTATATCTGATATAGATAGATTGTAAATTGTAATATGTTTTAAATACGCTTGCAAAGATACAATTTATTTTGGGATAAAACAATAAAAACAGAAGAAAATGGAGTTTGGTATCGAAAAGTAAGGCAGAAAGAAATGATGAAGCCAAGTTGTTACATAGTCTCTTTTTTTGTTACAAAGTAAAACTACGGAACAGCCTGCTGGCGAACACTCAAAAGAGAAAAAACTCTATGATTGAAAAAAAAACTCCTGAAGGAGTGAACTTTTCAGATTTTATTTGTACTTTTGCCATGTCATTCAGTATTTTACTATTTTTTAGCAACACTAGGATAAGTGAATTTACTGATGTGGCAATATTCTGAATAACTTTAGGTTGTTCAGCTGCTTGTGAAAATATAGAGTTTATAGTGTTGTGGAAATTATTTAAATAATAAAGTCATGAAGGGGAGAACTATAAAAAAAGTATTTTTGTTGGTGCTTTTGTTGGTATCATCAGTTGCTGTTGAGGGAAAAGAAGATGTAGAAATTATAGGGAGAGATATGGATAGTACGGGCTTGGTATCTTTCTACACAGGACATGATTTTTATATCAGTGGTGCTGATGCTGCGTATCTGGATCATATATGTTGGAAGTATATCTTGCCATCAAGTGATGGGAAAGAGAATGTTGTCTTTCAAAAAAGTGACACGAAAGATTTCTCTATCCCACAAATAGATGATGTCAGTAAGTATCATATCAATATCAATGGTGATATTGATGCCAAGATAGTTTTAGAGGGAGAGGTGAGAGGACAGAAAATATCTTGTGTTTATAATTTGACTCTGGAATTAAAGCCTAGAATCAAAAGTGTAAAGGTGGTGAAAATCGTTAGTAATATGCCAAAGTACGATTCTTATGATGTGTATTATGATGTTGAATATGTTGGTAGTGATGAATTGTTTATCAGTGTAGAAGAGGAATATGGCGGTGGTATGTCAAGTCAGATAATCAAAGAGCCGTTTTATGCTCATGTTAAATCAGAATATATCACAGCTCCTTATTATGCTTGGATACATATTTCGGCAGAGAACAAATATGGTAAGGATGTATATACTTTAGAGCTACCTCCATATGGCAATGTTGCTGGAATAAATAACTTGCAGTTAGATGACAAGCATTTTATTGTTAGGGATTTGTATGGTAATCGTAAACTTTCGACAAATAGCTTTAGCAGTTTACAGAGTTTACCTGCTGGTGTGTATCTGGTGGAAGTTTATTCTGGCAAGACAAGAATAAAGACTATAAAGTTTTATAGGAAATGAAACAATAGGGAGTGTTATTAAATTTTTTACTATTAGTTTAAATGCTGTATTTCAAATTAGAATATCAATATTCCATAGCTCAAAAAGCCACCTTTTGGGAAAAGATAATAGATAGATTATTGTCTCATTTCGTGCCAATGGCTAACCCTACATTAGAGGAAAATCTTGACTACGTTAAAGAATGGAACTTAGAGTATGATGACGTAGAAGAATATACGAATAGGGAAGTTGGTGTGGCAGAAAATGGCTTGGTGGTATTCAAAGCTCCCTTTGAAGAAAACTGGGGGTATTGGTGTGATAATGACATGACTATGGATGATTATCGAAATCTCAATATTCATGCAATATCAAAGGAAGCGTTTGAGAAACTTTGGAACGAAGAGGTACAACTTCCTTTTGGGACAGAATCAAATATTTCTAAGTAAGATGGATAAATTGATAGAACTTATAAAGAGTAATTCCTTCTCAGCAGCAGAAAAGCTGTTGAGAAAGAAACTTGCTTTGTCACCAAATAACTGCTATTTGTTGACTCAACTTGCAAATGTCCTATGGAACAGATGCAAAGATAAGGAAGCTTTGTCTTATGCCGATAAAGCAAAAGAGGTATGCCCTGTTATGCCTCTCTTGAATTATACTCGTGGCAGAATCTTTTGGTCATTAGAAAAATATGAGCAATCCATAGAAGAGTGGGATGTTGTTTTAAATATGACTATTGAGGAGGTTGCGGAAAATGGCTATGGTGTCAGATGGGCAAAGTCTGTCATCAATGATTCCAGATATTATAAGGCAGATTGTCTCTATCACCTTTTTAAAGATAAGGAGGCCTTGGCTCTAATGGAAGAGCATTTGTCACACCGAGGAAAAGGTATTGAAAGTGATTTCTCCAAAAAGGAAGCTATTCTTTTCTGTAAAGTATTGAAGTATAGTCATCCAAGGACTGTTGCAAAAGCCTCAGATATAGGATATGCTTCTGAATCTCAGCGGAATCGAATCTTGAAAAGAATAGACGCTTTGGAAGAGAGTAACAATAAGGAGAAACTGGTGCGCTATCTTCGTGTCATTTGCAAGCGTTATTCCAAAGAGTATTATTTGAAGACGATTCTTTCCGAGACCTATAAGGTTATTGGGGACAAGGCAGGTTGCTTAACTTATGCAAAAGCAGCTTTTGAGCAAGAACCCAATGACCCTCTTGTTAAGTATGACTATGCTGTTGCGTTGATGTTTAACGGTTTATCTGAAGATGCTCTTTTGCAGTTTAAAGAATTTGTTGCGTTAGGGCTAGATTATATCGCATTCTCCGAACATGGTGAAGGAGTAAGATGGGCAAAGAAACTTTTGCGGAATACGCAAAAACAAATAGACCAAATTCAAGCAAACCTGCAATGAAAAAAGCAAATGTTTTTACTCTATTTTTACAAAACAGCTGGTGAACAAGCTAGTGAACAAGTTCAAATATTAGTAAATGCAATTCATGAAAATGTGTATTCTATGTTTGATATACAGCGTAGGTTAAACATTTCTAGCAGAAGGTATGTATTGGTAGAAACGCTGCTCCCTGCCATTTGTGCAAGGATATGTTTTGCGAGCATACCCAGACAAACCTCGACAGTTCGAAATAATTCTTCCCTTAAAGGAATTACTTTCTACCTTTAAGGGAAAATGTTTCTAGAGTTAGTAGAAAGTTTCGTTCAGCGACGTTGAATGTCCGTTCAGCGACGTTGAATGTAGGTTCGGCGACGTTGAATGTAGGTTCAACGACGTTGAACGGAACTTTCTTCTAGTCTTAAAAACAATTTCGACCTATATGGTTGAAAATCCTCCTATAATAAATTCGATATTACACTCCGATGGAATGGCAAGAGCCAGCAATAGTTCTTGCCCATTTATTGCAATGCTTTCATCCATAACCATTGCATGTTTCCCAAAAACGAAAAAAGCAGTTAAGCGATTTCTGCTTAACTGCTTGATTTTCAGCGTGGACCAGCTAGGGCTTGAACCTAGGACCTCCAGATTATGAGTCTGTTGCCAAGCCTTACTAACTCCTGCGGGCTTAGCAAGGTGCAACCAACTGAGCTACAAGTCTTTTTATGCTATTTGCCAACCAGTTAATGAACACTGATAGAATGAAATTAGTCAACAATGAGTCAACAATCATCCTTTTTGCTTGGGTACAATAGTTATGTACTTTGCAAATAATATTGGGATTCATTTTATAGAGAGAACCCCATCTCTCTTATAATTCTTCAAGAAGACTATCTAAGGATTGAAGTCGCTTCTTACCCTCGATATGGTCTTTCACTTCTTGAAGTGCTCCACGAAGTTCCGTTGTGATGTCTTGTCTCTTGTATTCTGTCATATTGATATATGTTGGTGTATGGCTGCAAAGATAATGCTTTTATTTGATTTGGCAACCATTTTGGTAACCAAATTTTTGTTTTTATGGATAATTAGCTAAAAAATAAAGCCAACCTCCATATGATGGTAGAAGTTGGCCAAATAGGTACGATATTTTAAAAATCTTTTAGGTTGAGTATCATTTCTTGCCCAACTCTTTGTTTGATAAGAATTTCGGCTTGATATGCTTTTTTGTCTTTTATGCTATTTAATTCATAATATGCCTTGTTTGAATGTATTATGGTAAAATCAAGTTTCGTTAGGTCTGTTGCTGTAGAACCAATTTGAGCATCTTTTGCCAACGTGTTTGTATTTGCAAAATAAACATTTGGCATTAAAGCTATTATAGGATTTATTTCTAATATGATAGGAGTTAAACCTGTGGCTGTCATAGAAGAGTACATCATCGGGTGCCCTTTTACGAGGCTCAATCTGACATAATCGCTAATTCCCATTTCTTTGTCATAATATCGAGACCTTTCACTACTAGCGTATTTAGGTCTTATTCCTTTTTTGTGTAATTCATCTGCCGAAAGTAGTCCATATCTTTTTATAGATTCAATATTGTTCTTATCTGTGAAATGATAGAACTTTGTAATATTGTTTCTCTTTAATATTTCGAAAATTTCTGAGAAATCAGATTTGAAATTTACAGTTTGTTGAAGCTTTTTAGCATCATGAAGTGTTACAGAAAAATTATTTTCTTGTAAATCCTTTGGAAAATATAAGTTTTGAAAAACTAGACTGCACTTTAAAATATAAGAGCGTGCAACGGTATAAGAACCTTCGATATAAATGCGCTTAAACCATTGTTGTGGGATATAATCTATATTGTTATTGTTGCAAAATGCTTTAAACTCAGAATCGTTAGAAAAACAATGTAAACTATTGTTGGGAATTTGAAAAATGCTTTTTATGTATCGGTACATTAAATATCTGATATTTTCTATAGGCTTTGGAAAGAAAACAAAATCGGGGTTTGGAATAACCCCAAGAATAGCAAGATGCTCTGCTAGACCTTCTTGGTTTAATCCTAATAAGTTGTTTTCATAAGCATTTTGCCTTGAAGATACTTCCATCTCAAAGTAAATATCTTCGTTTATGCTAAACTCTGCTGCTAAGAAGTTTCCGATAGGTGCTATATAGGCAGTATGAGTTAAAAAGCTTAGTTGTTCTGCTGTATTTTTATCGATAATATTTTGCATTTTATTTATTTTTGTTTATAATTTATAGGGCTAAATAGAATCAGCCCTATAAAAAAATATCGTTATTTGTTATTCGAAGTTCCATGTTCCTATTCCTGTCCAAGCATCATTTAGAGGACTTATAAAACAATGTATTCTTTGTGCAGTTCTAACATAAAGTTCGTACATGAAACCATGTCCGTTATTTTCCATAATTTTCCCCATCTTATAGATAAAGCGTCCGATGTAGATTACACGAGGGTCTGGAACACTTTTCTCTGTTAATGGGTCTTTTACATAGAATGGTGTTTGGTTTGGTTTATGTTCCCATTCTGGAATCAGGGGACTGCCTTTGTAACCAACTTGGCCGATAATCTTAGTTGAATCTAACTGTTCTTCCCCAATAAGAGCAAGTAATGTTGCAATTTTATCTAAAAATATGTCAACAGTCATGTCTGTAGCTAAAAGTTTTTGGATATATGCTTCAACCTCTTTAGCTGTTTGAGGAATTTGTGGAACTTGTTTTTTCCCTGTAAATTCTTCAAGTGTCATATTGTTACGTTGCCTTTATATCCCCACCAGATAGGCTTTTATTGATAGTTGTTTTCAACACATAAAGAAAGGAGCATGGGGACTATTGAGTATTACTGACATAAAGCTCTGGACTGCTTGCAAAATAGTAACAGACAATAGCCCATGCTCCATGTGTTATATATATGGGTATATATATGCGACATGAAAGCATGAGCACCTTGAACTGCCATCTCATTTTGCATCGAATTGTCCAGATTCTATGTCGAGATAACTTCAAACGCTCATTCTAAATATGTACTTCTACTCCTTGTAGAATTGGTGCAAATTTAGCAATAATTGTTTGATTGACCAAGGATTTGTCAGTCTTTCTTCTAATATTTGTTGAGATTTAACATTTCAAGTTGTTTTTTCTTGGCTATAATTTAGTTGAGAAAGCAATAGGGGCATGCCGTATCAAGTAACGACATGCCCCTATTGCTTTATACTTCATTTACCATTTCCCAATCCAAAACGCCTTTGCCTTCTTCGTTTAGTTCTATGCCTAAGCCTACTACCTCTCGCTTGTCGGCCTTGAAAGGCTCTAGGTATTGTCGGTCTTGAATTTGCTTGATGGCAGCTTCCTTGCCTCCATTGTTTCTTAACTTCAGTTCTATTATATAGATGTGATGAGTTGTTTTGACAACGAGGTCGATTCTGCCAGTAGAAAGCATGTGCTCTACTTCCACCTTCAAACCGATGGCATTCAAGATGGTACTGATAATCAGTCGGTAACGCTCTTCCATATCCATGGATGCCAACTTTTTGTTGCTGTAAGGCACATCGGCAACCAATGCTTTGAGTGCTTTCATCGCTTTATCTAGCTCTTTGCATTCCAGATATTGGTACAACTGCGCTTGCAGAGATTGCGTATCAGCCTCTTGTCGCATGGTCAATGCCGGCAGTACGCATTCGTATAGCGCCTGTTTTACCTCTTCATTTGGGAAGCCTAAGTGATAGACATTTCCTACGCACGATTTAATGGTGAGATAACCTGATTGATATAAGAAGAGTTCTGGACCTCCACCAGTAACATCGGAAGTCTCCAATGTGTTGCGGAGAATCATGCAATCCTCAAAGTCAGGTAGGCGCAACTCTGCATCCTTGATGAACTTCGGCAGCATGGATGTGGCTCCTGATGATGCCCAATAACTGTTGAGATCCTGGGTGTCAAGCGCATTGATAAGGCTGAAAGGATTGTAGATGTCAACCATGTTTCGGCGACTGAAATGGTAACCGTCGTAGTAGTCCTTCAGCTTGTCGTGGGTTTCCTGCAAAGTCCATCCGTTCGCCTCTGCCATTTTTTCAAGTTCAGGCTTGAAGTTCTCTTTTATTTCCTCTTCAGTGATGCCGCAGATGGCTGCATATTCTGGGAGGAAACTGATGTTGGTTAAATTGTTGAGCACAGAGAAAAGGGAAATCTGCGTAAACTTGGTGATGCCCGTGATAAAGACCAGACGCTCGTATTCATCATCGGCCTTTAAAATGGCAAAGACTTCACGATATACCTCGGTGCATGCTTCGTGTTCCGGGGTTTTCCAAGAGTGCTGGAGTGGAGAGTCATATTCGTCGATAAGGATGGCAACCTTCAAGCCCGTCTGTTTGTATGCCGTCGTAATGATGGCATCAAAGCGGTCGGCAAGTTTGGCTGTAGAATCGGGAGTGATGGAATACTTCTCCTCGTAGTATCCGAATCGCAGATTCAGGTACGAACGCAAGGTTTCTGCATTGGCTCCTCCACGGCTCATGTCGAGTCGAATCACAGGATATGCTTTCCAATCCTTCTCCAAGTCCATAATTTTGAGTCCTTCGAAGAGTTCTTTTCTTCCTTCGAAGTAACATTGTAGCGTATCAACGAGCACAGACTTTCCGAATCGGCGAGGGCGGCTCAAGTAATTATACTGTTTGCCTTTGTTCGCCAATTTCCAAATGATGTCAGTCTTATCAACATAGAGATAGTTTTCTTCTCTTATCTTGTTGAAAGATTGTATGCCTGTAGGCAGCTTTCTGTATTCATTGTTTGCCATAATCCTTTCTCCTTTTTTAATATGGCACAAAGATACGGCAAATAATTGAAACCACCAAATTTTGAAAGAGGAATTACGATGTTGCTCTTTGAAGATGCATTCTTTCTGCATGCTTGAATTCGTAGTTTCAGGCATGTTTCCTAAAACGAAAAAAGCAGTTAAGCGATTTCTGCTTAACTGCTTGATTTCCAACGTGGACCAGCTAGGGCTTGAACCTAGGACCTCCAGATTATGAGTCTGTTGCTCTAACCAACTGAGCTACAAGTCCATTGAATTTCTATCAAATTCGAGTGCAAAGATACTAGATTTTAGGCAAATAACCAAATAAAATCTTAAAAATTTTCTTAGAATCAGAAAAATACTGTATCTTTGCACCAAATTTATGTGCGCACACGTGCGTATGTACTTATTAAATGTACAAAAAGAAAAGTATTTCTATTCAGAAATGGACATAGACAAAAACAAAAGAATCGGTCTTACCGACGAACAAGTAAAACAGAGTAGGCAACAGCATGGCAAAAACGTGCTCACCCCTCCTCAACGTACCTCATTATGGAAACTGTATTTGGATAAGTTTCGCGATCCGATTATCCAGATACTCCTCGTTGCGGCTTTCGTTTCCCTTATCCTCGCTTTCATCGAAAAGAATTTCATGGAGACCATCGGTATCTTCGTGGCTGTTTTCCTGGCTACTACCGTGGGCTTCTATTTTGAGCGTGATGCGGCTAAGAAGTTTAATCTGCTCACGGCACTCAGCGAAGAGCAGCCGGTAAAGGTGCGCCGCAATGGTAAGGTGATGGAGATTCCTCGCCACGATGTGGTGGTGGGAGATGTGGTACTCGTGGAAGTGGGCGACGAGGTGCCTGCCGATGGCGAACTCATCGTCTGCAACGACCTGCAGATGAATGAATCTACCCTGACGGGCGAACCCGTTACTGAGAAATCTCTGGAAGGCGGTGGCGATGGAGCCTATCCTCGCAACATCATCCTCCGTTCTACCATGGTGATGAATGGTAGGGGCGAGTTCGTGGTTACTTCCGTGGGCGATGCTACCGAGATTGGTAAGGTGGCGAAGAAATCTACCGAACAGACTTCGGTGGAGACACCGCTTCACATGCAGCTCGATAAGTTGGCGAAGATGATTTCCAAGGTGGGCTCCGTGGTATCTGTGGCAGCCTTCTTCATTTTCCTGATTCACGATATCCTCACCAATCCGGCATGGGGCGGCAAGGATTATTTCTATATGGCAGAAATCGTGCTGAACTATTTCATGATGGCTGTTACCCTGATTGTGATGGCGGTGCCGGAGGGATTGCCGATGGCAATTACCCTTTCTCTGGCGCTCAACATGCGAAGAATGCTGAAGTCGAACAATCTGGTGCGCAAGCTCCATGCCTGCGAAACCATGGGTGCCGTTACCGTGATTTGTACCGATAAAACCGGTACGCTTACCCAGAACAAGATGCAGGTGAGCGCCCTGGAACTCAAGCAGGGTGATGAGGCGCTGCTCGATACTGCCATCGCCCTCAACTCTACAGCCGAGTTGAATGACGGCAAACCTATCGGAAATCCTACCGAGTCGGCTCTCCTGCTCTGGCTCGATGCCCAGGGCAAGGATTATGAAGAACTCCGCAAGCAGGTGAACGTGCTCAAGCAGTTGCCTTTCTCTACCGAGAGGAAGATGATGGCAACCTTGGCAGAAGTTGATGGCGAAACCTATCTCTTCGTAAAGGGTGCGCCTGAAATCGTGATGAAGAAATGCATCATCGAGGATAGAATGAAGAAACAGACTGCCGAAGAACTCGACGAGTGGCAGCATAAGGCGATGAGAACCCTGGCGTTCGCCTATAAGAAGGTAGAAGCTTCTATCATGAGAACTTCCAGAACCTCTACTGCCGAAGTGGTAGCACTTCTCGATGCCAACGACCTTCAGCTGCAAGCCATTGCTGCCATTGCCGACCCTATCCGTCCGGATGTTCCTGCCGCCGTGCAGGAGTGCCGTCATGCGGGTATCGAAGTAAAGGTGGTTACGGGTGATACGGCTGCCACCGCCTTGGAGATAGGCAAGCAGATAGGTGTCTTCGAAGATGAACCTGAGAATATCGGAGCAGATGGCTCTCTGACCTCGCTCGACCAGCAGATGATTACGGGCGAACAGTGGGAGGCTCTTTCTGATGAAGAGGCTTACGAACGGGCAAAGGATATCCGTGTGATGAGCCGTGCCCGTCCTACCGATAAGCAGCGACTGGTGGCCATGCTCCAGAAGCGTGGCGAGGTGGTTGCCGTAACAGGTGATGGTACCAACGATGCTCCGGCGCTTCACTATGCCCACGTGGGCTTGTCGCTGGGTTCGGGAACTTCCGTGGCTAAGGAGGCTTCGGATATGACCCTGCTCGACGATTCCTTCAAGTCTATCGCCAACGCCGTGATGTGGGGACGTTCGCTCTATCGCAACCTGCAGCGCTTCCTCTTCTTCCAGTTGGTAGTAAACGTGGCAGCCCTCCTGCTGGTGCTTGGTGGCTCAGTCATCGGAACCGAGATGCCTTTGACGGTTACTCAGATTCTCTGGGTGAACCTTATCATGGATACCTTCGCAGCCCTGGCGCTTGCCTCATTGCCTCCATCTCACGAGGTGATGAAGGAGAAACCACGCAAGGCATCCGATTTCATCATCAACAAGAGCATCGGTTTCGGTATTCTGTTCTGCGGCATCGTCTTCTTCCTCGTGATGTTTGCCCTGCTGGTTTACTGTGAGCGCAGAGGCAAGGGTGGAGTAGATGTGCATGAACTGACCATGTTCTTCACCACCTTCGTGATGATCCAGTTCTGGAACCTCTTCAATGCCAAGGCGCTGATGAGTCATCACACCGCCTTCCGCCATTTCCTGAAGGATAGGGGAATGATTCTGGTGCTTGTACTGGTCTTGGTGGGTCAGTGGATTATCGTCACCTTTGGTGGCGAAATGTTCCGCACCACACCATTGTCGCTCCACGAGTGGCTGCTCATCATCGGTTCCACCTCTGTTGTGCTCTGGGTGGGCGAGCTGTGGAGAGCTTTTAAGAGAATGATAGCAAAGAGAAGATAGAATGAATACAATACATTATAACGATACCGTGCAGTTGCCGCCATGTGTGGCAACCATTGGTTTCTTCGACGGGGTGCATCGTGGACATCAGTTCCTGATTCATCATCTCGTAGAGACAGCACGAAAGGATGGCTTGCAATCCACCGTCATCACCTTCGATGCGCATCCCCGCAAGGTTTTGCAGGCGGATTATCAGCCAGAGATGCTGAGTACGCTCGATTCCAAGCTACTGCTGCTTTCGAAGACGGAAGTGGATAATGCCGTGGTGCTGCATTTCGACAAGGCGATGGCTGCGATGTCGGCAAGAGAGTTTATGCAGCAGGTGCTCCACGACCATCTCAACGTAAGGAAACTCTTCATCGGCTACGATCATCGCTTCGGTCACAACCGCGAGGAGACTTTCGAAGATTACGTGCGCTATGGCAAGGAGATGGGCATCGAGGTAATCAGGAACGAAGCCTTCCAGATAGATGGCATCAACATCTCTTCTTCCGTGATCCGCTCTTTGCTGAAAGAGGGAGAAGTGGAGATGGCAGCCCAGTGCCTCGGTTTTCCTTATACCATCATCGGAAAGGTGGTGAACGGATTCCATGAAGGCAGAAAGCTCGGTTTCCCTACAGCCAATCTTGACATCTCGCACTTCGGACAGATGATTCCTGCCCCTGGCGTCTATGCTGTAAAGGTGAGACTGGAGAACTCGGTGGTATGGAAACGGGGAATGATGAACGTGGGCAACCGTCCAACCTTCAATGGCAAGCAGATAACGCTGGAGACGCATATCTTCAATTTCGATGGCGACATCTACGACCAGCTCCTGCTCGTAGGCTTCATGAAGCGGATAAGGGGCGAACGGAAGTTTGACGGTCCCGAGGAGTTGGCGGCGCAACTGAAGGTGGATGAGCAGACCGTGCTGGATCTCTTCGAAAAGGAAGCGGAATGATAGCAGGAATGCTATTAACTATAAAACAGTTAATTATAAACTATAAAAGCAATGGCAAAGATTAATTTAAAGAGAGGTTTGACGGATGTAGTCCTCTACCTTATTATATTTATAGTAGTACAAATCATCATGATGTATGCCGGTGCAGGAATCTGGGCAGGCATCAAGGGTGAAGGTTATCAGGCAACGCTTCTGGCTGCAAATACGGGCGGTAACGCCATTCTTACGGCGCTTGTTTCGGTGTTCAGCAGTGTCATCACCCTCATCATCTTCCTGAAGACGAAGTGGACGCCGCTTACCCGCGGTTATCTGCTTTCCAAGCCTTGGGGCACGCTTCTCTGGGTGGTATTGTTCTCCCTGGGAACCATCATCCCCCTGTCGTTCCTCTATGAGCAGCTGTGCATTGAGATGGATGAGAATACTCAGCAGATAATCACCTCGATGATGAAGGAGCCTTGGGGCTATGTGGCAGTCGGCATTCTGGCGCCTCTTGCCGAAGAGGTAGTATTCCGTGGAGCCATCCTTCGCACCCTGCTGGGCATCATGAGCAAGAAGAACCATTGGGTAGCCATCATCATCTCTGCAGCGTTGTTTGGTTTGGCTCATTTTAACGCGGCACAGTTTATCAATGCCCTTCTGATGGGCTTGCTTCTGGGATGGATGTATTATCGCACCGGCAGTCTTGTTCCGGGCATCCTGCTCCACTGGATAAATAATACGATGGCGTATGTACTTACCAATATCATGCCGCAGAGCGACGGCAAGCTCATCGACCTTTTCCATGGCGATGAGAAGACTGTATATTACGCCGTAGGCTTCTCTCTCTGCATCATGATTCCAAGCTTTATACAGATGATTATCAGATTAAAGAAAGCAAAGGCATAACACAATAAAGGCTGCTCCTTCATCACTGAGGGGGCAGCCGTTTTCTTTATATATATCAACGTAGATTGTAAGTAGAATTATTTGCTGAATGTAATGTTATCCACGTGGTCGTTTACGTAGATATTCGCCATATCTGCAGTCTTGTACCATTTTGGCTTTCCTGGCATGTCATCCGAAATCACCTTGCCGTTGATGGTGAAGTTCTCGAAACGGATGTTCTTCACCTTGCGGCTCTCGTCGTAACCGGCGATGATGCCCATGTTGGGAGCTTCTCCGGTATAGGCGATGTTGCGCAGGGTAATATCCTCGATGCCTCTGCCTGGAGCAGAACAGTACTTTTTGTTGAAGCATACGCGCATGTTGAAGAGCATACCCTTGCGGATATTGTCGATGCGGAAGTTCTGGAAGGTGACACCCTTTACCAGGATGTTGTCGCCATTGTTGATGCCGATGCAGCCCTGATAGTCTATCTGGTTCTCGGCATGCTCCAGGATGTCGATGTTATCGTAGAGCACGTTGATGATGTCTTCGTTCTCTGGAGTCTCGCTGTGCAAGCCTATCATGATAGGATGCGCCACGTCTGCCCACATGACGAAATCCTTGATGGTGATGTTCTTGCAACCGCCATGATAGTTCTTGCGGGTGCAGTAGATGGTGGAGCAGTCGTCGCTGGTACGTGCAAAGAGATGTTCCTGGTAGATGTTGTTGCTGGCAAAGATGTTGAAACCATCGCCCCAGCCATACCAACTCATCACCTTGGCATTCTTTACGGTTACGGAATCGCTGCCGCCGATAGGCAACTGGGTGGTGAGAGGACCGTCGATATAGACGTTCTTGCTGTATCTCACCATAATACCCTCGTGGTGTCCTGGCATCACGATGCCATGACCGAGAATCTTGACATCTCTTGAGCCGTAGGTGGATAGCCAACCCTTGATGACGGCTCCGTTATCTATGAAAACTGTCTTGCCTGATGCAATGTGAATAGAATCGCCCTTGAAATCGTGAACGCCTGGGCCGAAATACATCAGATCTTTTTTCTTTTTTACCTTAGGTTTTTCTAAAATGTTGTCTGCGAAGATTTGGAGATTCTGGTAGATGTTGCCGTTGATTTCTACGGAGAGGTAGCGAGGGCGGTCGAGAGAGAATGTCAATGTATTGCCCTCTTGCTTAGCCTCAATTCCATAGGAGTTAGGACGAACCTTGAAACTCTTGATATCCTGAGCAATGCTCTTTACCTGTATTTCAACTTTACCTTCGAATTCAAACTTAGCTACGGATGTGACCTCTACATTGTGCTTGGCATCAGCCACTCTATCCACCTTGAAGGCGTAGGTATCGATGTCCTGCCATTCGCCGCCACTGGTGCGGGCTTGTACTTTAAAGTCATTTTTCAGTTCTATGCCTGCCGGAGCCTTGCTTACCACCAGTCTATCCTTGGCAACAGAAGTGAGGGATGCAAGTCCCAAGGCGAGTATCATGAATGTTCTATTCAATAGAGACATACTCTTTATAAGAGATATTCTTTTCATAAAAGCTATATTTTATAATGAATCATTTATTTTATACATCTGTTACGCATAACTTGGAAGATATACTTATGAGAAAACGGAAAAAACTGATTTTTCTTTTCTTTTTCTTGGCTTAGTTGTTAAAAACTTGTATCTTTGCATCGCTTTTACCATCATAAGGCAGAACAACCTATACCGTTTAATGACAAACGATACAAACGATACGAATGATAAATGATGGAATAACAAACAAAACGAATAACAGGATGAAAGCATTGCGTCTATATATTATATTCATAGTACTTTTCGTTAGCCATCTCCTGGCTAGCGCCCAGTCTTCTTTTCGCCTCATCAATACGAGCCAAGGATTGCCGGATGATGAGGTGAAGGCCCTCTTTTGGACTTCTGATGGCAGATTGGGCGTGCGAACATCTTCCAGTCTTTCTTTTTTCGATGGCTGCACCTTCCATTCGGTTTCTCCGATGGGCGATGAGGCTTATGCTGCCGATTATGTATCGGCGCTATCCACGGCGTATGTGGATGCCAGGCAGCGGGTATGGATCAAGGAACTGGGAAAGTTTCTCGTGTTCGATTTGACGAAGGATGCCTACGTGCGGGATGTCAAGGGGCTGCTGGCTTCGATGGGCATCAGGGAGAGAGTTCGTGATTTCTTCATCGATTCGGCTAAGAATCTTTGGTTTGTCACTGCATCGGGAAAGATGCTGATGGTGAAAGCGTCTGAATTGGGAGAAGCTGAAACTCCATGCCGGCAGATAAAGATAAGAACCAAAGGATTGCGTGATGTCTGCAACTTTAAGGGAAACCACTGGTTCCTTTATTCTGATGGTTGGGTGAAGGGGATGAATGCCTCCATGACCAAGACGATTTCTGCCGAGCAGGTTTGGCAGGGAGAGGTGCCTGCTCGCGATTTCATGCAGTTTGCACAGAACAAGCATCAGTTTTGGCTGATGTGGAACCACGGCGTGGCTTCCTATCAGCCTTCTTTATCAGCCAATCATCAACCTTCTTTATCAGCCAATCATCAATCTTCTGTATCAGTTACCCATCATTGGCAGCATCGGTATGAGAATGAGGCGGCAGCGTTGGTTGCGCTCAGCATCGCAGAAGATGGAACGGCGTATGCCAGCATCCGACAGGCGGGTCTTCTGACCATCGCTTCCAATGGCAAAACCTCTCTTCTTTCTGAAATTCATACCTTGGATGGCGAGACCTTGATAGATGATATCCAGGGAATCGCCTGTAGTAGAGGTAATCTGCTGCTCGGATTATGGAGCAAGGGACTCTGTCTCTATCATCCCAACATGCAGCAGTTTGCCTATTCCCCTTTTGTAGCTATGGGTCTGAAAATGAACGGCTATCGCATCAACGATTTGCCGAATGGCTTGCCGTTGCTATCTTCTGATAAAGGCTTGTTTGCCTTGGATGCCCTGAATCATCAGGCTTCTCCTATCTCTATGGGTGGTTCCGATATTATCAGAAGCATGATGGATAGCAAGGGAAGAATCTGGGCAGGAAGTTTCCGCCAGGGATTGTTCCTGCGGGAGAACGGGACCATTCATCACTTCATGCAGGGTGGCATTCCTGCCAGAGACATTAACTACGACATCGTGCGTGGATTTCTGGAAGACAGCCAGCATCGCATCTGGGTGAATTATCATGGAGGCATCGGATGCTTTGATGAACAGAACAGGCGAATCGTGCCTTTGAAAAACAAGGCGCTGGAGAAATATAAGGTGGTCAACGACTTTAAGGAGGATAGCCGGCATCGCATCTGGGTGGCAGCCACTCAAGGCTTGTTCGTGTATTCGCCAACTACCCGGCGTGCCCTTTTCCCAAAGGATTTGGTAGATGATGAGGCTACGCAGATGAAGCTCAACGGACCTTGCAAGGCTTTGCTCATCGACTGTCAGGGCTGGGTATGGGTAGGTACGCTCAACGGGCTTTTCGTCATCAATCCCAAGGATAAGTCCTCTCGCTTTTTCGGAAAGGCGGAGGGAATGCCTAACGAGATGATTAATGGAATGATAGAAGACCGATATGGCAATGTATGGGTTACAACGCCAAATGGTCTTTGCCGGTTCCAGCGCCTGCAGGATGGCGAACTGAAGCTGATGGTATTCGATAGTCAGAACAAATTGGGAAAGAGTAATTTCGGCTGGATGACTATGGGGCATCTGGCAGGGGGTAACCTGTTCTTCGGTACGCAGGATGGATACTACATCGTGAATCCTGCCGATGTGAGGGAGATGAAATACACGGGTCATCCTATCTTTACTTCTCTCTGGGTGAACAATCAGGAGGTATCACCGGGCAAGGAGATAGATGGCAGAACCATTCTGACTTCTACTTTATCCGCCACCGGTCAGCTGATATTGAAGCATCAAGAGAACTTCATCACCATCCTCTTCTCGGGTCTGAATTTCGACATGCCTACTCACACCTATTATAAATATAGGCTCAAGGGATTGAGCGATAGATGGGTGGAAATCAATCCGCAGGATGGAGTGGGCAGGGCAAGCTTTACCGACCTGGCTCCGGGCAGTTATGAACTGGAGGTTTATTCTGCCGGTTTCGACAAGGTGTGGAGCAAGCAGCCTGCTACGCTGCTGATAGAGGTACAGCCACCTTTGTGGGCCACCTGGTGGGCAAAGCTTATCTATTTCTTACTTTTTGTAGCCATTCTGGTTTGGGGATTCCGCTGGAAGATGGAGCAGAACCGCAGGCGTATGGAAGATGAGAAATATAAGGAGCTGGAGGAAATGAAATACCGCTTCTTCACCAACATCAGTCATGAATTCCGCACCTTGCTTACGCTTATCATCACGCCTATAGGAAGTATCCTGAAGCGTACCGAAGATGGCGAGACTCGTGCCCAGCTTAACGATGTGAGCAGGAATGCAGGCGACTTGCTGCAACTGGTGAACCAGCTTCTCGATTTCCGGAAGATGGAGATGAACGGCGAACGCCTGAACCTGCAGAGTGGAAGCCTGAACGAGTTTGTGCAATATACCACGATGAAGTTTATGCCGCTTGCCGAGCAGAAGAACATCCGTCTGGATTTCTGCGACAAGACCGAGGGCTTGTTTATGTATTTCGACAAGGATAAGTTGGGCAAGATATTGACCAATCTACTCTCTAATGCCTTGAAGTTTACGAAGGCAGGTGGAAAGGTAAGTGTCTGTCTGGAGAAGTGTATCCAGGATAGCAGGAAATATGCTCATATCGTAGTAGAGGATACGGGCTGTGGCATTTCGAAGGAAGACCAGGCGCATGTCTTCGAACGTTTCTATCGCACGGAGCAGGAGCCTAGTTTGCGCCAGGTGGGTTCGGGCATCGGATTGAATATGGTGTATGAATACATCAAGCTGCACGAAGGTAAGGTTTCGCTGGAGAGTGAAGAGGGCAAGGGCTCACGGTTTATCGTGGATATCCCTGCCGACCTGAAGCGGGTAGTGCGGCAGGAGGCCTCTGAGGAGAACCGCATGGCAGCACCGGTGATGGCTGATGTTGTGGATGGTGCCGTAGGTGTGCAAACATCCAGGAAGATAGAGAAGACCGTGTTGGTTGTTGAGGATAATGAAGACTTCTGCCATTTCCTCTCTCAAGAGTTGAGCCGTATATATAACAAGGTGATGACGGCAAAGGACGGAATAGAAGGGGCCATGATGGCTGAGGCAGAGAACCCTGACATCATAGTAAGTGATGTGATGATGCCAAGGATGAGCGGTACGGATATGTGTCGCCGCATCAAGGAGAACATCGAGACCTCGCATATCCCTATCATCCTGCTCACGGCATGGAGCACAGACGAGGGCAGGGCTGCTGGCTATAAGGCGGGAGCCGATGCCTATATCGCCAAGCCTTTCGACATGGAGGTGCTCCTGGCGCGCATCAGCAATCTGCTGGAAAAGCAGGAGAAGCGCCAGCGAGACTTCTCTCACAGCATCTCGCTTGACCCGAAGACAGTGACCGATTCTTCGCCTGACGAGAAGTTCCTGAAGGAGATTATCGCCTGCATCGAGAAGAACATCGATAACTCGGAATACACCATCGATTTCTTGGCTGCCGATGTGGTGATGTCGAGAATGAGTCTCTATAGAAAGATGAAATCCCTGACGGGACAGACACCTGCTGATTTCATCCGAATGGTGAGATTGAAGACGGCAGCAAAGCTCCTGAAAGAGGAGAAATGCAATGTCTCGGAGGCTTGTTATCGCACAGGTTTTGCTTCTCCGCAGAACTTCGCCAAGCATTTCAAGGAGATGTTTGGCGTATTGCCATCGCAGTATTCTTAAGAGAAGAGGCGTTGTAAGTATTTGATAATCAGCTATAGCGTAAATTTGGTACGTTTCACATATATCGTTGGTACGTTTGGTACATCTGCTTTTAAAGGTTTGTATTACCTTTGCAGCAGAAATCAAACAACTATCAAACGATTATGGAACAGTCAACTCATAACCAGGCGCAAATAATCGCCGCCTTTTATACCGTTCATCAGAATGAACTCGTCAACTTCGCCACTTCCCGCTTGGGTAATCGCGAGGAGGCAGAAGATCTTGTACAGGATGCTTTCTTCAAGCTGATGACCTTTGAAGGTATCATCAACGAGGCAACCATCAAGTCGTTTGCCTATACCATCACAGCCAACAAGGTGAAGGACCTTCTCCGCCGTCGCATCTTCCGTCATAAGATGGAGGAGAATGCCAAGTATGAGATGGAACTCCAGCACTCTCATGTAGAGCGCATGACAGAGTATCATGATACCCTGCGCATGGTGAATGACAGTATGGCAAGATTGTCTCCAGCTTGTGCCAAGGTATATCGCATGAGTCTCATTGAGGATATGACAGCTGGCGACATTGCTCAGGAGATGAATGTCTCCAAGCGCACCGTGGAGTCTCAGCTCTTCACCTCTCGCAAGCAGGTGAGGGCCATGCTGAGCATGGCGATGTAATGTATAATTCAAATTTAACCCACTTTTTAAAGTGGAGTCAACATTTAAACTTAAAAGCAATGAGAAAATTATCTTTTATTTTTTTGATGTTGGTTGCATTTGTCTTTACTGTCAGTGCCCAACGCACATTCAAGCATCCTGGTAGTATCCTGGCTGCTTCAGACTTGGAAAGAATCAAGACTCATGTCAATGCCGGTGACGAGCCTTGGGCTTCGCTTTGGAAAGAGATGCAAGCCGATAATTTCGCCAAGCCTACTTATACCCCCTATGCTCGTGCAGAGATAGGCGGAAGTAATGGACAGCGTCAACGTGCGGCGCAAGACGCTTATGCTGCCATGATTAATGCCATAGAGTGGCATGTAACAGGCAATGAGGCTTATGCCAAGTGTGCAGCAAATATCTTGTCGGCATGGGCTACCACTTTGGAGACCGCCACAGCTGAACTCTATCAGTATCCATCTCGTGCCCTGATACTTGCTGCTGAGATGCTCCGCAATACGGATGGTAGTTTTTATCAGGGATGGGAGGCTAAGAACCGTGATCTTTTCCTTTCTAAGGTGCGTACAGTTCTTTATCCTGCATGCCGCCAGTTCTGCACTTACACAAACTCTCATCCTTCTTGGTACACTCCAGCAGCCTTGGCAGTTATTGCTGCCGGTGTATTGCTCGATGATGAGAAGATTTATCAGGAAGGTTATCAGTTGATGTTGGATGAGTCCCATTGGGGCACCATGTTTGGTGGAAGCATTGACCCTAGTGGTCAGATGCGAGAGATGGGACGTGACAATGTACATGGTGGACTGACCTTGGGTGACATAGCTCAGGCATGTCTTGTATGTTGGAATCAGGGCGATGATCTCTTTGGTGCTGGAGACAACCGTCTCCTCAAGGGTATGGAGTATTGGTGTCGATACAACACAGGTCATACTGATGCCCCTTTCGAGCCAGTTGATTGCAGTGGACTAGATAATATGAGTGGAATCAAGTTCTATTATATTTCAACTCACAACAATGGTTTCCGTCTTCGTCCTGATGCTTGCTGCTTCGAGGCGGTATATCATCATTACAAGGAAGTGAAAGGAATGGATGACAGCTTGTTCCCTTATCTGACAATGGCAGCTAAATTAGCTCGCCCTGACACACGCAATGAATTGTTGGGATATGGCACTCTTTTCTTTACGATAGATGCTGCAGCATCACCTTATTTTACTGAGGTGCCAGCAAAGCCTGTCAACTTGAAGGCAGAGGATGGATTTAAGAAGATTTGTATTAGCTGGAATCATCCTGTGGGTGAAGATGCCAGGGGATTTGTTGTATATCGTTCTGAGGATGGCAAGAATTTCTCTACACTTAAGACCTGGGATTATTATGCCAATAATGAGTATATAGACGAACAGGTGGAAGTGGGGAAAACTTACTATTATAAGGTGAGATTGCTCAATAAGGCTGGTTACAGCGAGTTTAGCGAGGTGGTCAGTGCTACTGCGCAAGAAGGTAGCGATGCCCTGCCTGCTAGATGGACGTTTGCTCCTATTGGCAATACACTGGGAGGTTCGCTCTTTACTGCTGCGCAAGATTCAACATTTGCCGTAGGTGGTGCTGGTAAAGACATTGGAGGAACAGCAGACTCTGAGGGGTTTGTATATCTGAAGATGAAGGGTGATGCCACTCTCACTGTGCGACTGTCTAGTACAGAAGAAGCTTTCTATAAGGTCGGTATTCAGATGCGTTCTACCTTAGGGGCTGGAGCGCAGAGAGTGGGAATTACGTTAGGCGAAAAGGGATGCCGCATACTTCGCACTTGTACACGTTCTTCTTCAAACGGAAATACTGTTTGGAAGGAAGCTACCAATTATGGCAAGGCACCAATGTGGATGCGTATCAAGCGTCAGGGCAAACTCTTTACTACTTACATTAGCCGAGATAATTTAACTTGGCATCAGGTGGGTGAAAGCATAGTCAGCATGCCTTCTACCTATTATGTGGGAATGGCAAGTTGCTCTGGTAATACTAGCAAGGTGTACCAGGCTGTGTTTGATCATGTGAAAGTAGAAGGGACGGTATGTGAACCTGGTTCAAAGCCTGCGGCTCCTACTTCATTAGCGGCTTCTTGGCCAGGGGCAAACCATGTGTATCTCTCTTGGAGATCTACTACTGATGCGGATAGCTTCTATGTCTATCGTTCTGTTGATAGGAAGTCTTATGAATGTATCGCTAAAACACGTGCCACAAGTTTGGTGGATGAGATTAGTGAGAATGGTACATATTATTATAAGGTGTCAGCAAAGAATGACTG
This sequence comes from Segatella copri, assembly GCF_019249655.2. Taxonomy (NCBI): domain Bacteria; kingdom Pseudomonadati; phylum Bacteroidota; class Bacteroidia; order Bacteroidales; family Prevotellaceae; genus Segatella; species Segatella copri. The sequence goes on from NZ_CP137557.1 coordinate 3,628,850, forward strand.
GGGTGAAGGTGTCTGCTCTTCAGTTAAGACCGTTACCACTTATGATAGTGAGAAACTTAATGGAACTATAATCGGATCGGAGGGGTCTTATAAAAATAATTCCTCTCGTACTATTACGGCAGCTTTGGATGGCAATCTCTCCACTTTCTTTGATGCCAAAAATGAGTCTGGTGACTGGCTGGGATACGATATGGGCGAGGGCAATGCTGCTATGTTGTTATATGTGAAGTATGCTCCTAGAGTGGGCTATGTCTCTCGAATGGTAGGAGGAAAGATCCAGGTTTCTAACACGGAAGATTTCAAATCTGCTATTACTGTTGCTACGATTGCCTCTGCTCCTGTAGAGAATCAGCTCACTCTGTTGAGGGCTCCTGCTGGTAAGTTCTATCGTTACATGAGATATATTGGCCCAGATAAAGGCAGTTGCAATGTGGCCGAGATTGAGTTTTATGGAGTAAAAAAGACGGTGGAAACTGGCATAGAGAATGTATCAGAATCAAGCAAATCCCTTGTTTCAGGCCGCATCTACAATTTGCAAGGACAAGAGGTCAAAACAGTAGGAAAGGGCCTGTATATTATCAATGGTAAGAAAGTAGTGGTAAGATAATGCGCAGACATTTTATCATGTTGACAAAACTTGCGTAATTGAATTATAATATTGATGCCCTCAATTAGAAAAAACTTCTCGTTTTTCCAGGTTCAGCAGGTTGCCATATTCCACCTTCACCCATAGGTAACTACTCAGCCCCCCAGGGCATGGGTAGTTACCTTACAGTTGTACAACAGCAAGAATTGCATTGAATTTAGAATTTGATCGAGCGTAAAACTTCGTCTATGTCTGTACACTGTCTTGCCATTTAGATGCAAAGATAGGCTTCTTTTGTGAAATCACACTTCCTCCATTCTCTTCAGCTCCCAGCCCTCAAATTGCATGATAATCTTATGCAAGGTGGTGCCTTGTCGGAGAGCCTCTACCCTAGGTGCCTCGGCATATCGCTTGATTTGCTCCACGGCTTCTGCCCATTGTAACTCGGCTTTCGTATGCTTGCCATCCTTGCTCATGGCGTTGAACTCGCTCTTTGGCAATATCTTCAGTTCAATGATGTAACAGTGTTTTGTAGGATAATGAGTCAAGTCGGGTAGGAGGAAGAAGTCGCAATAGCCATGATTTAATTCCAACTCTGGGGCAGTATAATAGTAGCCATTCAGGCTCAGATAAGCCATGAAGAAACCTTGCAGGTTGCGTTCTGCCTCGATGCCGTCACGAACAGAAGATATCTTGGTGTATGCATCTGCCAAGAACTGAAGTCCATCATGCCATTTGCCATCGTATGCCATGTCATAATAGTAGGCTTCTAACTGCTCCGTATCGACACTCGCCTTCTCCTCATACAATTCCATCAAGTACTCGTAATACTGTTTGCGAACGTTATTGTTAGGGATGCCAAGTATCAAGCGGTCACCCTTCGTTCCCTTGATGGTCAACATACCATAATAGAAGAGCAAACTCACAAACATACGTGGCTTGGTTAACATTCGGGCAGGGAAAGTCTCTGCAATCTTGCCTATAATTTCGCCATTCTCTATAATGGTGCGAATCACACCTTTGCGGTTGCCATCCAACTTGTCGAGTTGGAGCAACTTCTTCATCTTGTTGTAATCCGTCTTCGTATTTGGGTCAACCATTTCCTCAGGGCCTTCGCCACTGCTCATATAATTACGGAGAAAATAAAGCACCATGTCACAGTTGAACACCTTACTCTGTGTGCCTAATGCTTGTTTAGAGAAGCAATAGTTATCATACCAAGGCTTCATCTCTTGGATGATAGCCTCGACATCGCTATCTGCCGGAATCCTCCCCACATTCTTATAATAGGTGAACATCTCCCTTACATCCTCTGTAGAGAATCCAAGCATCTGGTTGAATTCCTCCTTGGTGGATATGTGCCAACCGATATTGTAGCCACTTGTTACGTCATCCAGCGTCACAGGGCTTACACCCATCATAAAGATGCGCTCAAAGGAACCCTTGAACTTCTTGAAGATATCACGATAGAAGCCCTCGGCATGAGTGATAGCCCAATACACATCCTCTCCCTGCTCATTGAGCACGGTGTTGGTAAAGTTGTCATACTCATCGATGATGAGATAAAGAGGATAGCCTTTCGACCTCGCCTCGCTTTGGATGATGGCGAGCTTAACTCCTGCATCTTTAGCATCTTCCACTTGTTTCTGCACTTTCTCTGAGTAGAAGTCAAGATAGTCTCGTATGAATCCATTGAGCTGAACACCAAGGTAGAAGTTGAACTTTTCTTCGAGGTTTTCGATGGAACCTCCCACCTGTGAGAAATCAAGGTGCATCACTTGATACCTGCCTTGTAAGGGGGTAGGATGCTTGCCAATCCACAAGTCACCAAACCACTCTTGGAACTTGTCCTTGGTGCGGCAGTCATAATAAGCATGGAGCATACTCAAGAATACGCTCTTACCAAAACGGCGAGGGCGAATGCAGAAGAGATTGTTGGGACAATCTTCTAACTTTGGAATATATGCAGTCTTGTCCACATAATAGCAATTTTGCTCTATTACTTGTACAAAATCCTGTATGCCGTATGGTACTCTTTTTGCTACGTTCTGCTCCATATCTTTATTGTTTTATCGTTTGTATTCGAATTATGCTGCGAAGTTACAATAAATATCTGGAACGACCAAAGAAAGTAGTCTGTTTTCTTTGGTCGTTTCGCAGAAATGAAGTACCTTTGGGGTGGTTTTATATTAAATAGACTTTGATTTTTAGCATAAGATAGACAAAAAATGAAAATTATTGAAAGCAGTATTATAGGAAAGAAGAGCCCTGAGGCTTGTGAGGATGGAATGGTAGTTACCGATGATTTCATCGCAGTGATTGATGGCAGTACAAGCAAGACTCCGAAGCGTCTCAATCCTGATATGAAGAACGGAAGATACGCCATGATGCTTATCTCGGAGTATATTCGTGAGGAGTTGAAAGCAGATGCCTCGGTAGATGATTTCTGCCAGGGTGTGACAGCCTATATATATAATAAGGTGTATGAAAAGCTAGGGGTGGAAGAGCGGTTGAAGGAGCATCCGGAAGAGCGGCTTACCGCCTCGGCTATCCTTTATAGCCGGACAAGGAATGAAATCTGGATGGTGGGCGATTGCCAGGCCATCATCGATGGAAAGCTTTATGAGAACGGCAAGCCTTATGAGCAGGCGATTGCAAGAAAGAGGGTAGAGCTGATAGAGCAGGGCCTTTCGCCTGCTGAGGCTAGAAAGCAGATAGAGCCATTATTGATTGAGGCGATGCTTTCCGGGCAGAACCAGACCTATACGGTTATCGATGGATTCCCGATTTATCGGGAGGGAGTGAAGATTGTAGCCTTGAAAATGAAACCTGCTTCAAGTAGCATTGAAACATACTTTCAAGAGCAAACGAAGCCTGTTTCATCGCCTAATGAAGTAGTATTGGCTAGCGATGGCTATCCTTTCCTGAAGCCAACCTTGGCAGAGAGTGAGGCGGCATTGGCAGAGCAGATTGCCAACGACCCTCAATGCATCCACGACTTCATCGCCACTAAGGGCTTGGTGGCAGGGAACAAAAGCTTCGATGACCGCACTTACATACGTTTTATTATCTGATGTCATACGTATAAATCGCCCCCCAATCGTATTCTTATTAAAAATCACATAAAAGATAAGAACAACTCGTATGAAACAGAAAGTACTATATGTGGCAGCCTTGATGCTCCTCTCTTCTTCTTTCGGTATGGCTAAGAAGAAGGTGGAGGATTCAGAGATTACCAAGTTGAAGGCTAAGATTGAGAACGTGATGAGCCAGGTGGATAAGCAACCCGACTGGCTCTATTCCCGATTGCAGATGTTTTGGAAGACCAATGCATCAGATGTGTTTGTTAATGGTGAGACATTCTCTCATCCTGGGGGAGAGCGAGCAGCTGCGCCTACCGTGAAATATAATGGCTCACGAAGCACGGCATCTCAATATAATCGCCCTAAGCTGGAGGATATTATTCCTTATGATGACGATGAGCAGGGTAGCGTTACTTACATTAGCAGGGCTACAGGAAAGATGGAGAAGACTTCTCCAGCCAAGACGGGATGCAATCTGGCAGGTGTGAACCGTCAGATTATCGGTATTGCCCGTGATGCCGCTCGCATCTATGCCGCCACTGGCGATATGCGCTATGGACAGATGGCAGCAAAGGTGTTCGATGTCTATATGAAGGGCATCGCCTATCGCAATGTGCCTATCGATTTGAATCATGGTCATCAGCAAACCTTGGTGGGCATGACTACCTTTGAGGTTATCCACGAGGATGCCATCAACGAACTCACCCAGATGTATCCCCTCATCAAGAATCTTGTGAAGGACGACCAAGCCGTCATCGAGGCTGGTTTCAAGAAGTGGGCTGAGAACATCATCGCCAATGGTGTGCCTCACAACAATTGGAATTTGTTTCAGGCTGACTTCATCGTAAAGATAGCCTTGGTATTGCAAGATAACCAAGCATACGCAGATGGCAAGGGCAAGCAATACTACTTGGATTATATCGTAAATCAAAATAGTATTCGCCAGTGGAGTATGAACAAGCTCATCGACTTCGGCTTTGATGCGAAGAGCAAGACTTGGTATGAATCGCCAGGCTACAGTACCACGGTATTGAGCAGTATCTGCGATTTCGCCAACATGCTGGATGAGAAGGCTGGCATTGACCTCTTCAAGCAGCGTCCTATCTTGACGGAAGCAGTGAAGACCTCTGCCGAATATCTCTTCCCTAACCGTATGATTGCAGGTTTTGGCGATACTCATCCAGGTTATCTCAATACAGGTGGCATCGACCAAGTATTGAAGTATGCCACTCGCCATAAGAATAAGAATCTTATCTCTGAGATGAATCTTCTGAAGAATGCAGTGGCTCCCCAAGCTCCTATCTCTGAGATAGAGGCATATACGAGCACCCTGTTTTATGCCCCTAATGTTTCGTGGATAGCGATGCGAAGTGGTATGGACAAGCAGCACGACTTGATGGCTTCCGTCAATGCTAGCCTTGGCAACCACCAGCATTCCAACGGCATCTCGCTCGAACTCTATGGCAAGGGATATGTTTTGGGACCTGATGCAGGTATCGGCAGAACCCTCTATAGCGGCTTGGACTATCTGGAATATTATTCCCAGATGCCAGCCCATAACACGGTAGTGGTGGATGGTGTATCAAGCTATCCTGTAATGATGTCTCAGCATGCCTTCAAGGTTGTCGCCTCTTATCCAGAGGTAAGCAAGGATCAACCTGCCAGCAAGAAGCTCTCCGAAAAGAAACTTTCTTTTCAGAAGGATTCTGAACTTAAGGATAAGATAACTTACGCTACCGTAAGTTTCATTGAGCCAGAGACACAGGCACAGCAGCAGCGTACCACCGCCATCGTGAAGACATCTGCTAAGGGTGGATATTACATAGATGTGTTCCGTAGCAAGAAGAAGGAAGGTGGCGATAAAACCCACGATTACTTCTATCACAATCTCGGACAGGAGATGAAGGTGATGGATGCGGCTTCTGGTCAGCCTCTCGATATGAAACCAACGGAGGAACTTGCTTTTGCAGGTGGTCATCTCTATGCCTATTCTTATATCTATGACAAGAAGAGCGCAGAGATGCAGAACAGTGTAAAGACGCAGTTCGTTACCAAGATACTGGATGATAAGGTAGTGGAGGCAATGGATGGTCAGCGTGAAATCACCATGACCATGTGGATGAAGAAAGATGAGAACCGTACCATCTTCCAAGCTCTCTCGCCAGTCAACCTCGAATATGAGCGCATGCCGAATCAGCCTTATAAGGTAGATGAGCAGCCAGTGCTTACCTTTGTGGCTCGCCAGAAGGGAGAGGCATGGAACCATCCATTCGTCTGCGTATATGAACCAAGTTCTGATGCGGAGCCAGGCGATATAGCATCGGTAGATTACTTTACGCCGAGCGAGCCGAGTGCCGTGGGCATTATCGTGAAGCTGAAGGATGGAACCGAGCAGCGCATCGTATGCTCGGAGAATGGAAAAGTACAAATCAAGTAGAAATCCAGTTATGAGAAAGTTTTTTATTGCTATCTTGTTTTGGGCGGTTGCTATAGTTGGATATGCAGCAGAAGCCTTGCAGTCGCCTGACGGCAAATACAACTTCGTCTTCGAACAGAAAGACGGAAGATTAACCTACCGCCTCGACTATGCAGCTAAGCAGGTAATAGAAGAGGGTGAATTAGGTGTGAATATCGACAACCACTTGGTGGAGTCGGCTATGGGAATACCAGTGGATAACAGCAACGTTTGGACCCATGGTATGGAAGTAACAAGTGTGGATCGTCGTTCTGAGGACAATACTTGGAAGCCAGTCTATGGCGAGTATGCCCAGATACGAGATCGTTATAATGAGATGACCATTCATCTCTTGAAGGGTGGCAAGCATCAGGGCGCAAGTAATGCTTACGACAAGCGCCAGCAATATCTCCTAGACATCATTGTGAGAGCTTACGATGAGGGAGTAGCCATCCGCTATCATTTCCCTGAGGCAACCAATGGTTTGTTCATGCACATCACCGACGACATCACTTCTTTCCGCTTTGCCCCAGGTGCAGAGGCTTACCACTATGCTTGGGCGCAATCTCATGCCAACAAGGTAAAGCTTTTGAAGAGCGAGGCTGCTTGGAAGGAAGAGGCAGAGCGCCCATTGACACTTCGTTTGGATAATGGACTTTATGCAGCCATTGGTGAGGCTGCATTGAGTGACTTTGTGAGAGGTAAACTTAAGTTGAAAGCAGACAATGAGTTACAGATGGCGTTGTTCCATCCTGCCGACATCATCACGGCATACGATATGCCTTGGCGATTCATCATGGTGGGTGAGAAGGCTATCGACCTGATCAACAACAAGCAGATGGTGCTCAATCTCAATACTCCTTGCCAGATTTCCGATACCTCTTGGATTAAGCCAGGCAAGGCTTTCCGTGTATGTCGTTTGGATATGAAGACTTGCATGGAGGGTGTTGACTTCTGTGTGGATAGAGGTCTTCAATATATCGAGCTTGATGCAGGCTGGTATGGTCCAGAGATGAAGATGTCTTCTTCTGCCTTGAAAGTATTGGAAACTCGCGACATTGATATGCCAAAGCTCTGTCAGTATGCCAAGAGCAAGGGCATCGGTGTGTGGGTTTATGTCAACCAGAGAGCCTTGTATCAGGAGCTTGACCAGCTATTGCCACTCTATGAGAAATGGGGCATCAGTGGAATCAAGTTTGGCTTTGTGCAGATAGGTTCGCAGGAGTGGACCACTTGGCTTCACAATGCCGTAAAGAAGTGTACCGACCATCACATCATGGTGGATATCCACGATGAGTATCGCCCTACAGGATGGAGCCGCACTTATCCTAACTTGATGACGCAAGAAGGTATTGGCGGCAACGAGGAAATGCCAGATGCTGAGCACAACACCATCTTGCCATTTACCCGTTTCCTCTGCGGTCCTGCTGATTATACGCCTTGTTATTTCAATGGTAGAGTGAAGAATACCAAGGCTCACCAGTTGGCGATGCCAGTAGTATATTACAGTCCTGTCACCTTCTTGTTTTGGTATGACCTCCCGAATGTATATAAGGGAGAAAAGGAGTTGGACTTCTGGAAATATTGTCCTACCGTATGGGATGAGAGCAAGGCTTTGCAGGGCGAGATAGGTGAGTATATCGTGCAGGCGCGTCGCTCGGGCAATGATTGGTTTGTGGGAGCGATGAATGGCTTGCAAGCTCGTGACATCACTCTCAATACAGCCGACTTCTTGCAGAAAGGCAAGAAATATCAAGTGGAGATATACAACGATAACCCTGCGTTGAATACTCATACCAAGGTATCTACTGTAGTTCAGACTATCAAGGCTGGCAAGATATTAAAGCTTCATTTGCAGCCGTCAGGCGGTGCCGCATTGCGATTCAGTTTGTTAAAATGACAATATGATGTTATTAAGAAAAATACGTATCAGAGTTATGTTGATGGTCTTGCTGTTGCAAGGCATCTTCGTAAGTACAGCCCATGCCATTGGTGTGGGAGGTAGTGGAATGTACCAGTGGTCAGTGGATTTGAGAGGCTATATCTCTTCAGAGACAGGCAAGGCTCCGGTGGCTTACCTTTGGGTGCCAGAGGGATGCAAGCAAGTGAAAGCGGTGATGCTTTCTCAACAGAATATGACGGAGGAGGCTATCTATAAGAATCCGAAGTTTCAGGCTCAGATGAAGAAACTGGGTGTGGCAATGGTATGGGTGGCTCCTGCTTTCACCAACAACTGGGATCCAGCGACTGGCGCACAGAATACCTTTGAGGAGATGATGGGCAATCTCGCCGACCAAAGCGGCCATGCCGAGATAGCCAAGGCTCCTATCATCCCTTTGGGACATTCCGCGCAAGCTACCTTCCCTTGGAACTTTGCGGCTTGGAATCCGAACCGCACGCTCTGCCTCATCTCCTTCCATGGTGATGCGCCTCGTACCAATCTCTGTGGATATGGTAGGGATAACGTGGAGTGGGGACGTCATCGCAACATTGATGGCATTCCTGGTTTGATGGTAGAAGGCGAGTATGAATGGTGGGAGGCTCGTGTGAATCCTGCCCTTGCCTTCCGCATGATGTATCCAGAGAGTTGTATCTCCTTCCTTTGCGATACTGGCAGAGGACATTTTGATTGTGGCGATAGGACAGCCTTGTATCTTGCCAAGTTCATTCAGAAGGCATTAGAACAGCGTTTGAATGCCGATGGAACACTCCGTAAACTCAATCCGAAGGAGGGTTGGCTTGCCGAGAGATTCCATTCTGATATGATGGGTACAGATGGAGCGGACAAAGGCAAAGCTCCTGAGATTGCTTCAGCCTCTCGCCCTCAGCCTGCACCTTATAATATATATAAGGGCGACAAGCATGATGCCTTCTGGTATTTCGATAAGGAAATGACGGAACTCACAGAGGCTCGATACAAGGAGACGGCGGGCAAGAAAGTTCAGTATGTTGGTTTCGAGTATCAAGGTAAGCTCATTCCATACAACGATAAGTTGCAGGGAGGCATGAAGCTTGATTTAAGAAATCTGGATGGCATCACCTTCCAGCTAAAGGCGGTCTATACCGATAGCTCTCGTCGTGCAACTACCCAAGAGCATGGCAAGAAGAAACCTCACATTGAGGTAATCAATGGTCCTGTCAAGAAAGTCAATGATACGACCTTCAAGTTCTATCCCTACGAGGCAGGATGGGACAATGCCCGTAGGTCATTCACCTGCTGGCTGGTAGCGGTTGCTGATGCCGATGGTGAATATAAGGGTGCCGTGCAACCTATCTGTATTGAGATTCCGAAAGATGTGATGAATCGCTTGAAATGAAAATAAAACAGATGAGAGTAATCCCATTGGTAGTAATGCCAATGGGATTTTTTTGTTAGCGTTTTTATGTAATTTTAGCTTTATAATCGTATACCTAGAAAAACAAAGCATAACTATGATGATTAAGACTACAGCAAGAAGACTCTTTTTAAGTGTTGCGCTCTATATGTTGCAAATAGGCATCGTTTTAGCGCAAACTTACAACATCAGTGTTAGTGAAGTGTATTAAGAGTAAAATATAAATATTAAGTGAATTATGAATATCAAGAACTTATTACTGTTGTCGGCTGCTCTCTTCGGCTCTATTCTTGTGGCGAATGCTTACGAGCATGAATGGGAGAATCCGACCGTGTTTGAGCGAGGCAAGGAACAACCACACGCTTGGTTTAAGACCTCGCATACGAAGTTGCTGAACGGCAAGTGGCGTTTCCATTATGCCGACGACATCAAGGATGCTCCTGACGATTTTTATCGAATGGACTTCGATGACTCCAAGTGGGCGCAGATACCTGTGCCATCCAACTGGGAACTGTTGGGCTTTGGCGCACCCTTGTATGCCAATATCACCTATCCTTGGTCGCCTAATCCTCCTTACATCGACATCCCTAACCCTGTGGGTACTTACCGTACTTCATTCACTGTACCTTCTCAGTGGAAGGACAGGGAAGTGATGCTCCACTTCGGCTCCATCACGGGTTATGCGAGAGTATGGGTAAATGGCACGGAGGTGGGTATGACCAAATGCTCCAAGACTCCTGCCGAGTTTGATGTGACGAAGTTAGTCCATCTAGATGGTCGTGCCAATCAAATGGCGGTACAAGTGTATCGTTGGCACGATGGAAGCTATATGGAAGATCAGGATTTTTGGCGTATCACAGGCATAGAGCGTGACGTGTATCTACAAGCCTATAGCCCAGTGTCTGTATGGGATTACAATATTACGGCTACTCCTGTGGATAACTATCGCAATGGACAGCTTGAGACAGATGTTACCATTCGCAATTTCTCTGGCAAGTCGGTCTCTGATAAGATGATGGTTCAACTTCGTGATGCCAGTGGCAAGTTGTTGCTCAATGAAACCAAGCCTTTCAAGGTTGATGGCAAGGAGACAACCATCCACGTGAGCAAGAAACTGAATAAGGTGAACCTATGGAGTGGCGAAAAACCTTATCTCTATCAGATGGCGATGGTACTGGGTGGTGACACCGTGCGCCAGCAAGTAGGTTTCCGTGAGGTGAAGATTGAGAACGCCCGACTGCTTGTCAATGGCAAGATGGTATATATCAAGGGTATCAATCGCCATGAGCACAATGACTCCTTAGGACACGTGCAGAGCCACGAAATTATGATGGATAATCTGCGCCGCCTGCGTGAGTTGAACATCAATGCTGTGCGTAGCAGCCATTATCCTAATTGTCCAGAATGGCTCGATCTCTGCGACAAGTATGGCATCTATGTGGTGGATGAGGCAAATATTGAGACCCACGGAATGGGCAGTTGTGTCTATTTCACTGATACCGTTCCACATCCTGCTTATCGCAAGGAATGGGCTCCTGCGCATCGTGACCGCATCCATCGTATGTTCTATCGTGATCGTAATCACCCAAGCATCATTGGATGGTCGATGGGCAATGAGTGTGGCAATGGACAGGTATTCCATGAGCAGTATCGCTGGTTGAAAGCGAACGATAAAACTCGCTTCGTACAGTTTGAGCAAGCTTGGGAGGAAGAAAATACCGACATCGTATGTCACATGTACCCTAACTGGGGCAGGGTGCTCGCCTATGCCAAGAGTGGCAAACAGCGTCCTTTCATCATGTGTGAGTATGCTCATGCGCAAGGTAATAGCAATGGAAACCTTCAGGATTACTGGGATTTAATCAAGAAGTCGCCTAACTTGCAAGGTGGATTTATCTGGGACTTCCAAGATCAAGGCATCCGCCGTACAATCAACGAGAATACCGACCATCGTACCTATTGGATGTATAATGGAGAGATGGGAAGTTATGTATGGCCTGTGGAGATGAACAGTGGATGTGATGGTGTCCTTGCTTCCGATATGAGTTACAAGCCGCAAGCCTTAGAGGTGAAGAAGGTATATCAAGACATCATCTTCCCTAGCTTTGACTGGAAGAAGGGCGAGTTGACCGTAAGGAACGAGTATCAGTTCTCTACGCTTGCTGACTATGATTTCCGCTGGGTGCTCTGCAAGGAGGGCAAGGAGGTTGCTGCAGGCGACTTCCGCTTGAAGACCTTGCCGCAGCAGGAAAGCAAGGTGCGCATCAAGATGCCATCCTTGAAGGAAAGCGATGAATACACCCTTCAGGTCTATGCCTACACTCGTGAGGCAAACGACCTCTTGCCTGCCCATTATGACTTGGCAAAGGAGCAGTTCGTACACGAAGGAAAACTGGAAGAAATGAATCGCCAACAGGCTCAAGGTAATATCAAGGTGGAAACCCAGAAGAACAACATCGTGCTGACAGTAGGCGGCATCAAGGTGGAAATCAACAAGCAGAATGGTGTGCTCACCAATTATGTCATGGATGGTGTTTCAGCCTTGCACAATCGTACAGCCTTGGAACCTTACTTCTGGCGTGCGCCTAATGACAACGATTATGGCAACAAGATGCCACAGAAGAGTAACGTATGGCGTTCCGCACAGACCAATCGCTATGTATCGAAATGTCAGGTGGGCGAACCTACCGAGGAAGGAGTGCTCATTACCTTTGACATGGTGTTGAGCGATCTCAAGCAACCTTATCATCTCTCTTATCTCTTCCGCAAGGATGGCAGCATTGACGTTAAGGCGAGTATGGACACCAGGGGAAAGAAACTGCCGGAATTACCTCGCTTCGGTATGCGTATGACGCTTCCTAAGGGCTTCGAGAACGTAAGCTACTATGGTCGTGGTCCATGGGAGAACTACTCCGATAGAAAGACCAGTCAGTTTATCGGTCTCTACCATACCACCGTGACGGATATGTATTACCCATACATCTTCCCTCAGCAGACAGGCAACCACAGTGATGTGCGTTGGGCAGAGATTGCCTCGCCTCAATCAGGCATCACCCTTCGATTCCAAGCCGAGAAACCGATGGACTTCTCTGCCCTTCATTTCGCAGACGAAGATCTCGATATGGGATTGGAGAAGAAGATGATGCACCAGAAGGACATGCACCCACGTCAGGAGACGTATGTGATTTTGGATGGTGCTCAGCGAGGAGTCGGTGGTGATAACAGTTGGGGTGAGCCACCTCACAAGGAGTATCGCCTCTTTGATGGGGAGTATTCTTTGGCTTATCGTCTGACATTGAAGAAGTAAAAGACTTTTTCTTCTTGCTTTATGGGGGTGTGTCATAAGTTAATGGCGCACCCTTTTCGTTTTTCTCTTTTTCCCAGATACGGAATTGAAAAAAATGTTTTTATTTACAACAAAGCCCAAACTTTCACAAGTTCGGGCTTCGTCTTTCCGCAAAAGATTTGTATCTTTGCAGAAAACTTCTTTAAGTATGGCAGATATAATAAAAATATGCTTATAAGCTGCCAAAACCATGTTAAAAAGTATAGTTTTGGCAGCTTATAAGCATATTTTTAACATATAACAAACCATAGCTGCGCTTCTTTATTGCTCCAATACTAACCAGTTTAAGTAATCTTCCTGTTTCATTCGTATTGATAATAAATGAATTATGATGAAAATAGAAAAAATACTTTTTGGGGTATCAGCCTTGTTCCTAGCGAACGGCATGATGGCACAGAGCAAGCTCGATGCAAAGCAGGGGCTTGATGTGAATAAGCAACTGCAATACTGCCATAAGCAGGTGGGCAGAGCTTTGGCTGAGTTGAAACAGAAGGATGGCTCTTTCGACTACACGATGGAGCCTCGAAATATCCTCAAGGGGGATAAGCAGAAGGGCTGGAACTGCCGCAAGGCTACACCAGAGGAGTGGTGTGACGGTTTCTGGCCGGGAATCCTCTGGATGGACTATCAGAATACTAAGGATGAGGCTGTGCGCAGGGCTGCCGAAGGATATACGGAGTCTCTGAAAGGCATCGCCTATCGCCCTTGCTACGACCACGATATCGGTTTCCTGATGTTCTGTTCCTACGGGAAGGGCTATGAGGTGAATCATTCGCAGGAATACAAGAATGTGATTCTGGCTTCCGCCGATTCGCTTGCCACGCTCTTCAATCCTATCGTGGGTACGATATTGAGTTGGCCTAGAGAAGTGAAGCCTCGCAACTGGCCGCACAATACGATTATGGATAATATGATGAACCTCGATATGATGTTCTGGGCTGCCAAAAACGGAGGAAACAAACTTCTTTACGATTTGGCTGTAACTCACGCCAAGACCACGATGCAGAATCATTTCCGTCCGGATGGCAGCTGCTATCATGTGGCAGTATATGATACCATCAGTGGTAACTTTATCAAGGGAGTGACCCATCAGGGATATTCTGATGATTCCATGTGGTCAAGAGGGCAGAGCTGGGCCATCTACGGCTATACGATGGTGTATCGTTATACCCGCAACAGGATGTTCCTGGATTTTGCCCAGAAGGTGACTGATATTTACATCAAGCGATTGAAGGAAACCAGCGATGACTTCATTCCTCTTTGGGATATGGATGATTCACGTGGAACAATGGGAGCACCGAAGGATGTAAGTGCTGCCTGTGTGGTTGCCGATGCCTTACTGGAACTTCAGCAATATGTGGGAGGTGAGAAAGGCGAAGAGTACAAGCAGTTTGCCTTGCAGACGCTAGCCCAGCTTAGCACCAGTAAATACCAGAGCGGCAAGAAGAATGTGGCATTCCTAATGCATAGCACGGGGCATCATCCGGCAGGAAGCGAGATAGATGCCTGCATTATCTATGCCGACTATTATTATTTAGAAGCATTGAATAGAGTGAAAAATATAAGTTATTAGGTTAGAATAAGGTTTATGTGTTAAGAGGCAACCCGTGTGGGTTGTCTCTTTTGATATACAGCAAGGGCTGCCAGAATATTCTGGCAGCCCTAATACGTTAGTATGTTATGAAAAATTTGAGAGAATTGAAACTTCACAGTTTCAGAATTGTTTTACTAAACATGATTTTTTTTTATATAGAGAAAGCATAGAAATAACTACTTCAATATCGTAGGAGAAGCGGTGGTGGTGCTTATCTGGTCGATGCCCGTGCGCTGCATGGAATCAACCGAAGCAGAATCGCCCATGGCTACGGAAACGCCCTTGCCACTCTTGGTGTATCCTACGTTTTCAATCTGGTTATCGACATCGTTCTGGAATGGAACCTGGGCAGCGTTGCCCAAGGTCAAGACGATAGCTACCACGGCAGCAGCCTTGAAGAGAGGCTTCAGACGCTCTGTCAGTGAAACTACCTTTGCCTTGTTTGGCTCCTTGGTGTATTCATCTTCAATCATCGCCATCATCTTCTGATCGAAGTCATCACCCAGTGTCTCTTGCTTAGCCTCGCCCATCTCGTAAGAGAAGAGCGCCTGATATGGCTTCAGCTCGGCAGGCAACTCGTCCTGGCTGAAGAATGCACGGAGAATCTCCTCTTCTTCGAGAGAAGTCTCGGCCTTCCAATAGCGGTCCAAAAGTTGGTTGATGTACTTATAATCCATAACTGTCGAATTGTTGAAATCTTTGTTTAACTGTTTGTCGAGCCCTGAAGATGTTCACCTTGACCTGGTCTTCGGTGATGCTGAGGATGTCTGCTATTTCCTTATAGGATTTTCCTTCGATGTCTCGAAGTTGCAGACAGCTGCGCTGCTTCTCGGGCAACTCATTAATGATGTTCCTTACGATGTTCAGCTTGTCTTTCTGAATCATTCGTTCGGAAGGAGTGGATGATGTCTCGTCGAGCCTTTCCGTATTTTGCTCTTCCAGCGAATCATTCTGATTATCCATCTTCTTGATGCGGTCGAGCGAGAGGTTGCGGGCGATGGTGAGGCTGTAGGCCTCGATGGAGTCGAGCTCCTGCCATCTGTCGCGGGCATTCCAGACTTTAATCATGGTATCCTGCACAACGTCCTCCGCTTCCTCCCGGTTGAGAGTAATGCGAAGGGCCAGCCTGAAGAGTTTATTCTTCAGTGGCAAAACATCGTTTTGGAAACTGATTTCTTTCATCCCTACATAATTAATGACGACTCACCTGTAAGAAAGTTACAAGCAACTCTGAATTATTTCTATTTTTAACTCTTAATAACAGTTCCGTGCTTTCCGTCGATGGCGGTAGCAAGGGTGATAATCACCTCTTTCACGCCTGCGTCGATGGCTGCAAGGGCATTCTCCAGCTTTGGAATCATGCCGCCTGCCACGGTACCGTCTGCTTTATATCTCTCAAAATCGGCATGTGTAATCACTGGAATCACGCTGTCGTCATCCTCAGGATTGCTGAGCACGCCTTTCTTTTCAAAACTGTATATCAATGTCACGTCGTAGTAAGGAGCCAGAGCCTTGGCTGTCTCGCTTGCGATGGTGTCGGCATTGGTATTGAGAATATTGCCCTTACCGTCGTGGGTCAGTGGAGCCATCACGGGGGTGATGCCTTCATTGATCAGGGTCTGGAGCATCTTGCCGTTGGCACGCTCTACATCGCCTACGAATCCGAAGTCAATGCCGTCCTTCAATGGGCGCTTGTGACTATGGATTACGTCCATATCGGCACCTGTCAGACCGAGGGCGTTCACGCCGTTAGCCTGAAGCTTGGCAACCAGGTTCTTGTTCACCAAACCGCCATACACCATGGTAACCACCTCCAGCATGTCTGCATCGGTGATGCGACGGCCGTTTACCATCTTGCTCTCAATGCCGATGGCTGCGGCTACCTTGGTGGCACGGCGTCCACCGCCATGTACCAATACTTTCTTGCCGGGAATGGCAGAAAAATCCTTCAAGAGCTGTGCCAGCTGCTCGCTGTCTTCAACGATGGCACCGCCTACCTTTACTACTGTTACTTTTTCCATCTTTAAGTTTAGTTTATAGTTTATAGTTAATAGTTTATAGGGCAATCTTGTTGTAAACTATTAACTATCAACTGTTAATTCTTACTGAAGATAAGTGTATCCGAAGAGACCATTGCGATAGGTGCCCAGGAATTCCTTACCCTCATCGAGTGAAATCTTGCCTTCCTTCACACTCTTGGTTACCCACTGCTCCAACTGGCGGACGAGTTTCTTCGGATTATACTGTACGTAATCCAATACCTCCTCTACGGTCTCGCCATCGAATATCTGGTCGATGCTGTATTTGCCGTCTTTTACGGAAATATGGGCTGCATTGGTGTCGCCGAAGAGATTGTGCATGTCGCCCAGAATCTCCTGGTAGGCACCTACGAGGAACACACCGAGATAGTATGGCTCGTTTTTCTTCAAAGGATGAAGAGGAAGAACGTTGCCGATATGACCATCGGTTACGAAGTTGGCAATCTTGCCGTCGCTGTCGCAGGTGATGTCCTGCAAGGTAGCGTTGCGGGTAGGACGCTCGTCCAGACGCTGGATAGGCATGATAGGGAAGAGTTGGTCGATGGCCCAACTGTCTGGCAGGCTCTGGAACAATGAGAAGTTGCAGAAATACTTGTCGGCAAGAATCTTGTCCAGTCCTCTCAGCTCCTCAGGTACGTGCTTCATGTGCTTGGCAAGATTGTTGATCTCGTGGCACACGCTCCAGTACATCGCCTCAATCTCGGCACGGGTCTTCAAATCTACGATGCCGTGAGAGAAGAGCTGCAAGGCCTCTTCGCGAATCTGCTCGGCATCGTGCCAGTCTTCCAGCATGTTGCGGGGATTCAGGTTGTCCCATATCTCATAAAGGTCCTTCACCAACTGGTGGTCAGTCTCCTTTGCCTCAAACTCCTCTGGCATTTCAGGCAGGGATGCAGTCTCCAGCACATCAATCACCAATACGGAGTGGTGGGCAGAGAGTGAGCGGCCACTCTCGGTGATGAGGTTAGGATGCTCGATATTGTTCTTGTTGGCTGCATCAACGAAGGTATAGACACAATCGTTTACATACTCCTGGATAGAGTAGTTTACAGAGCTTTCGCTGCTGGCAGAACGGGTGCCGTCGTAATCTACACCAAGACCACCACCGCAATCTACGAAATCTACATTGTAGCCCATCTTGTGCAGGTTAATGTAGAACTGAGCTGCCTCACGGAGAGCCGTCTGGATGCGGCGGATTTTGGTAATCTGGCTTCCGATGTGGAAGTGGATGAGGCGCAGGCAGTCGTGGAATCCCATCTCCTCAATCTTGTTGAGGGCAGTGAGCAGTTCGGCACTTGTCAAACCGAACTTCGATGCATCTCCACCGCTTTCAGCCCATTTTCCTGAGCCTGAAGAAGCGAGCTTGATGCGGATACCGATGTTTGGCTTCACGTTGAGCTTGCTTGCCACCTTGGCGATGATATCCAGCTCGTTGAGCTTTTCTACCACGATGAAGATGCGCTTACCCATCTTCTGTGCGAGCAAGGCAAGTTCGATGTAGCTCTCGTCCTTGTAGCCATTGCAGATGATGAGCGAGTCGCTCTGTGCCTGTACGGCGATAACGGCATGAAGTTCTGGCTTGGAACCGGCTTCCAGTCCCAGGTTGAACTTCTTTCCATGAGAGATAATCTCCTCTACAACCGGCTGCATCTGGTTTACCTTGATAGGATAGATGACAAAGTTTTCCCCCTTGTAACCATATTCCTCCTTTGCCTTCTGAAAACAGCTGGCTGTCTTCTCGATGCGGTTGTCGAGGATGTCTGGGAAACGGAGCAGTACGGGAGCGTTGATGTCGCGTAATGCCAACTCGTCCATGATGTCGCGCAGGTCTATCTGCGTGTTGTCCTTGCATGGAGTTACATAGACATCACCCTTGTCGTTGATGCCAAAGTAAGAAGTGCCCCAACCACCAATGTTGTAGAGCTCCTTCGAGTCTTCAATAGTCCATTTCTTCATTTTCTGTTCTTGTCTTGCTTTTTAGTCTATTATAATTTGATGTTATGATATGAATATACTACGAGTGAAGGTAAGCACTCTCCCTCAGATGGGTGGGGGGAATGCTTACCTTTTGGGTTACACGTTCAGCAGGTTTCTAATCTGCTGAACCGTATTGTTAATCTTGTCGAAGTTGTCCATCACATTGACGTCGATGATGTGCTTGGCCTTTTCGTAGAACGGCTCGCGTTGCTTGAGCTGTTCACGGATGAAGACATCCACTTCCTCGGGAGTCTTGTTGAGCAGCAGGGGGCGTACGCCCTTGCCCATCTTCAGGTGGGCATGCAGGGTTTCAGGGCTTGCCTTCAGGTAGATGGTTTCGCCTGCCTGGTTCATATAGTCCATGTTGTCGAAGAAACAAGGTGTTCCTCCGCCGCAGCTAACCACTACGTTTTCAAACTCTGCCACCTCGTGGAGCATGTTGTGCTCTATGTGGCGGAATCCCTCTTCGCCCATTTCGTCGAAAATCTGCTTCACGGTCTTGCGCATACGGCTTTCGATATACCAATCTAAGTCGTAGAACATCACGCCAAGCTCTTTGGCGAGGGCCTTGCCGACGGTTGTCTTGCCGGCTCCCATATATCCAATGATGATGATTGACTTCATTTCTTTCTTATTATTTTGATAGGATGGCTCCTCTAAAAAGGGAACCATCCATCAGCAATTTACTTCTTTCTGCCTCTAGTCTTTGGCTCCGGTGCTTCCTTGATGATGGTCATGCATTCATCGTAGGTAAGCGCCTCCACATTCTCCTGCTTTGCCTTAGGAATGCGGTAGTTCTTGCCATCGTATGCGATGTAAGGACCGTAGCGGCCGTTCAGCAGTTCCAGTTTCTCATCTTCCTCGAAGGTCTTGATGTGGCGCTTCTGCTCGTTGCTGCGTTTCTCGTTGATGAGTTCTATCGCCTGCTCCAGGGTGATGGCCATAGGGTCGATGTCCTTAGGGATGGATACGTACTTGCGGTTGTGGAGCACGTATGGACCGAAGCGGCCGGCACCGATGGTAACGGTGGTTCCCTCGAACTCGCCCACCTGGCGTGGCAGCTTGAAGAGTTCCAGAGCCTCTTCCAGGGTGATGGTTTCGATGCTCTTGTCGGCAGGCAACTGGGCAAACTGTGGCTTGTCCTTGTCGTCGGCTGTACCTATCTGAACCACAGGACCGAAGCGGCCTATCTTCACGAACACAGGGCGACCGCTCTTAGGGTCGTTGCCTAGCTCGCGCTCGCCGGCCTTGTGCTCGCTGCGTGCGTTCATCACTTCCTTCACCTCAGGCTCGAATCCCTTGTCAAAGTCCTTCATCCACTTAATCCACTCGGTCTTTCCTTCGGCAATGTCATCGAATCTCTGCTCCACATGTGCTGTGAAGTTATAGTCCATGATGTTAGGGAAGTTGGCCATCAGGAAGTCGTTTACCACGATACCGATGTCGGTAGGCAGCAGCTTGCCCTTCTCGGAGCCAGCCATTTCCTTCTTGGTCTTCTGCGTTATCTTGATGCCCTTCAGGGAATCTACGGTGTAGTTGCGCTCCACGCCCTGCTTGTCACCCTTCACCACGTATTCGCGCTGCTGGATGGTGCTGATGGTTGGAGCGTAGGTAGATGGACGTCCGATGCCGAGGTCTTCCAGTTTCTTCACGAGGCTTGCCTCGGTGTATCTTGCCGGAGCCAGGGAGAATTTCTCGGTGGCGATAATCTCGCGGCGCTGCAACTCATCGCCTTCCTTCATGGCTGGCAGAATGTGGGTTGAGTCCTCTGCGTTGTCATCCTCGTCGGTAGATTCACGATATACCTTGAGGAATCCGTCGAACACAACAACTTCTCCATTGGCAACAAATTTTTCTGTGGTGTTGTCGATATGGATGTTGATGGTGGTCTTTTCTATCTGAGCATCAGCCATCTGAGAGGCGATGGTGCGCTTCCAGATCAGCTCGTAAAGACGCTTCTCCTGGCTGGTTCCATCGATGCTGGTCTCGCTCATGTAGGTAGGGCGGATGGCCTCGTGAGCCTCCTGCGCTCCCTTAGAGCTGGTATGATAGGTGCGAGGCTTGCTGTACTCATTGCCGTAAACCTTGATAATCTCGTCCTTGCTGGCATTGCTGCAGAGGGTAGAGAGGTTTACGCTGTCGGTACGCATGTAGGTGATGCGTCCACCTTCATACAGGCGCTGAGCCACCATCATGGTCTGGCTTACGGTGAAGCCGAGCTTGCGGGCTGCTTCCTGCTGCAGGGTTGAGGTGGTGAAAGGAGGGGCAGGCGTACGCTTCAGCGGCTTCTTGGTCACTGCCTCTACGCTGAACTTGGCGTCCTTGCATTTCTCCAGGAAGGCTTCCACCTCCTCGTGGGTCTTGAAACGCTGGTCAAGTTCTGCCTTCACCTCTGTGGCGCTGCCATTCTCATTAATCAATGCGAATACGGCGTTCACGCGATAATATGGCTCGCTCTTGAACTTCTGTATCTCACGCTCACGCTCCACGATCAGGCGTACGGCAACACTCTGTACGCGACCGGCAGAGAGGGCTGGCTTCACCTTTCTCCAGAGCACTGGAGAGAGCTTGAAACCCACGATGCGGTCGAGCACACGGCGTGCCTGCTGGGCATTCACCAGGTTCATGTCCAGATGGCGTGGGTGCTGGATAGCGTCCAAGATGGCAGGTTTGGTAATTTCGTGGAAGACGATACGGCTTGTCTTCTCCTCATCCAATCCGAGTACTTCGCAAAGGTGCCAGCTGATGGCTTCTCCCTCGCGGTCCTCATCGGATGCCAACCAAATCTTCTTGGCTTGCTTCGCGGTTGCTTTCAATTCTGTGACGAGTTTTTTCTTTTCCTCTGGAATCTCATAACAAGGTTCCATGGTCTTCTCGTCTATACTGAGTTCTTTCTTTTTCAAGTCACGGATGTGTCCGTAGGAAGACATCACTTTGAAGTCTTTACCCAGGAACTCTTCTATTTTCTTAGCCTTTGCAGGGCTCTCGACGATAACTAAATTTTCTTGCATAAGCTTCTACACAATTTCTTTTGGTTTGCAAAAGTATATAAACTTTTTGCTTATACCTTATTATATAGTGATTTTTTTAGTTTTTTAAATGTTTCGGGGCTTTTTTTCATCCTTTCGTCTTGTGTTTTGCAAGAAATTTGGTCACACCTTGCTTTATCGACCCTAATCCGAACTCCTCGGGATGAAGCTCGCTGAGGGGAATCCAATACGACTCTTCGGCGTCGTCCATAGCTTCCACATGCGAGAGGTCTTTCACCTTTACCGTGTAGAACATGTCGAGGGTGTGGACCATGAAGCCGGAATAGAGATAGAGGTTCGGGATGCTGAACTGATAGTTCACCTCGATGGCATCGAGTCCGGTTTCCTCTTTCACCTCTCTTGTTACGCCTTCTTCGCCGGTTTCATCCATGTCTACAAATCCGCCCGGCAAATCGAGGGTACCCTTGGCTGGTTCGTTCTTGCGGCGAACTACCAGCAGCTCTTCCTTCTCGTTGAGGATGAAGGCAACGGTGGCGCTGCTCGGGTTGAGATAATAGGAGAAGCCGCAGTCCTTGCACTTCTTGCTCTTGATGTTGTTGATCTCGAAATTCGGAGAACCGCAAACGGGGCAAAACTTGAATTTATCTAAAACGTGACTCATATTATGATTAATGTATAATGATTAATGTATAATGTATAATGGAAAAGGAATTATCATCATGTCATTATCGAAAAGCGGCCGGTCTTTGATTCAGGCAAAGATCGACCGCTGTTGATATTTTGATGATTACCAATTGTCTGTGCGGAATGGGAAGAGAGGCAGACCGCCTGCATTCGCCATGTTGCCGAGCTGGAAGTTGCGGAAGCAATAGCGCAAAGCTACTGGCTTCTTTACCTCTGGGCTGGTTACGATGATGCACTCGTTCCATCCGTCGTTGCCGCCTTCCTGCCAGAAATGCTTGGCTGTGGCAGGGTGGAACACCTTGTCCTCGCCGGCTACCTCGAAGCCCTTGATGCCTTCAAAGCGGTTGTAGGCTCCGTAGGTGTTGTCGAAGTGAACCTTCACGGTGTCGCCTACAATCTTCATCTCCTTGAAGGTCATGCTCTCACAGAAGAGTCCCTTCATGCCATAGGTCTTGCTCAGGGCCTGCAGGGCAAGGCGCTCGCCCACAGGCTGCTTCTGGCATGGATGAATCTGCTCTACCTCGTATGGGTAAACCAGGTCTTCGGTGCACACGATGCCGCTGTTAGGAATCACCTTGGCGGCGTTAAACTGCTGCTCGCGGAGTCTTGGACCCCAGTCACCATTCACGTCGCCATTATGATAAGGTGCAATCTGCACGAAATAGAATGGCAGTTCGCCCTGCTTGAAGTCTCTGCGCCATTGGGCTACGAGGTCGGCAAGGCGCTGGGTGTATTGACCTGCCGGGTCGCCCACGTTGGAGCAGCCCTGGTAGAAGAGAATTCCCTTTACGCTATAGTTGAGGATAGGATGGAAGGTTCCGTTGCCCCAGAGAAGAGGGTAGAGGAAATCCCACTTGAACTTAGGATTCTTCGTCATCTTGATGGAGTCGAGGTCTTCCTTCGTGTTCTTCTTCAGATAGTCACGGTCTAGCCAGCTCTCTACTCGGCTTCCGCCCTTGTTTGCCATCACCAGTCCCACAGGCACATTCAGTGCCTTGTTTACCACCTGTGCAAAGAAATAGCCGGTGGCAGAAGCATCGCCCACGGTTTCCGGGCTGATTACCTTCCATTCGCAGTTGGCGTCGTTAAGCGGTTTGCTGCTCATCACGCTAGGAATCTTCACGTAGTGAACGCCTTTATACTGGTTGGCTGTCAATACAGCCTTGTTGTAGCCTTTCACAGGGCAGTTGCCGAATCCTTTCACCGGCATCTCCATGTTGCTCTGTCCGGCGCAGACCCATACTTCTCCTGCAAGCACATTGTTGAGAACGGTCTTCTCGCCATCGTCGAAGGTGATGGAGAGTGGGGTGTAGCTAGCCTTCGGGGTAAAAACCTTGACAGCCCATTTGCCGTCCTTGCCCGTCTGGGCAGAATAGGTTCTTGATGACCAGGAAGTGGTTACCTTGACGGTGGTTCCCGGCTTGTCCCAACCCCAGAGGTTGGCTTCTGAATCCTGCTGGATAATCATGTTGTCACCCAGAATGTGTGGCAACTTTACCTTAGCCTGCGCTCCTGTTGCTATGAGAGCTATGGCTGCCAATGCTAAAAATTTCTTGTTCATTTTTTAGTGTTTAAAGTTTATTGATGTTTGATTACTTTCGTTTTAGAATCATGTGGTATAAATGTTGTGAAGCAAAAAGTCAGGAACCGGAAAACTCCTGGTTCCTGAATTCTTACTCCTAACTTATTATAATATTTCTTTCTCCTACCTTTTTACAGTAAGTTCTTGATAGCTTCGTCCAAGTCCTTGATCTGAGCATCGCGCGCCTTCAACGTGTTGCTGCGGTCGATGAGGAAGAAGGTAGGGATGTTCTGTACATTATATAATTGCAGGCTCTGTCCCTGGATGCCACCCTCGTCGCGTACGCAGATCCAAGGCAGTGCTGCGGTGGATGTCTTCCAGAAGTGCTCGTTAGGGTCTACGGAAACCTGATAGATTTCCAAGCCTGCTGCGTGATACTTGTTGTAGAGTTCACGGAGCATCATGATACGCTTGGTGCTCTCGCTGCTGGCGAAGAGATGGAAGTCGAGCAGTACCACCTTGCCCTTCAGGTCGGTGAGACGGCGAACCTGTCCCTTGCTGTCCTCCATGGCGAGGTCGATGCAGCCGTTTACGCTCACCTTGCTGGCATCAATCTGCTGCTGTGCACGCTGGTTCTCGATGATGCGGATATCCTTCATGCCCTCGATGGCGATGTTGTGCAGGTTCTTGCCACGCTCGGCGCCAGGATAGTAGGTGTCCCAACTGGTAGCCACGGCAGCAAACACTCTTACATCATCCTTGTTGTTGCGGGGATTGAAGATGAGCGAGTTCACGTTGCCCAACTGGATGGTCTGGAAAAGGGCGTAGTAGGAAGAAGCCTTCATCGGCTCCTTGAAGATGTAGTTCACCTTGATGTCCTGCTTGTAGCCATCGAGCATGCGGGCTACGATGACATCCACCGAGTCGATGCCCATGTTGGGGCTCTTGGTGATGGCGTTGATGTTGTTCTGCAGAATCATCTGCTTAATCGAAAGCTCCTTGATCTTGCTGCAGTTCTCCGAACCCTCCACCTCATATTTATAGCTCATCTGAGGATAGGATGCCTTCACCTTGACGGTCTCCGTAGAGTCGATGCTGAGGTTGATGCTCTGGTTGGCGATGCGGAGGCGGTAGAACTCAGGGGTGATGGAATCCATGGCGTTCTCGTCGAAGGCGAACGCACCGTCTTCTCCCAGCTTCACAGAGTCGATTTTCACAGGTCCGTTCAGGCTCAGGTTCTCCAGATAGAGCATCGAGTCTGTGGCTTCGGTAATGTTACCATTGATATGAAATTTCTTGTTGTTACAAGACGTAAAAGCCAGCGCAGCTACCATGATCACTGCGGCTGAATAGATTTTAGATATCTTCATTGAATTTATATTTTGCAAAATTATCGACTGCAAAGGTAGCAATAAAATTGTGAATAATACGCCTTAGATAGATAAAATAATTAAAAAAGTAGAAAAAAGTGGCCGAAATATTCGTTTATTAATAATTAAAAAGGTATCTTTGCAGCGTTTTATATATTTAGATGTTAGACAAAACAATAAGTTTTTTAATTTTCGATGAACGTAATTACAAAAAGTGTTCAGTTGCCTGATGGAAGAACCATCACAATTGAGACCGGAAAAGTTGCAAAACAGGCTGATGGTGCTGCGGTTCTCCGCATGGGTAACACAGTACTTCTCGCAACTGTTTGTGCAGCAAAGGATGCAGTTCCGGGTACAGATTTCATGCCTTTGCAAGTAGATTACCGTGAGCAGTACAGTGCTGCTGGTCGTTTCCCTGGTGGTTTCACCAAGCGCGAAGGCAAGGCTAGCGATGAGGAGATCCTTACCTCTCGCCTCGTGGACCGTGCTCTGCGTCCACTTTTCCCTTCTAACTACCATGCAGAAGTTTACGTACAGGTAATGTTGCTCTCAGCCGATGGTGTTGATCAGCCAGATGCCCTCGCAGGTTTCGCTGCTTCAGCTGCCATGGCTTGTTCAGATATTCCTTTCGAGTACTATATCTCTGAGGTTCGTGTAGCTCGTATCAATGGTGAGTATGTTGTTAACCCTACATTCCAGCAGATGGAAGAGGCTGACATGGATATCATGGTTGGTGCTACCAAGGACAATATCATGATGGTAGAAGGTGAGATGAAGGAGGTTTCTGAGCAGGATCTCATTGGTGCCCTCAAGGTGGCTGCCGAGGCTATCAAGCCTATGTGCGAGCTCCAGTATGAGTTGGCTAAGGAGAAGGGTACTGACGTGAAGCGTGAGTACGACCATGAAATCAACGACGAGGAACTCCGTGAGCAGATCAAGACTGAGCTTTACAAGCCAGCTTACGATATCAACCACCAGGCTTTGGAGAAGCATGCACGTCAGGATGCTTTCGACAAGGTTTTGGCTGACTTCCTTGAGAAGTATGACGCTGCTCATACCGATCTTTCTGAGGAAGACTTGGAGGAGAAGCACGCTGAGGCTACCCGTTACTATGATGACGTAATGCGCGATGCTATGCGCCGTTGCATCCTCGACGAGGGCTTGCGCCTTGATGGCCGTGCTACTACAGAAATCCGCCCTATTTGGTGCGAGGTTTCTCCACTCCCAATGCCTCACGGAAGCGCTATCTTCCAGCGTGGTGAGACCATGTCTCTCTCTACATGTACTCTTGGTACAAAGATGGATGAGAAGCTTATCGACGGTGTGCTCGAGAAGAGCTACCAGCGCTTCCTCCTTCACTATAACTTCCCTCCATTCTCTACAGGTGAGGCTAAGGCTCAGCGCGGCGTAGGCCGTCGTGAGATTGGTCACGGTCACTTGGCATGGCGTGGTTTGAAGGGTCAGATTCCTGCAGACTTCCCTTACACAGTACGTTTGGTAAGCCAGATCTTGGAGTCTAACGGTTCTTCTTCTATGGCTACTGTTTGTGCCGG
The DNA here is from genome assembly GCF_019249655.2 of Segatella copri. Lineage (NCBI taxonomy): Bacteria > Pseudomonadati > Bacteroidota > Bacteroidia > Bacteroidales > Prevotellaceae > Segatella > Segatella copri. The sequence goes on from NZ_CP137557.1 coordinate 3,655,384, forward strand.
TACTCTCGCCCTGATGGATGCAGGTGTTCCTATGAAGAAGCCAGTTTCTGGTATCGCTATGGGTCTTATCAAGAACCCAGGTGAGGACAAGTATGCTATCCTCAGCGATATCCTCGGTGATGAGGACCACTTGGGTGATATGGACTTCAAGACCACAGGTACCCGCGATGGTTTGACCGCTACACAGATGGATATCAAGTGCGACGGTTTGAGCTTCGAGATTCTTGAGGAGGCTTTGATGCAGGCTAAGGCTGGTCGTGAGCACATCCTCAACTGCATGATGGAGACTATCTCTGAGCCACGTGCTGAGATGAAGCCACAGGTTCCACGTATCGTAGCATTCGATATTCCTAAGGAGTTCATCGGTGCTGTCATCGGCCCTGGTGGTAAGATTATCCAGCAGATGCAGGAGGATACTGGTGCTACTATCACTATCGAGGAGACTGATGGTAAGGGTCACGTACAGGTATCTGCTCCTAACAAGGATTCTATCGATGCAGCTTTGGCTAAGATCAAGGCTATCGTAGCTGTTCCTGAGGTTGGTGAGGTTTACGAGGGTACTGTTCGTTCTATCATGCCTTACGGTTGCTTCGTAGAGATTCTCCCTGGTAAGGATGGTTTGCTCCACATCTCTGAGATTGACTGGAAGCGTCTTGAGACAGTTGAAGAGGCTGGCATCAAGGAAGGCGACAAGATCAAGGTGAAGTTGATGGAGATTGATCCTAAGACTGGCAAGTACAAGCTCTCTCACCGTGTGTTGATGGAGAAGCCAGAGGGTTACGTAGAGCGTGAGCGTCGTCCACGTCCAGAGCGTGGTGAGCGTCGTGGTCGTCGTGACGATCGTCATGAGGGTCGTGGTGAGCGTCCAGCTCGTCAGCCACGTCGTGACCATCGCAACGAGAATGCTCCAAAGGACTTCAATGATTCTTTGGATCACAACAACGACGTAGATTAATCCGAGTATTAAATACATAAATAAATAGATGGGTGCATTTCGCCGAACAAGCGGAATGCACCCGTTTTTTTTATCTGAACCCTATGAAAATGTTTCCTTAAGGAAACAAAAACGCTGCCTTTGCAGGGCGTGGATGCTTCTTTGGGGGGTGCAAGTATATAACTTTTGTGGTGCAAGTATATAACTTCTGAGGTTTGAGTATATAACTTCTGGGGTGCTAGTATATAGCTTCTTGAATGTTGCTACTAGGCTCATCAGACGTGCTGAGCCTAGTCAGCATGTCTGCTGACTGCAGTCAGCAGCTCTGCCGAGCCTAGTGGCAACACCTTCTAATCGTACAACTACAACCTACTTAGTTGTACGAGTGTACACCTCTTAGCCGTACGGTCATATACCTCTTAGTCGTACGAGTATATATCTCTTAGTCGTACGACTACATACCTTTTACTCAAGTTTCGCAAGTGAGCTCCACACGCCCTGAAAGGGCAGAAGCTCCTAGCCCAGGGAGGGCACTGAAAAAGTCCCTTCATTGGTTATGTTAGTTTAACATTCGATCTTTGAAATAGTGTACCCAAAAGTTGCATATGTGCAATATTTTTTGTATCTTTGTAGGAAAATACAAGGATTATGCTAGAGCAACAACAGACCATATCATTCAGTGATTATTCAAGTTTGTATGACTTGATTATCCCAAAAGACAACCTGCTCCGCCAGATTACTGACCTGGTGGACTTTAGTTTCGTATACCAGGAATTGCAGGACAAGTATTGTCATGACAATGGTCGTACAGCAGAGAGTCCTATCCGTATGTTTAAGTATCTTCTTTTAAAGGTAATCTATAACATATCGGATGTTGATGTTGTTGAACGTACTCGCTATGATATGTCGTTTAAGTACTTCTTGGGATTAACTCCTGAGGAGACTAATCTGATTAATCCTAGTTCCTTGACCAAATTCCGTCGACTTCGCCTGAAGGATATGGACCTGTTGGATCTTCTCATCAAGAAGACTGTTTCTATTGCTATAGAAGCTGGTGTCCTCAAGTCTAGAACCATCATTGTTGATGCAACCCATACGCATTCTCGTTCCAACCCTATCAGTGCAGCAAAGAGTTTGGAGTATTATTGCAAGGACGTAATCAAGGTCGTTGATTCTGTAGATGACAGCATGGAATTGCCTGAGCTTCCAAAAGAAAAGAAGTATTCTTCTATCATGACTGCTGCCAAAACAATAGTTGCAACAGTAGAAGCTGACGCTGCAACTGCCAATATGCCTGCAGTCAAGGAACGTCTTAACATGCTGAAAGAAACCATTTCCGATGCAGAGACCCGAGGCGTAATATCAAAAGATGAAGATGCCCGTACAGGACATAAAACAGCGCATTCTTCATTCTTTGGCTATAAGACGCATATAGCTATGAGCGATGAGAGAATTATCACCGCAGCTACCGTCACCTCCGGCGAGAAGGGTGATGGACAGCAATTGCCGGAATTGATAAAAAAGACAGAGGAAGCAGGAATGGAAGTTGATTCCATAGTAGCAGATAAGGCATATTCCAGCAAGGAGAATCTCAAAATGGCAAAGGAAAACAATATGCGCCTCTCTGCTCGTTTAAGCTCTGTAATTGACGGTAATCGAACAAACAAACTCCCTTTTGAATACAACAAGGATGCAGATCTGTACGTCTGCCCAGCAGGGCATCTGGCGAAATGGAAAGAGATGAATAATCGCAAAAATGACAAGCGTCACAGAAACTCCAGCATTACCTATTATTTTGATGTGGACAAATGCAAGGTCTGTCCATTGCGTGAAGGTTGCTACAAGGAAGGAGCCAAGACAAAAACATATGCGGTTACCATCAAATCGGATGAACAGTTGGAGCAAATCGAATATCAAAAAACAGAAGAGTTTATAAATCTTCAGAGGAAACGATACAAGATAGAAGCCAAGAACTCCGAACTTAAGAATGTCTTAGGATATGACAGAGCCCTGTCATACGGTTTGTCGTGCATGGAAATGCAGGGTGCTTTGACTATTTTCGCTGCAAATGTGAAAAGAATCATCAAATTGATGCAAAATGCATAAGGGGGGAAGTAGATTCCTCTATATATTGCCGAATTAAGCGCCAGAAAGGCTATAGAAAGCTATTTGGGGCTATATTCCTGTCCAAAAAAGTATTCCACTTTTAAAAGATGAAATGCTTCTTGGACAAGAATTAAAGTTCAAAAACAAGCTATGCAACTTAAAATTGGGTACCTTTTTCAGTGCCCTCCCTGGGCTAGGAGCTTTTGGGCCTTCAGCCCGTACTTGAACCACTTGCGAAACTTCAATAATGTATATCTAAGAATGATGGACGATATATTGAAACAAATAAACGCTGGCGAGGTGTCGGGGGTGCAGTTCAAGGAACGCATTCTCGACAAATATGATATTGCCTGTGAGTTAGTGGCGTTCAGTAATTCACATGGTGGCAAGTTGGTAGTTGATATAAAGGATAAGACCGGAGAAACCAATGCCACGTTTATGAATAATGACAAGGCACAGGAATTTGTCATTATGGTTTGGAGAGAAGAAAGTAACCAAGTAGGTACCCAAGTCGAGTGGAAAAGTAACCAAGTCGAGGAAAAAAGTGACCAAGTTGGTAACGAAGTCCATGGAAAAAGTAACCAAGTCGAAGACTTAGATACTAGACTTAGACACTCAGACACCAACTTAGACACTCTGACACCAACTTAGACACCGGACTTAGACACTCAGGCACCGACCATGACACTTTTGCCGAAGACCATGATACTTTTTGTTGTAGCCGGATATTTGCAGATGACCAACCCGGAAAATCCTACGGCAAGCAATGTGTCATAAGTCCATGGCACACCCTCATATATTTTTTGCCTTAAGGCTAAATATATTCCCGCTAGGCGTCCCGCCGGATTTGTAATCCGGCGTCAAAAAATGTCCTAACCTATTTAGGTTCTGCGGATTTGCAATCCGCAGCAAAGGAGTGTGCTTTTTCCTTTTGTTGGGGGATTACAAATCCCCCGGTTTTAATAGGTCGAACCTTTTTTACGGCGGATTGCAAATCCGCCGGGACGCCTAGCGGATGACTAACTTGCTGGCTTCCTTAAGAAAGGAAGGGAAAATCCATGTGAAGAAACGTCTCAAATTGGTCGCTCGTAAAATAAGAGCGAATTAAGAGCGAACTACGAGCGAATTACGAGCGAAAAAGTTTTGCTCTTGATTGTAAGTGCTTGAAAATCAAGAATTGCGTCGCTCTTAAATTGCTTGTAATTACGAGCGTAATTAAGAGCGAAAGTTTAAATGGATACAAATAAAATTGGCTCAGGAGAGATTGTCTATCCACGGACAATCTCTCCTGAGCCGCAAATCCTCCGTTTTGCAGAATTACATGTTGAAGATTCTGCAATGGGGCAGGTGAAATGGAGGTCTATGGATTATGGGTGCAAATAGGGTGCAACTTTGAAATGTATAAAAACAAAAGAGCCTTGCAAGTGATTGCTTGCAAGGCTTTATCTTTTGCGCTTCAAGATGGGCTTGAACCAACGACCCCCTGATTAACAGTCAGGTGCTCTAACCAACTGAGCTATTGAAGCATTTTTAACTTTAATAAAATGAGTGATGAAACAAAATCATCGTTTGCGCTTCAAGATGGGCTTGAACCAACGACCCCCTGATTAACAGTCAGGTGCTCTAACCAACTGAGCTATTGAAGCATTTTTGCATTGCAGAAACATGACGTTCCTTATTTGCGTGTGCAAAAGTACTAACTTTTCTCCATTCTGCCAAATTTTTCCCCAACTTTTTTTGCTTTTTCTTCAAAAAAGTGCATTTTTGGGGGCTTAGAGCCACTTTTTTAGACTAAAAATGGTAGTTTTAGCAAAGAAATGAGTAATTTTGTGGGCGAATTACAACCCCGCTCGGATTATCCTCTAAACCGATGATGGGGAGAAAGAAATGAGAAATAATTAATGATGATAAAGATAAGCATGAAAAAAGTATTGATTTCGTTGCTCATGGTGCTGCTCGCAGCACCTGCTTTTGCACAGATAGATAGAGATCATGATTTCAAGACGGCGAAGAATATGGATATATTCAACTCCATCTACAAGAATCTGGACCTCATGTACGTGGATACGCTCGATGCCGAAGAGGTGGTGGGCAATGGTATCAAGGCTATGTTGGGTAGTCTGGACCCTTATACCACTTACTATCCAGAGGAGAAAGTCAACGAACTGAAGAATATGCTCACCGGTAAATATGCCGGTGTGGGTGCCGTGGTGCGCTACAATTTCCAGTTGCAGCGTGTCTGCATCAGCGAGCCATACGAGAATATGCCTGCTGCCGAAGTGGGATTGAAGAAGGGAGACATCATCCTCAGCATCGACAATGAAGATATGACCAATAAAGACGTGGCTTATGTGAGCGATCATCTTCGTGGTGACCCGGGTACATCCTTTATCATTAAGGTGAAACGGCCAAGTACGGGCAAGACTCTGAAGATGAAGATAACCCGCCGTACCATCCAGATGCCGTTCCTCCCATATTACGGTATGCTGGAGGGCGGATTCGGATACATCAACTTCAATTCCTTTACCGACAATTGCGCCAAGGACGTGCGCCGTGCATTCATCGACCTGAAAAAACAGGGTGCCAAGGGCTTGGTGTTCGACCTCCGCAACAATGGCGGCGGTTCGGTGAGCGAGGCGGTGAGCATCATCAACATGTTCCTGCCAAAGGGAAAGACCGTGCTGAAGATGCAGGGCAAGCTGCAGCGTTCCAACAAGGAATACAAGACCAGCGTGGAGCCTGTAGACTCCGTAATGCCGATGGTGGTGCTCGTGAATGGAAATTCTGCCAGCGCCAGCGAGATTATGAGCGGCAGTTTGCAGGACTATGACCGTGCTATTATATTAGGTACGCGCACGTATGGCAAGGGACTGGTGCAGACCACGATGGACCTGCCTTACAACGGACTGATGAAGCTGACCACAGCCAAATACTATATTCCGAGCGGAAGATGCGTGCAGGCGCTCAACTACAAGCATTCCAAGGGAGGCTATGTGGAGCATGTGCCTGATTCCCTGACCAAGGTGTTCTATACCGCCAATGGAAGAGAGGTGCGTGATGGCGGCGGCGTGAAGCCGGATGTTGAGGTGAAGCCTGACTCGCTTCCTAACATCGCCTTCTATCTGGCGGGCGCAAGAGATAGCAACGAGGTGATGCTCAACTACGAAGTGGATTACATCGCCAAGCATCCTACCATCGCCCCTGCCAAGGATTTCGCCCTTACCGATGCCGACTACGATGAGTTCAAGGCAAGAGTGCTGAAGGCGGATTTCAAATACGACCGAGAGACCGAGAAATATCTGAAGGACTTGGAGAAACTCGCCAAGTTCGAGGGATATTACGATGATGCCAAACCGGAGTTTGAGGCTTTGAAGAAGAAGCTGAGCCACAATGTGGCGAAAGACCTGGATTACAACAAGGAGTATATCAAGCAACTGTTGGAAAATGAGATTGTTGCAGCCTATTATTTCCAGGCTGGTGCCATCCAGAACTCTCTGCGTTATGACAAGCAGATTAAGGAAGCTGTAAAGTTGCTGAATTCACCTGAAGAATACAGCAAAATATTGCGTCCGGCAAAGAAATAAGTGCTAAATTCTGCACAATTACCTAAAAATGCGCAGGTTATGAAGAAAAAAACGGGGAAATCTTTGGATATTCTCAAAAATATTCGTAATTTTGCACCGTTCAGTGGAATGAGGGGCTCGCAAGAGTTCCTCATTTTATTTTAAATAGGTATATATGATTGATAAAAACGTCGTAAAAAAATTAGTTGATGAATGGCTCCAGGATCAGGAATATTTCCTGGTAGACATTGAAATCAGTCCGGACAATCGCATCGTAGTCGAGATTGACCACGCTGACGGTGTATGGATTGAGGATTGTGTGGCTTTGAGTAGATATATTGAAGAACGCTTGAGTCGTGATGACGAGGACTATGAGCTGGAGGTAGGATCCGCAGGTCTCGGTCAGCCATTCAAGGTTCCACAGCAGTATATCAACTTCGTAGGCAAGGAGGTAGAGGTGCTCGATGCAGATGGCATCAAGGTAAAGGGCATCTTGAAGGCTGTGGACGGTAACGACTTCACAGTTGGCGTGGAAGAAAAGGTAAAGGTTGAAGGTAAGAAGCGTCCTGTAAAGATGGAAGTGGACCACGTTTACCAGATGGATAAAGTAAAATATACAAAATATATAATCAGTTTCAAATAAGCTATGGCTAAAAAAGAGCAAGAATTAACTGCGAGTATGATTGATACATTCCGCGAGTTTAAAGAAACCAAGAATATCGACCGTACTACTTTGGTAAGTGTGTTGGAGGAAAGTTTCCGCAACGTGCTTGCTAAGATTTTCGGTAGTGACGAAAACTTCGATGTTATCGTGAACCCAGACAAGGGTGACTTCGAGATTTATCGCAACCGTGTAGTTGTTGCCGATGGTGAGGTAGAGGATGAGAACAAGGAAATCGCCCTTTCCGAAGCTCAGAAGATTGAGCCAGACTACGAGGTAGGCGAGGATGTGAGCGAGAAGGTTGACTTCAACAAGTTCGGCCGCCGTGCTATCCTGACCCTTCGCCAGACATTGGCTTCTAAGATTCTTGAGCTTGAGCATGACTCTCTCTATAATAAGTACAAGGATCGCGTGGGTCAGGTAATCTCTGGTGAGGTTTACCAGGTATGGAAGCGCGAGGTGCTTATCGTTGACGACGAGAACAACGAGTTGATGTTGCCTAAGACAGAGCAGATTCCTGGCGACAACTATCGCAAGGGTGAGACAGTGCGTGCCGTCATCCTCCGTGTTGACAACGACAACAACAACCCTAAGATTATCCTGAGCCGTACAGCGCCTATCTTCCTGCAGCGTCTGCTGGAGGCAGAGGTTCCTGAGATAGCAGAGGGTCTGGTAGCCATCCGTCGCATCGCCCGTCTTCCGGGAGAGCGTGCCAAGATTGCAGTGGAGAGCTTCGACGAGCGCATCGATCCAGTAGGTGCCTGCGTAGGTGTAAAGGGTAGCCGTGTTCACGGTATCGTTCGTGAGCTCTGCAACGAGAACCTCGACGTCATCAACTACAGCGCCAATACCAAGCTGTTCATCCAGCGTGCCCTGGCTCCTGCTTCTATCACCTCTGTCACCATCGACGAGGAGAACAAGAAGGCTGAGGTGTTCCTGAAGCCAGAGGAGGTAAGCCTGGCCATCGGTCGTGGCGGTATGAACATCAAGCTGGCTTCTATGCTTACAGAATACACCATCGATGTGTTCCGCGAGGTGGGCGAGAATGAGGCTGATGAGGATATCTACCTGGATGAGTTCTCTGACGAGATCGACCAGTGGGTTATCGATGCTATCAAGGGTATCGGCTACGATACAGCCAAGCAGGTGCTCAACGCACCACGCGACATGATTGTAGAGAAGGCTGACCTTGAGGAGGAGACCGTTGATAACGTTCTCAAGGTATTGCGAGCTGAATTCGAACAATAATTTTCCCTTGCTGGCGGGTGCTACAGGGGAATCAAACTTTAAAAATAGGAGATTAAAATATATATATGAGCATCAGATTACACAAAGCACTACGTGAATTGAATATAGGACTTCAGACGGCAGTTGAATTCCTAGAACGAAAGAAAGACCTGGGAGAGGTCAAGGCCGAACCGAGCTTCAAACTCAGCGACCAGCAGTATCAGGCATTGACTAATGCCTTCAGTCATGATAAGGAGGTTCGCGATCAGGCCGAGAAACTCTTTTCCAAAAAGGGCAAGGATAAGAAGCGTGCACAAGAGCAGGACGACCTTCATGCCGAAAACTCGTTGGAGTCAAGCAAGCAGCAGCAGTTCAAGCCGCTGGGTAAGATTGACTTGGATAGCATCGGCAAGGGAAACTCTGCAGAGTCTGCTGCCCATAAGTCAGAGAAACCTAAGCACGAGACTGCTGCCGTCAGTCACGCGCCAGTAAAAGAAGCTCGTAAGGCTGAGCCAAAACATGATCAGAGACCTCATCAACAGGGCTCTCAGCAAAAACAACAGATGAAACAAGAGAATCAGCAAAAATCACAGCAGCCAAAGATGAATGACTCCAAGGGTCATAAGAATGCTGCACAGGGTAAACAGAATGGAAACGCTCAGCACCAGAATGCTGAGCAGAAGTCACAGCAGAATACTGCTGCTGGCAGTCAGGCTTCAAGTGTATTCACACTTAAGAGTGAGAAGAAGTTCTCTGCCAATGAGCCTAAGGTGTTGGGTAAGATTGACCTCTCTTCTCTCAACCAGAGTACTCGTCCTAAGAAAAAGTCGAAGGAGGAGAGACGCAAGGAGCGTGAGGAGAAATTGGCTCAGCAGCACAACGATCGCAAGAAGCGTGTTCGTATCAACAAGGAGCGTGTTGACATCAATGCCGAAGCTAAGAACAATGGCGACGGTAACGGCCAGAATAATAAGGGCAATAATGGCAACAATGGTGGCAACAAGAAGAACAGAAACAAGAACAGAAATAATAACAATAATAACAAGGGCAATAACAACAACCGCGGCAACCAGCGCCAGATTGAGGTGGACGACGAGGCTGTAGCACGCCAGGTAAAGGAGACTCTCGCCCGTTTGACCAGCAAGAGCCAGAACAAGAAGGGTGCTAAGTATCGTAAGGAGAAGCGTGAGGCTGTTCAGGAGAAGTTGCAGGACCAGGCTCGTCAGGAGCAGAAGGAAAGCAAGACCCTGAAGCTCACTGAGTTCGTTACCGTTAGCGAATTGGCTACGATGATGGACATCAGCGTTACTCAGGTTATCTCTACCCTGATGGGTGTAGGTATCATGGTTTCTATCAATCAGCGTCTGGATGCAGAGACCATCAACATGGTGGCTGAGGAGTTCGGTTTCAAGACCGAATACGTGAGTGCCGAGGTTCAGGAGGCCGTGAGCGAGGAAGAGGATGATGAGAACGACTTGGTTCCACGTGCTCCAATCGTAACCGTGATGGGTCACGTAGACCACGGTAAGACCTCTTTGCTCGACTATATCCGCAATACCAATGTGATTGCCGGTGAGGCGGGTGGTATTACCCAGCATATCGGTGCATACAGTGTTACGCTGAACAGTGGTCGCAAGGTAACCTTCCTGGATACTCCAGGTCACGAGGCGTTCACCGCCATGCGTGCCCGTGGTGCTCAGGCCACCGATATCGCCATCATCATCATCGCAGCCGATGACTCTGTGATGCCTACTACCAAAGAGGCTATCGCCCATGCACAGGCTGCCGGTGTGCCAATGGTATTCGCAATCAACAAGATTGATAAGCCAGGTGCCAACCCAGACCGTATCCGTGAGGACTTGGCTAACATGAACCTGCTCGTTGAGGAGTGGGGAGGTAAGTATCAGTGCCAGGAAATCAGTGCCAAGAAGGGTATCGGTGTTCACGATCTGCTCGACAAGGTGCTCCTTGAGGCTGATATGCTCGACTTGAAGGCTAACCCTAACCGTCGCGCAACAGGTACCATCATCGAGTCTTCTCTCGACAAGGGTCGTGGATACGTTTCTACCGTATTGGTTGCCAACGGTACCTTGAAGGTAGGCGACATCGTTCTCGCCGGAACTTCTTGGGGCCGTGTCAAGGCGATGTTCAATGAGCGTAATGCCAACATCAAGTCAGCAGCTCCAGCTGAGCCAGCTATCATCCTCGGTTTGAACGGTGCGCCTACTGCAGGTGACCAGTTCCACGTAATCGAGACAGAGCAGGAGGCTCGCGAAATCGCCAACAAGCGTGAGCAGTTGCAGCGTGAGCAGGGCTTGCGTACTCAGAAGCGCTTGACCTTGGGTGATATTTCTCACCGTATCGCACGTGGTGAGTTCCACGAGTTGAACGTCATCGTGAAGGGTGATACCGACGGTTCTGTTGAGGCATTGAGCGACTCATTCATCAAGCTTTCTACCGAGAAGGTTCAGGTGAACGTAGTCAACAAGGCTGTGGGTCAGATTTCTGAGAACGATGTGATGTTGGCTTCTGCTTCAGATGCTGTCATCGTTGGTTTCCAGGTTCGTCCATCTGCTGATGCACGCAAGGCTGCCGACCGTGAGGGTGTTGAAATCAACACATACTCTATCATCTACGATGCTATCGACGATATCAAGAGCGCGATGGTAGGTATGCTCGACAAGGTGAAGAAGGAAATCGTTACCGGTCAGGTTGAGGTGAAGCAGACCTTCAAGATTTCCAAGGTGGGTACTATTGCCGGTGGTCTCGTTACCGAGGGTAAGGTACACGCTAAGGATAAGGCTCGCGTCATCCGTGACGGTATCGTCATCCGTACAGCAGAAATCGGTGCCTTGAAGCGTTACAAGGACGATGTCAAGGAGGTGGTTACCGGTATGGAGTGCGGTTTGAGCCTCGTCAACTACAACGATATCCAGGAAGGCGACATTATCGAGACCTTCACAGAAATCGAGGTAGAGCAGAAATTGTAATATAGCATATATTATATATAATAAGGTAGGGATGAGTCCTCAGCGGCTTATCCCTATTTAGGGTTAAAATAACGAAAGGTTATTCTAAATAAAATGGCAGAAATAGAGAAAGAACAGAATCAGGTTGTCAAGGACGTGATAGACCAGAAATATGAGTATGGTTTTACCACCGATGTACATACTGAAATCATAGAAAAGGGTCTCAACGAGGATGTTGTGCGCCTGATCTCGCAGAAGAAGGGAGAGCCAGACTGGATGCTCGAATTTCGTCTGAAAGCCTACAATTACTGGAAGACGCTCAAGGAGCCAAAGTGGGGACACGTGCACGTGCCACCTATTGACTACCAGGAGATTTCATACTATGCCGATCCTTTGGCAAAGAAGCCGAAGAACAAGGAGATTGATCCTGAGCTGGAGAAGACATTCGACAAGCTCGGTATTCCTCTGGAGGAGCGTCTGGCTTTGAGCGGCACCGCCGTGGATGCCATCATGGACTCTGTGTCGGTGAAGACTACCTTCAAGGAGAAACTCCGTGAGAAGGGCGTCATCTTCTGCAGTATCGGCGAGGCAGTGAAAGAGCATCCTGATTTGGTAAGAGAGTATCTGGGAACCGTGGTTCCTTATCGTGATAACTTCTATGCAGCCTTGAACAGTTGCGTATTCAGTGATGGCTCATTCGTTTATATTCCTAAGGGCGTCCGCTGTCCGATGGAGTTGAGCAGTTACTTCCGCATCAATGCCCGTAACACCGGTCAGTTTGAGCGTACATTGATCATCGCCGATGATGATGCCTACGTTTCTTACCTGGAGGGATGTACAGCGCCAATGCGTGATGAGAACCAGCTCCATGCAGCTATCGTAGAGATTATTGTCAAGGATAATGCAGAGGTGAAGTACTCTACCGTTCAGAACTGGTATCCTGGTGATGAACATGGTAAGGGTGGTGTGCTGAACCTGGTAACCAAGCGAGGTGACTTGCGTGGTGTGAACTCTAAGTTGAGCTGGACTCAGGTAGAGACGGGTTCTGCGATTACCTGGAAGTATCCTTCCTGCATCTTGCGTGGCGACAACTCTGTGGCAGAGTTCTACAGTGTGGCTGTTACCAACAACTATCAGGAGGCTGATACGGGTACCAAGATGATCCACATGGGTAAGAACACCAAGAGTACCATCATCTCTAAGGGTATCTCGGCAGGTCATAGCCAGAACTCCTATCGTGGTCTGGTTCGTGCTACATCCAATGCCGATAATGCCCGCAACTACAGTTCCTGCGACTCTTTGTTGCTGGGCAGCGATTGCGGAGCGCATACCTTCCCATACATGGATGCCCATAACGATACAGCCGTGTTCGAGCATGAGGCAACTACCTCGAAGATTTCAGAAGACCAGCTCTTCTATTGCAATCAGCGAGGTATTCCTACCGAGGAGGCTGTCGGTCTGATCGTAAACGGCTATGCCAAGGATGTGCTCAACAAGTTGCCTATGGAGTTTGCCGTAGAGGCACAGAAACTCCTGAGTGTTTCACTCGAAGGAACCGTAGGATAATCATCATTATTCTCGATGAAATCGATAAAAATAGACTAAAATTATGTTAGAGGTAAAGAATCTGCATGCTACTATTGCAGGCAAAGAAATATTGAAAGGTATCAACCTGACCATCAACGATGGTGAGATACATGCTATCATGGGACCTAATGGTTCCGGTAAGTCAACCTTGAGCGCTGTGCTCACAGGTAACCCTCTCTATACCGTAACCGAGGGTGAGGCTATCTTCAACGGCAAGAACCTTCTGGATATGAAGCCAGAGGACCGTGCCCGTGAAGGCTTGTTCCTCTCTTTCCAGTATCCAGTGGAGATTCCTGGCGTATCCATGACCAACTTCATGCGTGCGGCTATCAATGCCAAGCGCGAGTATCAGGGTTTGGAACCATTGAACACCAGCGAATTCATGAAGCTGATGCGTGAGAAGCGCGAGTTGGTGGAACTGGACAGCAAGTTGGCTCGCCGTTCTGTAAACGAAGGATTCTCAGGTGGTGAGAAGAAGCGCAACGAGATTTTCCAGATGGCGATGCTGGAGCCAAAGCTTTCTATTCTCGATGAAACCGACTCGGGTCTCGACGTGGATGCTATGCGTATCGTGGCTGACGGTGTGAACAAGATGCATACCGACCAGACTTCTGCCATCGTCATTACTCACTATGAGCGTCTGCTCGATATGATTAAGCCAAGTGTGGTTCACGTACTCTATAAGGGTAGAATCGTGAAGACTGCCGGTCCTGAACTTGCCAAGGAGATTGAGGCTCGTGGTTACGACTGGATCAAGGCTGAAGTAGATGAGAAATAATAGGAGGATGGCTATGCTTTCAGAAAATCAATATTTAGACTTGTATCAGTCTTCTTCGAGAATGATCAAGAGGAACAGTGCTGAGGTGCTCAATGCGGTGCGCGATGCTGCCTTCGAGGACTTCCGTCGCCTGGGCTTCCCTTCCCGAAAGGTAGAAAGATACAAGTACACAGATATGAGTGCCATCTTCGAGCCAGACTATGGCTTGAACTTGAACCGTCTGGAAATTCCGGTAGATCCATACGAGGCTTTCCGCTGCGATGTGCCTAACCTGAGCACTTCGCTCTACTTCGTGGTGAACGATGCTTTCTATAACAAGGCATTGCCAAAGGTGGAGTTGCCAGAGGGTGTTATCGTGGATTCTTTGAGCAAGATTGCTACAGAAAACCCCGATTTCATCGAGAAATACTATGCCAAGATTGCCAAAACCGATGAAGATGGCATCACGGCATTGAATACATTTCTGGCACAGGATGGCTTGTTGATCTACGTACCAAAGAACGTGAAGGTGGAGCGAACCATTCAGGTAATCAATATCCTTCGTTCGGATGTTGATTTGATGGTAAACCGTCGTGTCCTCATCGTGATGGAACAGGGCGCTGAGGCCAAGCTCCTCTTCTGCGACCATGCAGCCGATGACAAGAACTTCCTCGCTACCCAGGTAATCGAGGCTTATGTTGGCGAGAATGCCAGTCTCGACCTCTATTGTCTGGAGGAGACTCATTACAAGAACCGTCGTGTCAGCAACGTTTACATTGAGCAGCAGGCTAACAGCCGTGTAAACCATAACGTCATCACGCTTCATAACGGTATCACCCGCAACCGACTCGACCTCGTGTTCAAGGGCGAGGGAGCTGAGTGCTTCTGCAATGGTTGTGTGATTGCCGATAAGAACCAGGTGGTAGATAACAATACGCTCATCGACCACCAGGTGGGTCATTGTACCAGCAACGAACTTTATAAGTATGTACTCGATGGTGAGGCACGTGGTGCTTTTGCCGGTAGAGTATTGGTTCGTCATGGTGCCCAGAAGACTACTTCGCAGGAAACCAACCAGAATCTCTGTGCTACGAAGACTGCCCGCATGTTCACCCAGCCGATGCTGGAGATTTATGCCGACGATGTGAAGTGTGCGCACGGAAGTACTGTAGGTCAGCTCAACGATGCGGCATTGTTCTATATGCAGCAGCGTGGAGTGAGCCGTGAGGAGGCTAAGTTGCTCCTTCAGTTTGCATTTATCAACGAAGTCATCGACAAGATGGAGCTGGAGCCATTGCGCGATCGCCTGCATCATCTCGTAGAGAAGCGATTCCGTGGTGAGCTCAATAAGTGTGAGGGCTGCAAGCTTTGCAAGTAGATAATATCCTTTTAAAGGAGTAAAGTTCTTAAAACTATGTATGATATCAATCAAGTAAGAGCAGATTTCCCGATTTTATCGAGAACGGTATATGATAAGCCATTGGTGTATTTGGATAATGCGGCAACCACGCAGAAGCCATTGTGTGTGCTCGATGCCATGCGCGACGAGTATCTCAACGTGAATGCCAATGTGCATCGTGGTGTGCACTATCTCTCTCAGCAGGCAACCGATCTTCATGAGGCAGCCCGCGAGACTGTGCGCAAGTTTATCAATGCACCGAAGGTTGAGGAAATCATCTTTACCCGTGGTACTACCGAGAGTCTGAATCTCGTGGTTTCATCGTTCTGCGATGCCTTTATGAGCGAAGGCGACGAGGTGATTATCTCTACCATGGAGCATCATTCCAATATCGTGCCTTGGCAGTTGCAGGCTGCCAAGAAGGGAATCGCCATCCGTGTAATCCCAATCAACGATAAAGGTGAGATAAATCTCGATGAATTCGCCCATTTATTCACCGAACGCACCAAAATCGTGAGCATTGCTCAGGTAAGCAACGTGCTGGGTACGGTGAATCCGGTGAAAGAGATGATAAAGATTGCCCATGAGCACGGTGTGCCTGTGATGGTGGATGGCGCTCAGAGTACTCCTCATTTCGCTGTGGATGTACAGGACATGGATTGCGATTTCTTCGCTTTCAGCGGTCATAAGATCTATGGTCCTACCGGTATCGGCGTGCTTTACGGCAAGGAAGAATGGCTGGAGAAGTTGCCTCCTTACCAGGGAGGTGGCGAAATGATCGAGAGTGTAAGCTTCGAGAAGACCACTTTCGAGAAGTTGCCTTTCAAGTTTGAGGCTGGTACTCCGGATTATGTAGCTACCCATGGTTTGGCTAAAGCCATCGATTATGTCTCTTCGCTCGGTATGGACAACATTGCCAAGCACGAGCAGGAACTCACCCGTTACTGCATGGAACAGATGAGAACCATCGATGGAATCAGGCTTTTTGGTGAGCAGGAGGGCAAGGATGCCGTTGTCAGCTTCTTGGTTGGTGATATTCATCACATGGATATGGGAACCTTGCTCGACCGCCTGGGCATAGCCGTTCGTACCGGTCATCACTGTGCTCAGCCTTTGATGGACCATTATGGCATTCTCGGTACCGTTCGTGCCAGCTTCGCCTTGTACAATACCAAGGAAGAAGTAGATGCTCTGGTTGCTGGTGTGAAGCGAGTGGCTATGATGTTCTAAAGAACAACAACATTTACTATATATAATATAAAGGTGTGCCGATTGGCACACCTTTTTTTGTTCATGGTCTTGTCAATATGAATAGATATGTATGCCAATGTACGATAATATATTGCCAAATCCCGATGAAAAGGCTAACTTTGCACCGACAAATAAACTTAAAAACCGGAAAATGAAGAAAACGTTATTAAGTGTACTTCTGCTGTTCTCCTTGAGCTTGACAGCTCAGAACATCAACAGAAAGCTAGTGATAGAGAGAAACAACCCTCATGTTGAGTCGATGGATTCGCTGAATTCTTTGTCTGTAGGCAATGGCGGGTTTGCAATGACTGTGGATGGAACAGGCTTACAGTCTTTTCCTAAGTCATATTCCAAGGGTGTACCTCTTGGAACAATGAGTGATTGGGGATGGCATTCTTTTGCTAATCCTGAGAATTACAAGCCGGAAGAAAGTTGGCGTGATTATGATTTCGGACGTGGGCGAAAAGAGCCTTATGCTACTCAGATTAAGGATGACCAGCGAAAGAAGACTGCTGGTAATTGGTTTCGTGTGAATCCTCATCGCCTTCATCTGGGTACACTGGGTCTGTCGCTTGGTTCTAATCCAAAAGACATCAAGCAGGTGAATCAGACCTTGGATATGTGGGATGGTATGATTCGGAGTAGCTTTATATATAAAGGTAAAGCATACCGGGTGGAGACGGCTTGTGACCCAACGCTTGATATGATTGCCACTCATGTGCAGTCTAAGGGAAACATCGCCGTAGATATCCGCTTTGCTTATCCAACAGGCGGTCATGCTGACGATGCTTGCGATTGGAATAAAGATAATCTTCATTCCACAATGCTCGTAGCGCAGGATAAAAATTCGGCAGTTTTGAAGAGAATCATCGATGAAACCGTCTATTTTGTGATGTTGAGATGGGAGGGTTCTGCAAAACTCAAGCAAAAGGGAAAGAACTTCTATCAGTTGCAGGCGAAGTCTGCCGACCTGAAGTTGACTTGCGAGTATGCCGAGCAAGCATCTTCTGCTCGTAAAACTTTCGGTGAAGTGGCGGATGCAGCCAAGGATTACTGGAACCATTACTGGCAGAAAGGTGCGATGGTAGATTTTGGACAGTGTAAGGATGCTCGTGCCAAGGAAATGGAGCGACGGGTGGTGCTGAGTCAATATCTTTTGGCTATCCAGGATGCAGGAGAAACTCCTCCTCAAGAAACAGGACTTACCTATAATTCATGGTTTGGCAAGTTCCATTTAGAGATGATTCTCTGGCATCAGGCACAGTTTGCATTGTGGGGGCATCCGGAACTGTTGGAACGTTCTTTGTCTTGGTATTTCAAGGCAGAACCAAATGCCCGAAAGATAGCAGAACGACAGGGATTCAAGGGAGTACGCTGGATGAAGATGACCGATCCAGATGCAGGAGAGGCTCCTTCTAGTGTGGGAAGTTTCCTAATCTGGCAACAGCCACACCTGATTTATCTGGCGGAATTACTTTATCGTGCTAATCCTTCTCCTGCTATCTTGCAGAAGTATGCTAGATTGGTCGATGAAACCGCGGAATTTATGGGTGACTTTGCAGAATATGATCAAGAGCACGATCGCTATATTCTGCGAGGTTGTATCGCTGCTCAAGAAACCTTGCCTGCTGCAACTACGGTAAATCCGCCGTTTGAGTTGAGTCAATGGCATTGCGCCTTGAAGATAGCTCAAGATTGGCGTGTTCGTCTGGGAAAAACTCGTGAACCCCGTTGGGATGATATCCTAGCCAAGATTTCTCCTTTGGCATCCAAGGATAGTCTGTATCTCGCAGCAGAGACAGAACCTGATACCTATACCAAGGAACGAATGTTCAGCGATCATCCTGCAGTGATGGGTGCCATCGGCTTGTTCCCTTACAACAGTAGGATGATAGACTTCGCCAAGATGAAGAAGACAGAGCAGTGGATTTGGAAGAACTGGAAGTGGAATACCTCCTGGGGATGGGATTATCCGATGATGGCAATGGGGGCCGCCCGCATGGGTGAACCCGAGAATGCCGTGGGTGCTCTGTTGATGAAACAGCAGAAGAATACTTATCTGGTAAGTGGACATAATTACCAAGATGGCAGACTTCGTCTTTATCTTCCTGGCAATGGTGGACTCTTGATGGCGGTAGCCATGATGTGTGCTGGTTGGGATGGTAGCATTCATCCTAATCCAGGCTTCCCGCAAGATGGCAACTGGAATGTGAAGTGGGAAGGCTTGAAACCTTTGCCATGATGCGCAATCTGGGAAGAATCAGTATTGAATTTCAACGAATGAATAATTAACACAAGAACCTATGAATCAATAGTTCGTTAATAATTCAATAATGTGCTAAGCAGCTATACGCTGTAAGCACGAGAGATCTTTGAAAATCTTGCTAATTAAAGTTCGGTTCGGGGTGTACCCGCTTGCTTTAAAAATTCGTTTCACCAGATAAATATTGGTCATCAGTGACTTGAATGAAGACATAGAATATTCCATTCCCATCTCCTTCATAGTTACCTTGGCAACATTTAGTGATGTGAACGAAGCATTGAAAGCAAAATCGAGTTTCCACTTATCGCGAGCCTGGCAGTCCATAAGACCAGTATAGCCTTTGGCGTCACGAAAGCAAAATTCGATCTGGAACCTGGTTCTATAATAAAGAAGTACTTCTTCACCCGAAAGTGAGGTGTCTGTAGAGAAGAATAGTTTCTTCTTGCCATTCGGCATCTGCCAGATGACAAGTCTAACTTTACACCTGAGTGCCTTGGAATAGGCTATCAAAGTATAAGCTGTTCCTTCTATATCTTTCATCTCCATCTTCTCCATTCGAGTGAGGTCAAGATTCTTCATATCAATCTTGCCATCCTTGGTCTTGGGGCGACCACGTTTTCCAGTACGTGGACCAGCATAGACATAAAAGAGACAAGCATTGTCACGAAAGCGGCTTATCAAAGAGAACCCTTCTTTCTTTATCCCATTAACAAATGTACTTGTAGAGAAGTAAGCATCTGCAACTATGAGGGTTGAGAGTTTAAGAAGTTCCTTGCGGTAACGCTTAATGACGCTGATATAGAAATCTACCATAGTCTTGTTTCTAAGACTCAGTTCTTTATTACTTAGCGACTGGTGTGCTTTTAACATCATGCAGTCTTTGGCATCAATATCAATGAGGCCAATACCCATGATTTCGAGACCATGTTTAACAGACTGTGCACATCCCGACCAAAAACGACCGATATGTGGAGTCTTCTTGCCAGCTTTGCTGATGTAGCTGGGATCAATGGCAATAGCCCATCTTCCCTGTTTACCAAAGAAGCGCTTGGCAAGTGAGACATTAAGTTTGAGCCAGTCAATGCTTTTCGACTTTTTTAAGCCGAATGCGTTGCGATAGGTTTGCTCAACATGCGAGCCATACCTCCCCATTTGGGTGAAATTTATCTTTCTTGGTATTACCATGAACAAAATTATCACCTCGATGAGTATTTTCTCGAAACTTTTTGTTAACTTTGCAGCCGAATCTTCAACTGCATCTTTAAAGATATCCATATATTGGTCAAGTCCTGTATTCATATAATTTTGCGTTTGTCGTGATTTGCAAAGTTACTGAAAATCAGCGACTTGACCAACTTTCTATAGTTAAGTTTTCATAAGCATTTCTTAATATAAGTTATTGATTTACAGACGATTAAATATTAATTTAACGCAGTATTGATGAATAGAACAGATAAAATATTGTTTTCAGCCTTGTTGGCTGGAGGCTGCCTGGCTGCACAAGCACAGCAATTGGCCTTTCCTGATGCTCAGGGCTGGGGACGTTTTGCAACAGGAGCGCGTCAAGGTGGAGCAGTTTATCATGTCACCAACCTGAACGACTCTGGTTCTGGCTCTTTGCGCGATGCAATCAGTCAGCCAAACCGTTTCATCGTCTTTGATGTAGCTGGTGTCATCAATATCAAAGACCGTTTGGTATTCAAAAATAATTTGTATATTGCGGGACAGACGGCACCAGGTGAAGGTATCACAGTCTATGGCAATGGTGTTTCCTTCTCTGGAGCAGACAATATCATTGTGCGCCACATGCGTTTTCGCATGGGTCATAAAGGTAGCTCGGGTAAGGATGCGGCTGGTATTGCCAACGGTCAGAACATGATTTTTGACCATTGCTCCTTCTCTTGGGGATTAGATGAGACTTTCTCTATCAATCCTGATAATAAGGGAAAACATCCTGATTACATCACCATCTCCAACTGTATCATGGGACAGGGACTGATGCCTCATAGTGCTGGTGGTTTGATGCAGTCAGATTATATTTCCCTTTATCGTAACCTGTATATCGACAATGCTACTCGTAACAATAAGATAAAAGGCATCAACCAGTATGTGAATAACATAGTGTATAACTGGAAGAATGGATGCTATATTATGGGTGGAGACTCCAAGGGAGATTCCTTTGTGAACATAGAAGGAAATCTTTTCATTAATGGTCCTGCCAATGGTGGCAATGCCTTCTCTGGTGGCGCTGGCGAGGGTGCCTTCAACTTCTATGGAGAGGACAATTGGCAAGATAGCAATATGGATGGCAAGTTTGAACCAAAGGAAGTAACCAACTATGCTGCTGGCGTACGCCAGTCAATCCGTTATGATTATCCTGAGATGCCTAAGTGGGCAGGAAATACATTGTTGGAGAATCTTCTTCCGATAGTGGGTGCTTCTTTGCCTTATCGTGATTACTGCGACTGTTATATGGTGGATGAGGTGAACTCTTTGGGCAAGCAAGGAGAGTTATTGGCAAATGAGGAAAATCTTCCATATGGTACGCCTGACAAATGGAGGGTTTGGGGCGGAAACAAGAAGATAGATAGCGATGGCGATGGTATGCCTGATGCTTGGGAAAAGGCGAATGGTACCAACCCAAATAAGGATGATGCCTTGGTGATTGCAGCTAATGGTTATGCCAATATAGAAAATTATATTAATAGTATCTCCGTTGCCGACCACGACTATTTTCTCCGTATGCCAATGTGCGTAGAATTCGTTTCTTCTACCAGTTCTTGCATTAAGTTGAAATGGCGTGATTATACCTATGCAGAAGATGGATTCTGCGTTGAAATAACTAAGAAAGATGAGATTCTGTGGAAGGAAGTGGCCCGCACAGCTGCCAATAGTACTTCTTGTACCATCGAGGGCTTGGAACCAGGTGTAGCTTACATGGTAAGAGTAAGAGCTTTTGCTGATGCCGGCAAGTATTCTGAATATTCTCCAGAACTCACCATGGCAACTCGTCCTGTAGAGACGGGTATGGTTGATATTGATTCCTATCTGCCAGACTTGACCTGGAATCCGTCTGCTACCGATTGGGATTTGAAGAGTAAGAGTTGGAATAAGGGACAGGACGCCTTTGTTAATGGCAAGAATGTGCTTTTTGATGCCGCTGGTGACGTTAAGGTGAATTTGAGTGAGATTGTTTCGCCTGCCGTTGTAGTTGTGAAAGGCAATGGCAGAGTATCTGTTGATGGAGCAGGAACCATTAGTGGTGAGGCTTCTGTCAATAAGGGAGGCGAAGGCACGTTGGCTTTGAATACATTGAATAGTTATACTGGTCCGACGGTTCTTCATGAAGGCATCTTGGAGTTTAATTCTCTGACGAATGGAAGTGAACCTAGTGCGATAGGGGCAAGTGCCAACTTTGCTCAAAGTTGGATTTTCGATGGTGGTACCTATTTATATACAGGTGGCACAACCTCTACAGATAGAGCTGCACAGGTTAAGAGTGAAACGGAACTGAACATAGCCAAAGGGGATGCGACTGTTACCATGAACGGTGTGTTCGAGGGTGATGGCGATTTGGCCTTTAGTGGTGATGGTCAGGTTACCATCGGAACCAATAAGTTCTTTGGTTATAAAGGAGCAACCATTCTTCGTGGTGGCAAGCTTAATCTAGCAACAACAGATATATCCAAGGCGGGTATCGGTTCATCTTCTAAGCTCGTGATGGCTGGTGGAGAACTCAAGACCAAGGGAGAGTCGAATGGTTATGAAACCTATTCTTTCCCTATTGAGGTGAAGGAAGGTACTACCTCCCAGTTCTCGCCTAACCGCCTCTGCTACCTGAAGAACAAGATAACGGGTTCCGGCAACTTGCAGTTGAACATTCCTTATCTGCGTGAGTATCTTCAGGGCAACTATACTGAGTTTACGGGGCGCCTGATTGCGAATGGTGTATCTTCTGAGAAAGACGGCTCGTTGCTCTTGTTCAACAGTGGCAGTGTTACGATGCCGAATGCAGTGGTTGAGGCAACGGGTAATACCCGCTTGGCTTCATGGGAAACCAACTCGAATCTGAAGATTGGCGGTTTGTCGGGTTCTTCGAAAACTTATCTCAGTGGTTCGAGCAAGAAGACCAAGGGCTTCACTTGTACTTGGACGGTGGGTTCGGCAAATACCAACGAGACTTTTGCTGGCAAGATTAACAACTGGGCTGCGGGTGGAAGTGGTTACCAGGGAACTGTTTCTATTACGAAGACTGGTACTGGTTACTGGCGCTTGACGGGTAACAACGATTATAAGGGAATTACCAATGTTTTGAAAGGTAACCTTATAGTTAATGGAACGAATAGTGGCACAGGCGCCGTGAACGTCATGAAAGATGCCATCCTTTCTGGTAAGGGAAGTATTGCGGGTCTTGTAAGAATTTATGAAGGAGGTAAACTCCAGGCTGGCGATGTAGAGGAAGGTGCCAATGGTTCGAGATTGACCTTGAAGGGAAACCTGGAGGTGAGAACCGGAGGTGTCGTAAGTCTTCTGGCAGATGGTTCTTCTTATAATACAATCAGTGCCGGTTCGGTGACGCTGGAAGATGAAGCCGTGATTCAGATAGGAGATGAAGCTGATGCTTTGTTCTTCGTGGATGGTGAGACGATTCCTGTTTTCTCTGCCGGAGTAAAGGTGAATGGCAAAGTGCAGATGATTCCTGAAACTCCTGGCGATGGTCAGACTTGGGATTTATCAAAACTTGCCAAGGAAGGTGTGGTGAAGGTTGTTGGCAATCCCACATCTATCAAAGATGTCTTGGCTGGCAAAGATATCAAGAAGATAGAATGCTTCGATATGTCGGGTAAGAAAATAGCAGCGGTAGGTAAAGGTACTTTTATGTATCGTATTACAACCAAGAATGGCGAAGTGCTTACTCGTAAAATAGTAAGATAATCAAAGGCTTCTGAGGTAACAAACTGGTGGAAATGTACTCAAATCGTACATTTCCACTAATATTGTACACTGAGGTGCGATTTGTTTCCAGGTTATTCATTTCTTTCTAAAAAAATGAGTAACTTTGCCATCGTATAAGCCTCTGAACGATAGTTTTTATGCAGCACTATTGTTCTTATAAAGAAGCCTAGCCAGAATATGAAGCTGCTTAACAAACAATTGGAATCTAAAGACTAATTTATGAATAAGATTTATTGGCAAAAATGCGTGTTGGGCGGAATGTTTTTACTCACGCCTTGCCTTTTCTTCTCTTGTAGTGATAAGTTGGAAGATAATGATCACTATAAAGTACCAAGTTGGTTGAAGGGAAATGCCTATGAGGTTCTTCAGAAGGAAGGTAACTACAGCATTTTTTTACACGGAATTGACTTGACCGGCAATGATGGTGTTGTTGCTGGTAAGAGTATTGTGACAGTTGCTGCGCCGGATGATGAAGCATTTGGTAAGTATTTAACAGAGAAAGGTTATGGTTCTATCGATGAGATGTACCAGGCAAATCCTCAATTTGTAAAGAATTTGATTGGTATGCACCTGATGTATTATGCCTTCGACTGGGATAAGATGGTAAACTTCCGTCCTAACGATGGTGATGCTGCTACTGAGGCAGACAAGAAATTGAATGCAGGACTTTTTTACAAGCATCGCACCCATAGCCAGGATGCCATCGAGCAGGTTTCTGCTACCATTGATGGTTCTGCCAAGGATATCAGCGTGTATCATTATGAAAGATATCTGCCGGTATTCTCTACCAAGTATTTTGAAACCAAGGGAATCGCAGATGCTGCCGCTGATTATCATTATTTCTATCCAAATACCCAATGGTATGGTGAGGCTCATGCAGGTGATGGCTTCAACATTGCCAATGCTGCTGTTAATGATGAGAATAATGTCATCACAGATAATGGCTATCTGTATCATGTGGATCAGGTTATCGAACCCGTGAATACCATTTATGATGAATTGAAGAACAATGCAGACTATTCTGAGTTCTTCAACCTCTATAATTCTTATGAAACTTATACAGAGGCTCTGAAGGAAACCAATCAGACTTTGGGTTATACGGCTTATTTGCGTTCTCATGGCAGCTTGCCAAATATCGCATACGAGTGGACCTTTGCAGGAAGCGATAAGGCTTATATGCAAACTTACTACCTGGAGTCACAAGGATATAGTATCTTTGCGCCAACCAACCAGGCTCTGACCCAATTCTTCAAGACATTCTGGACTCCGGAACAGGGATATGGCGACATCAATAGTTTGGATCCGTTGATTAAGCGATATTTCGTGATGCAGATGTTTGCAGACAGTAAGTTCCCGGTGATGCCTACGGAAATTAAAGAGGGAAAGGTAAAAACCATCTTTGGTACTACAGTGAACTTTGATCCGGCAAACATTCATCAGAGTAGAAGAAAGGTTTGCACTAATGGTTTCCTCTATGGAATGGACGAAATGACAGCCCCGGCTATCTTCTCTTCGGTGGTGGCACCAGCCTTCAAGGATGTGAACTACAATTGTTATCTCTATACCTTGGATGGTTCGGGCTTGACTTCGTCTTTCGCAGCCGACAACTCTCAGTTTGTTTCCTTGATTCCATCTAATGCGCAGTTTGAAACTGCCGATCCGCAGATGCGTCTTTATACCACTACCAGTGGCAAGGAATTGCAGGAGTATAGCTCTGATGCCGGTGCCTTCGTGCAGATGGGAGACAATGCCAAACTGAATTTGGTAAATATGCACATCTCTGATCAGGTGAAGGAGTTGAAGACAGAAGGATTGCAGGTGGTAGATACCTATGCACCTTTCAACTATTGGTTTGTGAAGGATGGTAAGATAACCAACAATGCCAACTTCAATCAGCTGCTCAATCCAAGTAATACGGAAGAACCATTTGTTGCTTTCCATGAGATAACCAACGCTGGTAACTCTTGGAGCAACGGAAAGGCATACGCTTATGATGCTAAGTCTATCTTTAAGCGTCAGTCTGGCGATGGTGTGAAGCATGCCCTGGCTGTTTGCAATGATGCCAACTTTGAGTACTATCTCTTTGCGCAGCTGCTCAATAAGGCTGGTCTTGTATCGGGTACAACGTTGGCATTCCCTTCTGATGATGCTTATGTCACCGATGGCAGACAAATTGTTTTTGTGCCAACCAACGAGGCGATAAGCAAGAACTATCAAAAGGTTCCTGGTTACAAGAAACTCTTTGATGCCAATGGTAACTATAAGGCTACGGCAAAGTTGACTGCCACCGAAAAGGCTCAGCTGCAGGCTTGGGTAACCGACTACTTCGTCTCAAGCGAAGAGAATGTCTTTACAGACTATCCATTCTTGGGATCAAGTTGCAAGGGACAATTCATTACCAAGTCCTTGACCACGAAGTTGGAAATCATTGATGGCGGAAGTTCTCTGAGTGTGAAGTTGGTAGGTTCCGATGAGGTAGCACCTGTAGATTCCAAGTACTCTTACTTCCCATTTGCATTCAACGACGGATGTATTCATTTTATTGACGGATTATTGAAATAAACAATCAATATGGAAAAGATAAAGACTAATAACGTAATGAGGCTTGCATGCTTGACCATCATGTGGGTGGCTTGTGTTATCGGCGCAGCTGCTCAACAGGTTATTACGGGTAATGTAACCGATGCTAAGTTCAATGAACCTATCATTGGTGCCAATGTGGTGTTGGTAAATACCCAAAACCGATATGTCAAGGGTGTGACTACTGATATGGATGGTAACTATAGCCTTCAGGTACCTGCCGATGCCAAGAATCTTAGCTTACAGGTATCTTTCATCGGTATGAAAACCATCAAGGTGAAATATACAGGACAGACAAAGGCGGATTTCCAGTTGAAGGATGATACCAAGACCGAATTGGGAGAGGTAACCGTCACTGCGAACCGACGTGATAATATGGGTATCACAAAGATGGAACGTACTTCTTCAGTACAGTCTATCAATTTGGCTGATATCGTTGATGCTTCTCCGGTAACCTCTATAGAGGATGCCTTGCAGGGTCAGATTTCTGGTCTTGATATCACCATGGGTGGTGATCCTGGTGCCAAGAATACCATGCAGATTCGTGGTACCAATACATTGACAGGCGATGCCAATCCGTTGATTGTAGTTGATGGTGTACCATACGATGCCAATATCAGCGATGACTTCGATTTTGCTACAGCTAATTCAGAAGACTTTGGTGCCTTGTTGAATATTGCTCCATCTAATATCGAGAGCATCGATGTGCTCAAGGATGGTGCAGCAACAGCCATCTATGGTTCCAAGGGTTCCAATGGTGTGCTTCTCATCAATACCAAGAAGGGTGCGATGGGTAAGACTCGCTTCAACTTCTCTTCTAAGTGGACTATCAAGCAGGAGCCTTCTTCCATTCCTTTGCTGAATGGTCGTCAATATACAGCCATGATGCAGGATGCGCTTTGGAATGCTGCCAATGCCAAGGGCTTGTCTAATGCTTCTGCCGAGATGGATATGCTGTTCAATGCAGACCCTATCAATTACAATCCTAATTATCAGTATTACAACGAGTATAATCAGGATACTGATTGGCTTGATGCTGTAAAGCAGCATGCCCTGACTTCTGATAACAACTTCGACATGTCGGGTGGTGGTGAAAAGGCCAGATATCGTTTCTCCTTGGGCTACTTGAATGAGGAAGGAACAACAAAGGGAACGGGACTTACTCGTTTGACATCACAGTTGAGAGTGACTTACAATTTCTCCGACCGTTTGCGCGTGCATACCGATTTCTCTTTTGTTAATACCAAGAAGGATGCGAATGTGTTGGAGAATGTTCGCTCAATGGCACAATCTTCCATGCCTAACAAGTCTCCTTATTGGATAGACCCAACAACAGGTTTGCCTACCGACCAGTACTTCTCTTTGAACTCTTCCTACGAAGGGTCGTTCTCTATGAGTGGTAGCAAGGGTAATCATTTTAATCCTGTGGCTATGGCAGAGTTGGGCTTTAATAAGACCAATGTCCGTGATGAGAAGATGACGGTTACGATGGAATATGACTTTCCGTTTGATCTTCGCTTCAGAGGATGGGTGTCTTTGTATATGAAGACTCAGAAGAACAATAAGTTCTTGCCACAGGCTGCTACGGGTGTCTTGATGAATAGTATCTATGCCAATCAGGCTACTGATGCAACTTCGGATGCTTACTCGTTGCAGTCGGAATGGAAACTCTTATATAATAAG
The DNA here is from genome assembly GCF_019249655.2 of Segatella copri. Lineage (NCBI taxonomy): Bacteria > Pseudomonadati > Bacteroidota > Bacteroidia > Bacteroidales > Prevotellaceae > Segatella > Segatella copri. Next base: position 3,683,320 of record NZ_CP137557.1, read on the forward strand.
GTGTTTGGCGAGAAGCATGGCTTGACTGCTACAGGTGTATTTCGTACCTACCAGTCTGAAAGTACAAGTACTTCTAATTCTACTTATGGAAATGCTTCGGCAAATCTTTCAGACCCTGTGATTGGTAGTGCGGTGGCAGGAGCTAACTCTGCTTCCAATGAGCGACGCACGGTTACTCTTACAGGACAGGTAGTGTATAACTATGATAGCCGTTATGTATTGAATGGAACCATCAATTACGAGGGTAACTCATCTATGGGTAGAAACAATCGTTTTGCTACTTATCCTAGTTGCGGATTGGCTTGGAATATCGATAGAGAGCATTTTTGGTCTGATGGCTTCCACAAGGTGGTGAATGAGGCAAAGGTTCGCGCCAGTTTGGCTTGGACGGGTAAATCTCCTAGCGGTGCTTCTGATTACTATGGTGCGTTCCAGAGCATGGGTACATACGTAACCAATCCTGCCATTTATCCTTCTCGCATGCAGTTGGATAAATTGAAGTGGGAGTCAACTCGTGAGTGGGACTTGGGTTTTGATTTCCGATTCTTCAACAGATTGAACGTAACCTTGGATTATTATGATAAGAAGACCACCGACTTGTTGTCTAGAAATGTGGAAATTTCAAGTACCACTGGTTATGCCAAGTTATCTTGGATGAACTCAGGTTCTTTGAGCAATAAGGGTTTTGAGGCTCGTTTCGACTATGATGTCATCAAGCGAGGTCCATGGTCGTTGAGAGTGAATGCCAATGCCTCACGTAATATAAATAAGGTGGAGGTGTTGCCTGCCAACTATACTCAGGAGAAATATACCTTCGGCAATGGTAACTATGCCATGAGAATCGTAGAGGGACAGCCAATTGGCGCTTTCTATGGTTATCGTTACAAGGGCGTATATCAGAATACCAACGAAACCTATGCCAAGGATGCTGCGGGCAACGTGATGTATGATGTAAATGGCAAGCCTATCACTATGCGCAATGGTAGTACTTTGGTTTATCCTGGTGATGCCAAGTATGAGGATGTCAATAAAGATGGTGTCATCAACGAAAAGGATATCGTTTACTTGGGTAATGCCAATCCTAAGCTGATTTTCGGTGGTGGATTCATGCTGAAGTGGAAGGATCTTTCCTTGACCACTGTCTTCTATGGCCGTCTTGGACAGAAGGTAATCAACAGCGCTCGTATGAACCTGGAGAATATGTATGGAAAGGACAACCAGTCAACTGCGGTGTTGAACCGTTGGCGCTCGGAAGGTGACCAGACAGATATTCCTCGTGCTCTCTATGGTATGGGTTACAACTATTTGGGTTCCGATCGTTTCGTTGAGGATGCTACTTATGTTCGCTTGAAGACTTTGACTCTTTGCTACAATGTACCAAAGAAGTTCTTGAGTAAGTTGGGATGGGGTATTTCTGCTTGTAAGATTTACGCTACAGGTTACGATCTCTTTACCTTTACCAGTTATTCCGGTCAGGAGCCTGAGGTGGGCATGCCATCAGCCAAGAGTTTGGTGAGGGATAATGCAACCACACCAGTCTCTAAGCGTTATGTGTTCAATATCAATCTCAACTTTTAAGTGAATTAAACAATGAAGAAGACAATTAATATATTACTGTTGGCGGCTACGGTATCGCTTTCGTTTACTTCCTGTACCGACTGGTTGGATGTATTGCCAAAGAATGAACAAGTATCAACGGAGTATTGGAAGTCAAAGGAGGAAGTGGAGGCTGTCATTAACTCAGGTTATTACCAGATGCGCCAGGCAGTTCCAAGCCTCATCAAGTGGGGTGAACTGCGAGGTGGTGCAATGTTCTCAAATGATAGCAAGGAGACCAAGTTGCAGGATTTCCTGATGACTCCTGATAATTCTTTGTGCGACTATGGCACTCTTTATAAGATTATCAACTTTGCCAACTCTGTGATTAAGAATGCACCAAAGGTTCAGGCTTCTGATAACACCTATTATGATGCTGTTATGAACGCTCACCTTTGCGAAGCGTATTTCCAGCGTGCCTATTGCTATCTCATCTTGGTGAAGAACTTCAAGGAGGTACCGCTTGTCCTCAATCCATATACCGACGATTCGCAAGATACGAATGCAGCCAAGGATAGCGAGGAAGATATTGTGAAGCAGATCAAGGCCGATGTGGAAACGGCTTTGGCTACTAACTCTGCCAAGTCAACCTATGAGAATGATTGGGAGACCAAGGGACGTGTTACCAAGTGGGCTCTTTATGCCTTGATGGCTGACGTGAGTTTGTGGAGTGAGGATTATGATACCTGCAAGAAGTATTGTGATATGATTCTCAATGCAAACAAGAGTGGCGAACAATTTTATCCTCGATTCTTGAAGAATACGCAGGATTGGTACACCATCTTCTATCCGGGTAACTCCAATGAGAGCATCTTCGAGCTGAACTGGAACTACGAGTTGGCAAAAGAGAGCAATAATTTCTCTCTCAGTCTTTTCCCGATGTCCAATAGTGGCTTGAATTTCACTACGGATGCCATTGCTAAGATGGACGAGGAAGTGGCTAAGGTGATGAATCCTGGTGAACGAACTGGCAGAATGAATTTGGCCACCTACGCTACGGTGAATGGAACCAAGTATCTCTGGAAGTATTACGGCAATGATGTGGCAGACATCGAAGGTGGTGTCCGTCTCCATCAGGATGCCAACTTTATTCTCTACCGTGTGGCAGAAATCATCTTGATGAAGGCCCAGGCAGAAGTGATGACAGGTCATGTCTCTGAGGCTATCGACCTGGTAAACCAGATTCGTGAGCGTGCTTCCTTGCCTGTTATCACAGATGCCGAGAAGGAATCTTACGGTGAGGAAAATACTTTGGAAGAAATCCTAAACCAGAAGGAGATGGAGTTCTTTGGAGAGGCGAAACGCTGGTATGATTTGCTATGGCTGGCTCGTATAGATAACCATAAGTACAAGAATAAGGCCATAGAGTATATCTGCGAGGGTAATCAGACAACCAAGGCAGAATGGATTAAATCTTCACTCATCGACAATTATGCCTGGTATATCCCATTGCCACAGAAAGACATTGAGCATAACCAGTTGCTGGTTCAGAATCCTTATTATAGTAAGTAATCTGGTAGGAACAATTAATCAGAAAAGAAAATGAAAAAGATATATTTTTTAGGCTTGGCAGCGATGCTGATGTTGGCTTCCTGCGATTCTTCTGTTTTCGACATAGGCTCTGATCCTGCCCAAGGTTCTACCTTTAAGTCGGATGAGAATTCGCCTATCTCTAATACTTTGGAGAAGGATGGGCGATTTGGAGAGTTTGTGAATGTCTTGAATGTTTCCGGACTCTATAATGCGCTCAATCAGTCATCGGATGGAGTTAGTTTCACGGTCTTTGCTCCTACCGACGAGGCAATGAATAAGTTTGAGGCTGCATTGGGCTCCAAGGTGGCTGATGCCGGTAAGGAGTATGCTAGAAGTTTCGTGCTTTATCATACGGTGAAAGATTCTATCCAGGCAGATCAGTTTGTCAATAAGACCAGTATCACCAGCTTGACCAAGGATAAGATCAATATAAAGATTGATGAAGAACATTCTGGTCAGGCTATCTTGTCGAACAGTAATAGTCAGGCACAGGTGATAGAAATGGGGCTTCCTGCTTCTAATGGTAAGATTTATGTGCTTTCTTCTGCCTTGACACCATTGGTAGAGACGCTGGCAGATAGAATTTCCGGCAATAGAGAATATAGTATCTTGAATCAAGCCGTAAAGGAGACTGGCTGGGATAAGATTCTCAATACTGTGACTGATACCATGATGGTAGAGGGAGTTGAGACTACGGTCAATCGCAACTATAGTGTGCTGGCGGTGAATGATGCCACCTTTGCGAAGGCAAACATAGCATCTTTGGAACAGTTGAAGCAGAAGTTGGCTGAAATGAATACTGATGCCATGGTTTCTGCCGATTCCTTACTCCGTGCTTATGTGGGCTACCACATTATTAATAGTAAGAATACCCTGGATGCCATGGGTACCGTTCAAGGTGACAATACCAGTCGATTGTGGTCAACAGGTGCCAGTAACCTTGTATTTACCCTGACCACCGATACCACCAAGACGGCAGCTGCTGAGCGTTATGCCATCAATACTGCGAGCGGCACTCCTGTTCATTTCGTAGAGAATGAATCGAATGTACTTGCCTTGAATGGTTACCTGCACCAGGTGGATAGCTGGATGCCTGTTTGGGAACCAGCCCCGCAGATGGTAGTATGGGACCTGGCTGACGACAATGAAATCAAGAGCCTTGTTGAAGATGCCTCTGTAGAGTATCAGCCTGAAGTTGCAAGCACCAAGCAGCAGTTGGTTTCCCTGAGTCGGGCATCTTGCTTCACTCATAGCGAGACAGAGACCAAGAATACCACCTTTGCTCCAATTTGCTATTATACAACATTGAAGCCAGCCGACAAGGCGATTGAGTATGGTGCCAAGCAGGCTAACAACAACGATTGCATTGTGTTCAACCTTGGAAATACCGGTACGGCAAGCATGCAGACTCCTACCTTGGTAAGAGGAAAGTATAAGGTGTTGTTGGATGTGGTTTATACAACCAGCCACAACTTTATGCGTCAGAAGACTGATGGCTCTGGTGGAACCTTAGAAGTAACCTTCGATGGTAAGGATCGCAACTATGTGGCTCCTTACACCTTGGTGAAATCTTCTTCAAACGTAGTACTTCCAGGTGTTTATACTACTGTGCTTTATGATGAGATAGAGTTTGATAGCACATCTTCTCATACCTTCTCGTTCAAGGTGAAGGATGGAGCTGCCTCTACCAATAAGAACTTCTCATTGCAGTTTGACACCATCACATTCGTGCCGGTGAACGACTAAGATGAAAGATAATAACTTAAAAGAATAGGAAAAATGAAACGCAATAAGTTTATCTATTTGTTGGCTTTCTCGGCTGTGATGCTTTTGGGGGCTTGCTCTGAACTGTCAGACAAGGATTACTTCAAGAATATCGAGACCACAGTGAACTCTGATGAACTGGTGGTTGTGGATATGAGTAGTGAGGAGTATCTTTCCAAGGAGCCAGAATACTCATCCATCAATGAATTGTTCAAGAGCCACGGCATTTTTACCACATTGGAGCAGAAAAACCAATTGAGCACCATGCTTGTGGTAGAAAACAGCGACTTTCAGGCACCCACTGGCAAGGAGTCTGAAATCGATAATGCCGTCAAGGCTCATGTCAGCGATATAGCTGTTTCTCCCGCCAACTTGAAGACCGAAGGTAACAACATGCGCATCATGATGTGGCATGGTAAATACATCAATGTAGATTTGGATGATGCCGCCCGCAACGAGGGAAAGATAGCCGGACACATTATGTTTGGTACTTCTGCTGTCAAGAAGGTGGTGAAAACCAACTCGGGCTACATCTATGTTCTTTCTTCTCTGTTGAACATTCCGAAGTCAATCTATGATTATATCACGAATCTGGATGATAACTATTCTATCTTGAGAGATAGCATCCTGGCTAGTGGAACGAAGGAATTCGATAAGAAGAACAGCAAGCCTATCGGTGTGAACGACGAGGGTAATACGGTTTATGACTCTGTGTTTATTTACAAGAACACTCACTTCCTGGAGAAGAACTTCGATTTGAGTTCTGAGTCTCTTACCGCTACCTTGCTTCTGACAAGTAATGCCGTGGTAGAAGAGGCGATAGCAGATGCCAAGGTCCGTTTGCAGAAATGGGGCTTGTGGGATGAGTGGAATGCCGAGCGTCAGTATAATTTCGAATATACGATGCGCCATTGGATCATGGATGCTGCCTTCTTCGATAAGAAGCTTACACCAGAGACTTTGCAGAGTAAGGATGAGGAGAACGATATGTTGACCAGTATCTTCTCTAAGTATTGGAAGACTTCGGTTCAGCAAATCAATCCTACTCCTATCGAATTGTCTAATGGAATTGCTTACCAGGTGACCAGACTCCATATTCCTAACAACGTCTTGATTTGGCGTCTCAAGGAAGACTTTAGCATTTATGAGTTCTGTAGTGCCGAACAGAAGGAGAGTTTCTTCCAGATGTTGAACATGCAGTTTAAGGCTTGTACCACTGCGGTTGCCGCATGGACTCCTTTGCAGGGCGTATGGCCAAAGCATGAGTGCCGAACCTTGGACTTGACCGTGGGTGATGATGCCTCAGGCGACTGGCAGTTGGTATTCACGCCATGTAAGCGTATCTTCGAGACTTATCCTACTCGTATGGAAATGGTGAAGAAAGACTGGCTGAAGAGCAACCTGACGGTGACGGGAATCAAGCCATTCCTGATACCACCGGGCAAATACACCCTGAGTTTTGGTTCTAAGCAGAATCAGAACATGGAAATCACCTTCAAGGTTCGTGTCAAGGGAAGTACCGATGTCGTGGCAGTTTCCGACCCAATCACCTTGGGTTCAACCACAACATTCCACTACGACCGTAACCCGGGAAATTTCATCGAAGGTTATGATCCTTCTGCAGAGAATCTTTCTACCAACAAGAAAGCTGGAAACTACGATACGGATGGTGGTACAGTTATCAGCGAGTTGGAAATCCCAGATGTAAAGGGCGATGGTTCTCCTGTGGAAATCACGATAGAAATTGCTAGTCCTACTTGGAATGGCAACACCACGATGGTATTCAACCACTGGTGCTTGCGTCCAACCAAAGACAACTACTAGTATAGACTGTTTACGAAAAAATAGATAATGATGAAAAGCTATATTTCTAAATATGCCAAAGGAAATGTGAAGGGCGCACTCTTGCTGAGTGCCGCTCTTGCACTTTCGGCTAATCTTCAGGCGCAAGACTTGCGAGGTAAGGTGGTGGGCAACGACGGGCAACCGGTAGCAAATGTGGTTATTTCGATGCCTGGCAAGGGTGCTGTGCGCACAGATGCCAATGGTATGTTTACCATCAAGGATTGCAAAGAGAATGTTATGCTCACTTTCCGCCATGAGGGATATTTCAATAAGACGGAACATCTGAAGAAGCATGAACTAGGGAAGCAAATCGTTGTACACCTCATTTCAAACAAGACTTCTCGCTATAACGAGTCGGTTGTTCTTCCTCATGAGACCGTGGAAAATGACCCTACCATGGCGGGTAGAAATAATATCAACCGTAAGGACTTCGCACTTGGTTCTATGACTGTAGAGAAGGCGATGCAAAGTGGATTGCCTGGTTTGCGTGTTGTCAATAAGGGCGGAATTCCTGGTGAGGGTGCCAATATGCAGATACGAGGCTTGAAAACCATCATAGGCGATGGCAATCCGTTGGTTGTCATTAATGGTGTGCCATTCATGCCTGACAAGAATGAGTCGAAGGTAATAGGTGGTTTGAGCCGTTCTATCTTCGAGGCACTCAATGGCCAGGATATCAAGAATATCACGGTACTCAAGGATGGGGCTACTGCTATCTATGGTTCTCTTGCCAACAATGGTGTGGTTCTCATCGAAACCGACCAGGCATCCAAGGAGAACATGAATACTCGCATCTCTTTCAATGCCATCTATGGATTCAATTGGAACAAGAGCCGTTTGCCTCTGATGAACTCAACCCAATACAAGAGTTATCTCACGGATATGGGCTTGACGCATTACGCCAATCAGGAGGCTTTCTTCAATGATTTCACCTTCCTGTCAAATCCGCAAGCCAATAATGCCGAGCTTTATAGCTTCAACACAAATTGGCAGGATGAGGTGTTGCGCAACTCTTCTACCATGGACTATCTGTTCAGGGTAGAAGGAGGTGATGCCATCGCCAAGTACAACATCTCTCTGGGCTATAATGGCGATCAGGGAACCTTGAAGAATACAAACAACGACCGCTATAATGCGCAAATCAATGCGTCTGTCCTGGTGAGTCGTAAGTTGGAAATCCTGGCGTCTGTCAACACAGCTTACATGAAGGGTAACTTCATGGAGCAGGGCATGAGCTACGAGGCAAATCCAATGTTGGCGGCATATCGTCGTTCTCCATTGCTCTCGCCATACAGTACCGATATTTACGGCAAGTTGATTTCCAACTATAGTACCTATAAATATGGTGCCATCGACGATTATTATGTATCCAATCCGTTGGCGGTGGTGAATACCGTTGAGGCTACCCAGAAACAGTATGATGTAAATGCCAAGGTGCAGTTGGTGTATCGCCCAGCGCAGTGGCTTACCTTGAATGGCATTGTGGGCTTGTACTACAACTACAACCAGGAAAATATGTTTATTCCGGGTGTCACCTCGCAGGCTATCAAGTTTATTACCGACCGTTATGGCAATGCCAACAACACAGTGAGAGTGGGAACCAATTACACCATGAATATGTTCTATCATGTGAATGCCGATTTCCAGAAGACTTTCGCCAAGAAGCATGATGTGAAGGTGCAGTTGGGATTCCAGGCTCTGACCACCGATTACGAGTATGATGTGTCATTCGGAAGAAATACGCCTAACGATTACTTGAAGACGATGGGTAGTGTGCCTTCTTCTGAAAAACGCTATTTCGATGGTTACAACAACAAGTGGAATTGGATGAACCTCTATGCCGTAGCTAATTATACTTACGCTAATTTGGCAAAGGTGGGGTTGACTGCTTCTTTGGATGGTGCATCCAGTGTTGCAGGAAAGTTTGGTGATGCCAAGGTTTATCCGGGAGCCGATGTGGTTTTGATGGTGAAGAATCTGCCAGGACTTCATTCTGCAGATTTCATCAATAAGCTGAATCTTTATGCCAACTGTTCAACGACGGGTAACAGTCGCTTCGGCAGCAAGTATTACCAGAGTTACTATACTTCAAGTCCTTTCCTGGATATTGCAGGTATTGTACGTGCAAACTTGGCAACCACCGATGTGCTGAAACCGGAAATCACCACCACTTACAATGTGGGTATCGAGACGGCTCTTTTCAATAATCGCATTTCTTTGGCTGCCGAGTATTATAACTCCAAGACCAAGGATGTGATTCTCTTCGGAAATGCTTCTCCACTCTTGGGTACTGCTCCTTACTATCGCAATGCTGCAAAGATCAAGGGTGATGGAGTAGAGTTGAAGGTTTCGGTTTCACCTGTTGTCACCAAGGACTTTAAGTGGACTTTGGGTGCTACGCTCAGTACCGTCAACAATCAGGTGGAGAGTATGAATGGTGCTGCCGACATGCTTTATTCATTGTCAGACAATGCCACCTTGATTACCCGTCAGGGTGAATCACCATTTGCCTTCTATGGTTATCAGACAGCAGGAGTCTATTCCACTACGGCAGAGGCGAATGCCGCTTACACCCAAGCAGATGGAAGCAAGACAGCTTTGCTGAACGATAGAGGTGTGGCTTACCAGGCTGGCGATATTCGATTTGTGGATCAGAATGGTGATGGCAGAATTGATGCTGCCGACCGTGTTGTGTTGGGTTCGGCCACTCCTAAGGGATTTGGCAACTTCTATACCCACTTTGACTATAAGAACTTCGGATTAGATGTTGACTTCGGATATCAGTGGGGTGGAAAGGCCTACAATGCCATGCGCCGTGTCACAGAGTCGGCTTCCGATTTCTCTAACCAGTCGGTATCTGTGGTTCGCCGTTGGAACATGGAAGGTCAGGTCACTGATATGCCGCATGCCGAGTGGGGTGACCCACGTGGTAACAACGATTTCTCCGACCGTTGGATAGAGAGCACCGACTTCATCAAGTTGCGCAATATTTCCTTGAGCTATACTTACGATAAGTCGCTTTGGAATTTCATTCAGGGAGCTACCATCTACGTATCGGGTGAGAATCTGCTTACCTTCACCAAGTATCTGGGTCTTGATCCGGAGTTTGCCTATTCTTACAGCAATTTGATGCAAGGTGTGGATTATGGCAAGTTGAATGCGCCACGTTCCGTGAAGATTGGTGTGAATCTGAAATTCTAGAAGAATCAGAACGTAGTATTGAATCGATTTAAAATGAGAATAAAGAATGAAACGTAATATTTTCAAAAGATACAAATGGAGTGTAGGGGTACTCGCTGCAGCGTTCTCCCTGACCTTTACTTCATGTTCGGATTTCTTTAATCCAGATACCGACGACCAGGTGAGCGACAAGCATTATATCTCGGAAAATACCGAGATGTACACGGGATTCGTGGGATTGCTGACCAAGATGCAGGCGATAGGTGACAAGGAAATCCTGCTTACGGATACTCGTGCTGAGTTTATCGAACCGACGAAGAATGCAGGCACCGACTTGTGGTCGCTCTATCAGTATGCAGATAACTTGCAGGGCAACGAATATGCTTCTCCTGCTGCCTACTATGAGTTGATTCTGGCGTGCAATGATTACCTGCACAAGGTGAAGGAGTTTCGAAAGATGCCACAGGTGGATGATGAAATCTGCCAGGACTTGATTTCTTCTACCATCCGCATCAAGGCATGGACTTATAAGACCATCGGTGAGATTTATGGCGAGGCTGCCTGGATAGATGAACCCGTGGGCAGTGTGGATGCTTTCTTGGCACAGGCACGTAACAATGTCATTCCGATGAACCAGGTGATAGATAAATGCCTGAACCTGATGGAAGCGGGATATGATGGTGTGAAGTCCGACCGTGTAGTTGACTGGATTGCATGGCTTGATCCGACGAATGTGACGAACATTGCGGCTTCTCCTTTCCGCAAGTGGAATTATATCGTTCCAACTTACGAGGGTGTTTATTCTGAGCTTTGTCTTTGGAAGGGTGCTTATCTGGATGCCGACAATGGTGTGGGCAATGAGCCTGCCAAGGTGTATTACAAGACGGCTGCCGACTTGCTCCTAAAGGCGCTGAACGTATATATAAATAATGAGAGTTTCTCGGGCAACAACCCTTACTGGTGTCCTAATGCCGGAACCAAGGGACGTTATGCCAATTTGTGGCAGTCGCAGGAGCCATACGTACCTGAGAATGTATGTGCCATCCTTTACGATTACAACCAGGGGCAGACCAATTCTTTGGTAGAGCATTTCAATAGTGATACTCCTGCCAAGTATCTATTGAAGCCTTCTGAGGCCGGTATGGATAATTTCACCAATCCTGATAAGAATCCAGGCGGTTCAACATCTGAAACTCGCTTTAAGAATCTGGTAGGAAAGAGTGCCGATGGCTATTACATCGCCAAGTATCGTCAGAATGGTGGCCGCAATGGCATCCGTGCCAACGCTTATCAGGACGATGTGCATATTTATATCTATCGTTCCACCCAGTATCATCTGATGTTGTGTGAGGCCTTGAATCAGTTAGACCGTTTCTCGGCATTGAACAGTGTGCTCAACAGCGGAATGACGGGTGAGAAGGTAGATGAACTTGTTGCCAACGATGACTCTATCAAGGCAGGCAAGCCGATCAAGTATCCGGAGTGGGAAGGATTTACCCGCAACTGGACTTCTAGTGCAGAGTGGGGTACTCGCAAGTATCCTGATACCGGAATCCGTGGTGCCTACGAATTGTCGGCGCGCCAGATTGAAACCGGAAACAATCCGGCTCAGATGCAAGTTGCCAAGCGAAACAACGATATCCAGATCATGAAGGAGGCTGAAATGGAGTTCTCTTGCGAAGGCAAGACTTATCCTTGGATGAACCGAGTGGCTGTGAGATACAAGGACAGGGGTATCGTGGCAGATGAAATCTGTCCTAAGTATGAAACCAGAGGATTGGCTGCCCAGGTGCGTGCTGCCATCATGAATGGTGCCAACTGGGTGAAGTATCATCTCTAGAATCCGGGAATCGAACGGATAGAGAATCATCTTGAAGAAGAATAAATAACCTAATATTAATTTAACAACTATCGTGTATGAAGAAATTCTTGACACTAGCATTGTTGGCTGTCAGTGTATTGACAGCAAATGCAGAAAGTAGAAAGTGGGACTTCACGAATTGGAGTGCCGCTACAATTGCCAACTTGAACAAGGGCGCATCTGCTAATTTCTCTACAGATGCAGAAGCCTTGAATCCTGCTTGTGGCTGGTCAGACATCGAGAAGGCAAATGGTAATCAAGCTGCTGCCAAAGGTGGTAAAATCTTCTGGGAGGTAAAGGCCCAGGGTAATGCTACCACTGGTGCTCAGCTTTGTGCAGACGGACAGCCTATCCAGGAATTGGATGGCTTGCTCTACACCAACACTACGAATCGTTCTTTGGCCATCGCCATCAACAATGGCTCAGGCTATGAGGGCGCTTCTTATCTCTGGACGGGTTCTAAGAAGAAGGACTATTTCGTGATTCCTAATGTAAAGGCTGGTGCAAAGATTACTATGGGTGTGGAGTCTCACAAAACCACAGAGGCTCGTGGTTATGAACTCTACATCGTGGAGAACGGCAAGTTTAGCACCAAGGGTACCAAACTGATGGATCCTGATGGCAAAGCCAATGCGGTGCCTAAGACTTACGTGGAGCAGACCTGGCAGGTACCAGAAGAGGGCTTGACGGATACTCCTAACGAGGATGGTACCTACAATGTGTTGATTTACAACACCAATGGCTGCCACATGTACTTCATCAAGGTTGATGAGGGTGACAACATGGGTGAGGCTCGCAAGGTGGCATGGTTGCATGCTGGTGGCGCAGGCTTGGATTATGCTATGCGTCCTACCGATGGCTTTGAATATACAGATATCGATGCTACCACCGATGAGGTTACCGATGAGTCTTTGCGTAGCTACGAGGCAGTGGTTGTTGGTTCAGACGTAACAGCCGAGTCTCCTGCTTATCCAACCTTGGAGAAGAACATCGCTTTCGTGCCAATGGTTAACTTGAACAACAAACTCTTTGGTTATACCGCAGCTGCTGACGATGTAACAACAATGACCGTGACCGATGCTGATGCAGGCTATTGGACAAACCTTACGCTTGAGGATGGTACATTCGATTATGCATCTCATGTGTCTGTAACTCTTCCAGAGAAGTTTGCCAACGACGAGGTTATCGCTAAGCAGGGTGATGCTGTTGCCATCCATCGTCATAATAATGGTGCAGGCAAGAACAGCTACTTCCTGTTGGGTTCTGATGAAACCGCTGTAACAACTTACGCCGAGTGGTCTAGCCTTCTTGGTAATATCATCAACGAGGCTGCTCAAACCAAGCGTGATGTAACCAATGCTGCTGCTCCTTCTTATTCTTTGAACTATGCAGATCAGCAGACCACTGTTTCTATCAGTTGTGCAACTGGCGGTTCTCAGGTCTATTATAAGGTAGGCGATGGCGAGTACCAGCTTTATTCTGAGCCATTGGTTTACACAGAGCCTGTTAAGTTGACAGCTTATGCTGTTTCTGAGGGTTATCTCCAGAGTGAGGAATCTTCTAAGGAAATCGACATCCAGTCTCAGGCAGCTGCTCCGGTTGTTGAGATTGCATCAGAGGAAGGTAAGTCTGTCATCACCATTACCAACAAGGAAGAGGGTGCTCAGGTTTACTATTCATTCAGTGGACAGACCAAGACCAGCACTGCTGCTACCTATGCAGAGCCTGTAGAGGTAACTGAGCCTGGTACCATCACAGCTTTTGCGGTTGCTGAGGGCAAGTTGCAGAGCGAGGCTGTAGCTATAGAGTTTGCAGTAAAGGGTATTCCTGAAGTTAAGGATACTATCTCTCACTTCACTGCCAATGAGGCTGATTGGTTCACAAATGCTGTTGTAACAGATGCTGATGGTGTTTCTACTCCTTTGGCAGAAGCTATTACTGCTGGCAGTGCTAGTGGTGCAGCTAAGGCTGTTTATTACTTCGGCAAGTCTGCTTGGGCTTACTATGGTAGCGAGGTTGACCATACCGAGACAGATCCTGAGACAGGTGAGGAGAAAGTTATCTATAAGCCAGACCCAAAGGCTTACAAGTATGTATCTTCTACTTCTGATACGGATTGGATTATCGAATCTGAAGGTCAGGTAATCACAGGTGAGACCAATGTCTCAGCTTCTTCTGGTATCTTCACTGGTACTGCTGGTTATTTTGCAGAAGAGGCTATCGATGAGATAGGCGGTACACCTTCTAAGGGTAAGGTTAGCTTTGGTGGTAAGTCTTCAGGTGATCCTTATACTATGCGTGTGAAGTCAACCAAGACATTTGATGGAACATTTGATGTTGTTACTTATCTTTCTAATGGTGGTACTAGCGACCTTGGCATCGAGTTGCAGAAGTCTGCTGATGGTACAACTTGGGAGAAGGTTGGAGATTTGAACTTCTCTAAATCTCAGCGTTTGTACAAGAAGACTCGTTTCCACTTGAACGAGACTACACCTGTTTACCTCCGTGTTGCTCAGGTATCTGGTGGCTCTAAGGGGCAGCTTTATGACATCTATGTTATCAAGACTGCTGGTTCTACAACAGGTATAGAGTCTATCCCTGCTGCTGATGCAGCAAAGAATGTGAAGGTAATGAAGTTCAGCAAGAATGGTCGCCTTGTTATTCAGAAGGGTAATGCCATCTATAATGTTGCTGGCTTGAAGCTCAACTAATAGATAGGATAATATTCAAGGCAGGCTGCATAATCGGTGTGGCCTGCCTCTGAAAACTTTTGAATTGTCTAGACTTGTTTATGCTTATTGTTTTAATTTATAAAACTTAAACTGAATGGGAAAAAATATATATTGGCCTTAGTGTCTCTGTTTGTTATGGTAGTAAATGCTAGTTCTGAAGATTTGCAGGTAGATAGGATTAAATATGCAGAAGTGCTCAAACGAATGTACTAGAAATGGTGGTAAAATTGAGTGGAAATATGAATCTACAGAGTCATAGTTAGTTTGTAATAATATGAGAAGAGTAAATTGTAACTTTGTAATATTCGCAATAGTGTTTCTATTCTTTTCCCCTCTTCATGCTGCGGAGGATGTAGGGATACGGGAAATGGTAAACCTCAAATCCGCAACCTATAGGGTTTAGTGGGATTTTGCTTGCAAAGCGACAAAATTCATTTTATTGTACATATTTCTTGCACAACAGAAATGTCGCAGACACAAAATCCCCTTACCCCATAAAGCGACTTGAGGTAATACGCTGGTTTAACCAGAAAAGCATGGTCTTTAACCAAAGTCTGTCTTGAACAGGTTGGCATAAGCATTGTTGTCTGAGTAAATATTCAATACATGCCTACGTGATGTCTTAATCCATTTCGCAGGAACAGAGATGAACTTGAAAACAAAGGTCTTGATTCTGCTGGTGGCACGCAATCCAAATTCATGGGTTTTCAATCTCTGCATAATAGCTTTGTAGAAGTTTCTGATGAGAGCTGTCATAAGCAGGAATACAGTATTCTGTGCCATGAACGATTTTGGCAATCGATTCCAGCCAAAGCCATTGTTCATGTCATCGAAGATGCGTTCCTTGCCACCACGAAGATTGTAGAATTCCACGATGTCTCTTGCACTCGACTTGTAATCGTTAGTCAGTATACATCTGTAGGTATATTCGCCTTCCCAAATGTCAAGGTCTCCATCTATTCGCCTTTGTCTCTGTATGACAAGACGATACGGTTTTCCTTTCCATTTCTCAACAAGGATGGAATTCAGCTCAAATTCAATACCGTTGATTTCAACAGTTTTCCATCCAGTCAAGGCAAACATGGAATCGTAGAAGGAAGAGCATCTGTTGGCACGAATATAAAAATGCCTGCAATGAGCCTCTACCATATCTACGATTTCCTCCGAGCATGAGCCGCAATCCATGCGGGCACGGGATATATATACTTCTGATGCCTCCAGTCGCTTGAAGATTCTTTCCAAAGTCTCTCTTTGGTTGAAGCGCACGTTTGTGTTGCCGTCTCTATTTTCAATACCGACAATCATGTCGTTAATGACTGCCACACCTGGACTATAGCCCAGGAACTTCTTGTAGGTTGGTTTTGCATCATGCTTCTCTGTTTCAATGAACTGATGGTCAAAGTCAAAATCATACTCTTGACCGGATTTCAATTGACCAGTAGCAAGCAGGGCTTTGATCAATAAGCAGTTCATCTTGTCTGCAGTATTGAAATCATAGGAGTTGCCAGAAGCAGATTTATAGGTGATGTTCTTACAAGTCAGTTCTTCGATAGCACGCAATATGGTGTCTGCGCTGCAAGTGCGAAGAGTTGGATGAAGAGACAAATGTTTCATCAAGTGAGTTGTAACATCCTCAATACATGAGCCGCCACAAAGATATACGCACATCAGAGAGCGTAGAATTTCGCTATATTGATAACCAAACATAGTGCATCTCAATCCCAAGGTGGAATCTATGGTTTGAGCTAAAAGAGCATCAAATTGCTCCATAATAGAAAAAATTCCTCCAAAAGGAGTGAGTTTCTCAGATTTTATTTGTATCTTTGCCATGTCATATTAGAGTTTTGCTTGTCTTCTTTTCGCAACACTAAGGTAAGTGAAAATTCTGACATGGCAAAATCCTGGGCAACTTTTTGTTGCTCAGGCACTTATAAATAATGTTAAACTATAGTGTTGCGGAATTAAGGGTAAATAGAATCAATTTGTTCAATCGTTATCTCCCTCAGGAAAAAGTGTATCTTCATTTCGATAATACAGCTTATTTTATGGGGGAGAAGATGTGGTTTAAGGCTTATGTCTTGCGTAGTGACAATCACCATGCAACTGATGTGAGCCGAGTCCTTTATGTTGAATTGCTTGACAGAAGCGGTAATGTGGTGGAAACCCAAAAACTTCCGATAGGGGCTATGGGACAGGCTGATGGCGTCTTTGACTTACGTAACGTGCTGGCAGGTGGTTTCTATGAAGTCAGAGCCTATACTCGCTATATGCTCAATTGGGATAGTAGCTGGCTTTTCTCTCGTGTGTTCCCTATTTTTGAAACGCCTGGCAAGGAAGGTGACTATTCTCGTCCTTCTTTAGGGAAAACAGCCTGGCAAGTTCGTGAATCAGAAAAAGTGCCTACTAAGGAGGAAACTGGGATATCCTTTGCCAAGCCAGAGGATGGTAATATAGCTTTTTTCCCCGAAGGTGGTCATTTGGTAGAGAACTTGTCTTGTCGTGTAGCATTTGAAATAAGAGACCGTCAGGGTTTACCTGTTAATGGAACGGGTGAACTGTCCTGTGGAGAAGAGTGCCTATGTTCTGTCAGTACCTCTCAAAACGGTCGTGGCGTATTCTCTCTTGTAGCACAGCCTGGTAAGATATATTCTCTAAACTTGAAAGATAAGAGGGGAAGATTATATCGCCAGGAATTGCCTGTGGCGGAAAAGGAAGGCTGTAGCATGAGAGTGACACAGTCTGGTAAATCCTGGTGTGTGAATTTGAATACAACGACCTCCTTTGCCCAGGATTCTTTGGGAATAGTACTGACAGCTCATGGTGCATTGAAGCATGTGGATGTTGTAGCGGGTAGTCGTTCTATATATTTGTCTCTTCCAGATTCAGCCATTGCTGATGGTGTAAACCGGGTCAGTGTAGTCAATGGCGCTGGTCAGGTTCTTGCAGACAGGTTGTTTTTCCAATATCCCCGGACTTTAAAAGATAGCATAAGTGTTACCGTAAAAGAAACCTCCTTGCTCCCGTCCTCCCCAATCAACCTGTCTTTTCATGCTCCCCCATCTACCATATTCTCCTTATCAGTTCGTGATGCCGATACGGAAAAGAATATCTCTTCTCTTGATTGCGAGAACTGGCTTCTGTTGGCAGGAGAACTGCATGGCTATGTGTCTCATCCCGAATATTATTTTGAGTCAGACGATGCCGAACATCGCGAAGCAGCCGACCTGCTGATGTTGGTTCAAGGCTGGCGTCGTTATGATCTCAGTCAGATGATGGGCAAGAAAAACTTCAAGATAGTTCATCCTGTAGAAAAGGGATTGAGCATTTCAGGAAGATTAAAGGGTCCTCAAAAGAAAGCCATTGTGTCCAACCAGAATTTACGTTTCCGCCTTTACAATGAGTTGGGGCAGTCTCTGAGTGGGAATGCTGTGACCGACAGTCTGGGCTATTACGTGATAGAAGTTCCTCCTTGTGATGGAGAATGGAATATGTTTGTTCACATACCTAAAAAGTATAGTATAGAGATAGACCGTAATTTTTCTCCATCACCTCGTTCCCTTTCCTTGTTGGAGTTGATGCGTCCCCAGGATGCCACGGCAGCCATGACTTCTTTTCATTACAGCCGCAATACTGATGAAGTGTTAGAGAAGCCTGCTGGTATCAGCATGCTCTCTCGCACTCACATGTTGCCCACCGTGGTCAAGAAAAAGCATTTTTGGGAAAGTGGAATAGCCTGGGATAATATAACGGAAGGCAAGGAAGTCTCTTACCTATATTATAATATAGATAAGGAGAGAGACAGACTTTTGGATAAAGGTGAGGAGATTCCCTATATCTATGAATGGCTGAAACAGAAAAATCATGCGTTTAAGGGTGATTATAGAGAACTGTTTGATGCCTTTAACCCTGCTTTTTGGTATGATAAAGATGTTTGCGATTTCTCTTATAATGGAAATCCTATTTTGTGGATGTTGGACAATAGTCCAAGATGTATCACAAATGGTCTCCCTTTTACAGGCACGGTTCCTTTGATGAAAAGTAGAACTATAGACGATATGCCTGTAACAATGGGAGAAGTAAAGGCGATTTATATTACCGAAGCTCCTAATGTCTGGAAACGCTATTTGGTGGGAAATGCTTGGGCGAAAATTGGTAATATGGCAACAGTCTTTGTCTATACCCATAAGATGTTTAGAAAATGCCCCAAAAACTTGCGCCACACATTCTTTGATGGGTATAGTCCTGCTGTGGAGTTCTATTCGCCGGGGTATGGTGAACTTCCATCCAATGAAGATTTCCGTCGTACATTGTATTGGAATCCTTACGTAAGGACCAATAAGGAAGGCTATGTGGATTTGAGAATTTGCAATACGGGTACATGCAGGCAACTTATTATTTCTGCTGAGGCGATAACTCCTGATGGAAATATAGTCAAGAATAGATGATGTTTCATGCACTCTCAGTGGTCTATCCCGGAAGAAAAACTCTCAAAAAGAGAATGCTGTAAACTTAGCACTCGGACAATACTCTTCACTCTTCACCCAGCCCTCGCAAACCTCTATAAACAAGGTGTTTAGCGTGGTGAAGAGTTCCCGCAACTCTTCACCACTCTTCACCACTCTTCACCCATAAGGGGTAAGCGGCTCCGCGTTTATACCATTGTAGTCTTCTCATTTGTTCGTACCTTTGCACCATCATTTTAAAATCAAACAAATTATGACAGCAAACGAACGTTTTGAGAAGGCTTGGGATTCCTTCTTAGTCTATCTGAATCGAAACCCCAAGGCCCAACTTACTCCTTTCTTGAAGGAAAGACATGTAAATCATCGCACCATGATGAACTGGATGTGCGAAAAAGGATATTCAGTTTTACGTGCCAAGCAGGAAATCCGCCAAGCCCAGGAGGCAGCCCGCAGAGAAAAAGCAGAAGCATCTGCATCAAGTACAGGCATGATGTTCGTGCCTATGGAACCTCCTACCATAGATCTTCCTATGGAGGACCTCCTTTATGGCATAAACATAACCTTTCCAAATGGAACTTTGGTTTCCGTTAAAAAAGGATGTGCCAAGTCTGTTATGGCGTTGATGAAACTTTATGAGAAGGAGGATGCAGTATGTTTGGATTGAATGAGAGTACCCAGTACTATGTCTGCCAGAGATACGTACGAATGAACATGGGCATAAATGGCTTGTATCAGATAGTGAGAACCGAGCTGGAACTTCCGCCACTTGGTGGTGCGGTATTCATCTTCTTCTCCAAGAACCGCCAGCAGGTAAAAATGCTCAAGTGGGATGGCGATGGTTTCTTGCTGTACCAGAAGCGATTGGAGCGAGGAACCTTTGAATTACCATTCTTTGACCCCAAGAACAAACAATGCAAAATGCCGTACAGGACACTATCGGCCATCATGAGCGGAATTTGCCTAAAAAGCATGAAATATAGAAAGAGACTCAATCTATAGTAGCGGCAGGAAAATTCTAACATATTGTACATCAATAAAATAACTAAAAATAATATATAAGAATACTTGCATATCTCGATATTTTTTCGTATCTTTGCACTATGACAAAGGACGAAATTATAGTACTTTTGAAGGAACAACTTCAGCTTGCCAACGAACAACTTCAGCAAGCTAATACTACAGTGAGTTCGCTGACCCTACAGGTCAACGAACTCATTATACGTATAAAGTCATTAGAAGAACTACTCGTCCAGAAAGGAATCGCCATAGACAAAGCGAATCGTCAGAACAAGGCACTCGGCAAGCTCGTTTCAGGCAAGAAGTCCGAACGTCAGGAGAAGAATCCACAAGACTCGATGCCCCAGGAGGAATTTGACAAGAAGAAAAAAGAGCAGGCCGAAAAAAGAAAGGCACGCAAAAACAACGGAGCCAAGCGTGACATGCATTACGAAATGAAAGAAGTGCATGTTACGATAGATCCAGTCATGGATGCAGAGCTTTTGAAGACGTTGCGTCTCTTCGGGACTCGTACCTGTATACGTTACAGCATGGAACCCATCAAGTTCATCAAGACCGTGTATCACATCAACACTTATACGGATGGAAGTATCATGTATCCGGGGAAGACTCCGCCGGCTCTGTTGTTGAATTCTTCCTATTCACCTTCCTTTGCAGCAGGTCTCCTGCAGATGCGATACATCTATTCCATGCCGGTAGAGCGAATTACCAAATACTTTGCCGACAATGGGTTTACGTTAAGGAAAGCTACGGCAAACAAGCTGATTGCCAGAAGTGCCGATGTACTGGAAAACTTCTATAAGGCTATCTGCCAAGTAGTGTTGCAGCAGGATTATGTCTCGGCAGACGAGACATATCATAAAGTGCTGTTAGCCAAGACAAAGCCTACGGACAAGGGTTCGAAGAAAGGCTACCTCTGGGCTGTAAGTGCGCCTGAACTGGGACTTGTCTTCTTCGTATATGAGGATGGTTCACGTTCTGAGCAGGTCATACTTAACGTATTCTCTGATTATAAAGGTACCATACAGAGTGATGCATATGCTCCTTACCGGAAACTGGAGTCGGATGCTTATCCTGACATTATGAGAATCGCCTGCCTACAGCATGTCAAGAGAGACTTCATCGACTGCGGCAAGGAGGACAAGGATGCTCAGAAGGTCGTAGATATCATCAACAGATTTTATCGAGAAGACAAAAAACATAAGGTTGGGGTAAATGGATGGACCGTTGAAGACCATCTTGCCTATCGGCAGTCATACGCACCAGACATTTTACAGGATTTATTGGAGAAACTGGAGGAAATATCTTCCAGGAAGGATTTGCTGCCCAAGTCTACCTTGGCGCAGGCGGTCGGCTATGCCCTTAATGAATATAATGCCATTTGTGACATCTTCAAAAGAGGTGATACGGCTCTCGATAACAACTACATTGAGAGAATCCAGAGGTACATATCACTATCAAGAAGAAACTCTATGTTCTTTGGCTCGCACGAAGGAGCAAGACGGGGAGCTATCCTATATTCTATAGCTATTTCATGCAAGTTGAATGGCATCAATCTGTTTGAATACATTAGCGATGTCATAGAAAAGACCATTGAATGGCAACCGAATACCCCACTGGAGAAATATAGAGACTTACTTCCTGACCGATGGAAAAAGCAGTAACAGCATTTGTTTAATCAGCTGTTACTGTTTTTTTTGAATTATGCAAGGTATAAACGCGGAGCCGCTTACCATAAGGGGACATTGAAAAAATAAATAGCATGAAGAATTGTACAAAATCGGGTCATCTGCGATGGTGACCGAAAATGGTTAAGATTTCTCTCTGGTAGAGAAGGGACAGGCTTAGAGGCTTGGGTGAAGAGTGGTGAAGAGTGGTGAAGAGTTGAGCCTACTCTTCACCCTGGGAAACGCCCTGTTTATCGGGGTTTACGAGGGCTGGGTGAAGAGTGAAGAGTATTTCATGAATCCATTGTTTATTCTATTTTCGGAATCAAGAATCCCAGGGGATGGTCTTGTATTCTTATCTCTTATGGCAGGTTTTGCTATGCCGTGTGGACAGCCTACTGGCAGATATGGAGACAGTTGGCTGTTCTAGGTAAGACAGTTGACTGTTCTAGGTAAGACAGTGAACTGTTCTACGTCAACAGTAAACTAGCCAGACCTACCTATATCATCTATAAAAATATGATTACTCCTGATTGAAGTGTCACTAGGCTCGGCAGAACAGCTGACTGCAGTGAGCAGACCTGCTGAGCCTAGTCAGCAGGTCTGCCGAGCCTAGTGGGAATCTCTCTGAAGGTATGTTCACGCACTCTGAAACATATGTTCTTGTTCTCTAAAAGATATGTTCTTGCACTCTGGAAGAGGATTTTTGATAATAATACACTAAAAAATGATACTTATTTCCCAATTTTGCTTTTGTTTCAGATAAAAGTTGTATCTTTGCCCTCAATTAAAGCGGCTGAAACAAAATGAAATATATAAGATTTATCATCATAATCTTTGTAATATTGACTCTCCAAGCATGCCTTGGGCATGGAAAGCAAGCTCATGAGGACGATGATTGCAAAGAAAAGGTAAGTCAGGAGACTTCTATCGATACGCTCTCACTTCCCATTGATGTGAGAGCCAAATTGGTGACCCTTCAAGACGGGTTGCCTTCTAATGCTGTGTCTGATATTTATCAGGATCAAAAAGGATTCATGTGGTTTTCTACCAACAATGGATTGGCAAGATATGATGGCAATCAGATGAAGGTGTATTTACAGGATAGTGCGTATGCTTCTAGTTCCGACCGCCGTGTGAAGCGCATAACGGAAGATAAGGACTTTAAGTATATGTGGATTTATACTGCCTCTGAGACATTCTATTGTCTGGATATGACAACGGGACATCTGGTGGATTACCTGTCGGAGGCGAAAGGATGGAGAGCACAGGAAAGACCTTTGCATTTTACCCAATCAAAATTGCAGGAAAAGGGACTGTTCTATATGTGGGGACCAAAGGATGGGGGACTCATCGTAGATTATCGTGATGGAAACTTCAAGGTGAAGTACCTCTCGGCTAAAGAGATGGAGGATATCCTGCCTAAGTTGCAGGATGCAAAAATAGCTGATAAGCAACTGGTGCAGAAATGGAAGGTGCCTAATGGGCGTGTGCTTACTGATAATAAAGGTGGCAAGTGGATTTACAACAATACGGGTATCTTGCGCAAGGTGGTGGGCGATAGCCTGATTACCTTGCGCTTGTTGCCAAATGAAACTAACTATATCGATTACGAACGTTTTAACATCGTGGAGGATAACCACGGCCTGGTTTGGATATCCACCTATGGCAAGGGACTGTTTGTATTCAATCACGACTTGACCCAAGGACAGCACTTCGTGGCAAACGACAAGGGAGAATCGCCGATAGCCTCTAATTACCTGCTTTGCATTGCTGCCGACCGTCGTGATGGAGTATGGGTAAGTGCTGAGTATGGAGGTGTGTCACATCTCCAGGTAATGGACAAGGGTGTGGTGCGCATTTTCCCGAATGGCAAGGAGAACCTCGATTTCTCTAATGTGGTGAGAATGGTTAAGAAGCAGCGTGATGGTTCGGTGATGGTGGGTACTCGCGATGGATGCCTGTATCATTATAGTGCCGACATGGCGCAAATGCTGGGAAAAAGCCATTTTGATTCCAATATATATAGTGTGGTGGAAATGCCACAGGGAAGAATGTGGATTGGTACCCGAGGAAAGGGTATCTATGGCATTCCAGGACTGGATTTCAAGAACAAGAAGGTGTTCTGCCTGAAACCGGATGCTCGGGGACGTATGTGGATAGGTACCTTTGGCGAAGGCTTGAGTGTAGCCATTCCTCGTGGCGAAGGATATGAGGTGAAGACTTTCTTTGCTGATAGTGTGGGACTTAACGAAGTAAGATGTCTCGCCATCGACCGCAAAGGTATGCTTTGGGGCGGTACTTCGGGTGGTCTCTTCTGTGTAGATCCTACCCGGTTTGCTGCTGATGGACAGGGACTGCGTGTCTATAAACGGGGTTCCGAGATACATGATATGCTGGTAGATAGACAGGGAAGGTTGTGGCTCACAGTGCCTGGCGAGGGATTGGTGTGCATGCAAGACGGAAAATTCCGTATTCTGGATGCTTCGCAGGGACTTATCAACAATATGGTGCAGTCGGTGGTGGAAACTGCTGATGGAAATCTGTGGGTATCTACCCAGCAGGGTGTATCTTGCTGGAAGGCAAAGGATAAATCTTTTGATAACTATCTTTTCTCCCGGGTCATGATGGGCAATGTATATAATGAGAACTCGGCAGTATGTCTCGATGATGGCAGGGTGTTGCTGGGTGGCAATTATGGTTTAACCATCATTAATCCTTCCCGTATCAGTCATGTCAAGGGACAGACTTCCGTGGTGTTTACCTCTCATCCTTATTCTGATGAGATGACCTTGTCGTATGAGGAGCGTTCGCCTAAAATTAACTTCTCTACGCTCGATTATTCCGATGTGAATAACGTGAAATATACCTATTGGCTGGAGGGATACGATTCATCTTGGAGCATTCCTTCGCCTACTCCTTGGGTTAATTACCAGAATCTGCCATTTGGCAGTTATCGCCTTCACGTCAAGGCATCTTATTCCGATGGTATCTGGGGCAAGGAAAGTGTACTCGATATCAGCGTTGAGCCACCATTCTATCTGTCGGTATGGGCATGGGTGTTCTATGCCTTGTTCCTCACGGTGGTGATAGTTATGGTAGCCAAGAGCATTCGTGAAAAGAATCTCCTGAAGGGAAAAATCAAGTTCGAACAGGAGCTTATACGCTATAAGTTGGTGTTTTTTACCAATATTGCACATGAGTTCCGCACACCGCTTACATTGATTCAAGGCTCTCTCGAAAAGGAGAAGCGCATCATGAAGGCCAATCATTGGCAGCCGGAGCTGGAGAAGACCGTGAGAACGATGGATAAGAGTGTGCAGCGTATGTTGCGACTCATCGACCAACTGCTGGAATTCAGAAAGATGCAGGCTGGAAAACTGAAGCTTTCCTTGCAGGAAACGGATGTTGTGATGTTCGTGCAGGGCATCTGCAAGATGTTTGACGATGCAGCTGAATCTAAGCAGATAGATTTTAAGCTTGAGTCTCAGTTGCCAGCCTATCTGATGTATCTTGACCAGCAAAAGATGGACAAGGTGGTGTTCAATCTGCTTTCCAATGCCTTTAAATATACGCCTGTGAAGGGTAGGATAGTGGTTAGCCTTGCTTTCCAAGGGGGAAAACTGACAGTCAGAGTGGCTGATACCGGTGTAGGAATACCGAAGGAGAAGCAAGCCCAGCTGTTCAGCCGTTTCATGCAGAGTAGCTATACGGGCGAGAACTTTGGCATCGGTTTGCATCTTACCCACGAGTTGGTGAAGGTTCACCATGGAGAAATCTCCTTCCATGACAACGAAGGGGGAGGAGCAATCTTTGTGGTGAAGATTCCGTTGGGCAAGGAATGCTATGAGGAATCAGACTTTCTGATAGAGAACAATCCGATATTGGTTGCGCCTGTGGATTCTGTGATAAAGCCGGAGAATGAAAAGAAGGAGCCGCAGAAAGCAGATGCAGATGAGCCTCTCAACCGCAAGACCATCTTACTGGTTGAGGATGATAATGATGTACGCGACTTCCTGGCATCGGAATTGGAAAGTTGTTTTAACCTCAGGGTAGCCACCGATGGACAGATGGGCTTAGCCATGGCGAAGGAAGAAGACTTCGACCTGGTGGTAAGCGATGTGATGATGCCGGGGATGAATGGCTTCGAACTGACTAAGCGACTTAAGAATAAGTTTGAAACCTGCCATATCCCTATCATCCTGTTGACGGCATTGAGTACCGATGACAAGGTGTTGGAGGGGACGGAGTCGGGAGCCGATGCCTATATCACGAAGCCTTTCAGTCCGCAACTGCTGGTTGCTCGCATCTTTCAGTTGCTTGATCAGCGTGAACGACTCAAGCAGAAGTTTTGCAAGGAGGTTCAGGCGGTTCGTTCAGCAATGTGTGCTAACGACCAGGATCTGATGTTTGTGCGCCGTTTGGATGCCGTGATTTATCCACGTCTTGGCGAGCAGGATTTGTCGGTAGATAAGGTGGCTGGCCTGCTGCGCATGGGGCGCACCCTCTTTTATAGAAAGGTGAGAGGTGTGACGGGTTATACGCCAAACGACTACATCCGTGTATTGAGAATGAAGAAGGCTGCAGAATTGTTGGCGAAAGGCGACAATAATGTATCGGAGGTGGCGTATGCTGTGGGATTCGACAACCCTTACTATTTCAGCAAGTGCTTCAAGGTGCAATATGGCATGCCTCCATCTCAGTATATCAAACAAGAACAAGCAAAGGAATAGAAGGATTTTCGATAGAAGAAGTATTTATCAGAATAAGAAATATTAAAAATCAGAATAAGTTATGTTAGAAAGTCATTATTACAAGGATATGATAGAGGCTGGCTGCGATGAGGCAGGCCGTGGATGTTTGGCGGGCAGCGTGTATGCTGCCGCCGTTATTCTTCCCCCTAATTATCAGAATGCCGATTTGAACGATAGTAAGAAACTCACCGACAAGAAGCGCAAGGCGCTCCGCAAGCAGATAGAGCGTGATGCGGTGGCTTGGGCTGTGGGGGTGGTTACTCCCGAAGAAATCGATCAGATCAATATTCTGAATGCCAGTTTTCTGGCGATGCATCGTGCCTTGGACCAGTTGAAGGTGCGCCCGGAGGCAGTCATCGTAGACGGCAACCGCTTCAAGCCTTACCAGGATTTACCTTATACTACTATAGTAAAAGGTGACGGAAAGTATCTGGCGATAGCAGCGGCAAGCATCCTTGCCAAGACCTATCGTGATGACTATATGGATGCCCTTGCCGAGGAATATCCTCAGTACGACTGGAAGAGCAACAAGGGCTATCCTACGAAGAAGCATCGTGCGGCAATCAAGGAGTTTGGCACTACGCCATATCATCGCATGAGCTATAATCTTCTGGGAACAGGAGAACTCTCCTTGGAGTTCAAGGATTGATAGAACGCCTACTGATTAAAACTAAATCCACTAGATAAACTAGGTATTATTGTCTCTTTCCTTTGTTTTCCGTGCTATTTTTTGTTATTTATTGTGTCTTTTTGTTTGTTTATTATGTATTTTTGTACAATCTGACGGATAATTGTACGATTTAGATTTATATATATACAATGAATTTCGTACTTTTGCAGCAACAATTTTTAAACCAAAGAATTAAACAAAATTAAATACAAACATGAACGTTGGTGGCGGAGCGTTTGGATTCTGCTGCTGATCTTCTTAAAAACTAAACCAGGTATGAACAAAAACAAAGTCCTGAAAAGTTCTGTTCTGCCCTTGGCGCTGTGTCTCACGACGATGACTTTCTCACCAATGTTGGTGTCGAAGGCTATTGCTGAGGTTCAGAATGTACAACAGGGAGAACTTGTTAAAGGTACAATTGTCGACGAGACTGGTGAGCCTATTATTGGTGCCACAGTTTTGGTCGTAGGTGGTAGTAGTACGCAAGGTACAGTTGCCGATATGGATGGTAATTTCTCCATAAAGGTGAAGCCTGGCGCAAAGCTGAAGATTTCCTATATTGGATTCGCAGATCAGGTTGTTCCAGCCAAGAATGGTATGAAAGTAACCATGAAGGAGGGTGGAGCTGTCAGCTTGAATGCAGTAGAGGTGGTGGCTTATGGTGTGCAGAAGAAGGTAACTATGACGGGTGCCATCTCCAGCGTGAAGAGTGAGGATTTGGTCCGCACTTCCGTAGGTTCTGTCAATAACGTGCTCGGTGGTCAGCTTTCGGGTGTGACAACCGTACAGTATTCTGGTGAGCCAGGTAGCGATGCCGCAGAGATTTTCGTTCGTGGTAAGGCTACTTGGGGCGATTCGCAGCCTCTTATCCAGGTGGATGGTGTGGAGCGAACCATGGCAGATATTGACCCAAATGAAATCGAGAGTGTTACCGTTTTGAAGGATGCTTCTGCCACTGCCGTGTTCGGTGTTCGTGGTGCCAATGGTGTTGTCCTTATTACTACCAAGCGTGGTGCTCAGGGCAAGGCCAAGATCAACGTCTCAACATCCTGGACCGCTCTTGCTCCTACCAAGATGGTGGAGCAGGCTAGTTCTTACGAGTATGCCAACTTCTATAATCAGATGTCTCTGAATGATTATTGGATGCGTGCAAACAAAAGTGTGGCAATTGGTAAATATCCAAGTTTGGATGCATATACTGCTGAGCACACTTTCTCTAACAGTTTCTCTGATGGCATCATTCAGAAGTTTGCCACTGGCTCAGACCCTATCCGTTTCCCAAGTACCAAGTGGGCTGATTACATCATGAAAGATGTAACTCTTCAGCAGCAGCACAACTTGAATATCTCGGGTGGAACTGATCGTGTGAAGTACTTTATCTCTGCAGGTTATTACTCTCAGGATGGTCTTTTCAAAGAGTTTGGTGCAGGATACAACTATGGTTATCAGTATCATCGTTTCAACTACCGTTCTAACCTCGACCTCAAGGCAACCAAAACTACAACCTTGTCGTTCAATGTGGCAGGTAACGTGAGCAATGCTGATAAGCCTTATACGGGTTCAGGTGCTGCCGGATTGATTAAGCAGATTTATTATGCAACCCCATTCTCCAGTCCTGGTATCGTGGATGGTAAGATGGTTTATTGTACCGCCGACTATGATGATCAGAAGTTGCCGTTCGTAGGTAATGCAGGTATGGGTTACTATGGCAATGGATTCATGCAGACCAATATCAATAAGATTCAGATGGACCTCGTTCTCGACCAGAAACTTGACTTCATAACCAAGGGATTGAGTTTCAAGGCAAAGGGATCTTATAACTCTGCCTATACCATTAATAAGCAGGGTAAGAGCGTCGTGGCTTCATTCAATCCGCTCATACAGTATGAGAAAGACGATCAGGGTCAATTCATCTTGGATGCAGAAGGTAACAAGAAAATAATCTTAAATGCTGATGGTACACCATATATTGTATATCGTCAGAATGGCAATGATACAGATCCTTCTTATTCTGCATCTCAGGATAAGGCACGTGACTGGTACTTGGAGGGCAGCTTCAACTATTCTCGTGTATTCGATAAGCATACCGTTAATGCACTGCTCCTTTACAACCAGTCGAAGCAGTATTACTATTCTAAAAGTTCTTATCCAGATGTACCTCGTTCTTACGTAGGCCTTGTGGGTCGTGTTACTTACGACTATGCCAGCCGATATATGGCAGAGTTCAACATGGGTTACAACGGCTCGGAGAACTTTGCGCCAGGCAGACGCTTCGGTGTCTTCCCAGCAGGTTCTGTGGGATGGATTCTCAGCGAGGAGAAGTTCTGGAAGCCAATTTCCAAGGTGGCATCTTTCTTCAAGATCCGTGCATCTTGGGGTCTCGTTGGTAACGATAAGACCAAGGATGCTATCCGATTCATGTATCTCGCCGATCCATATATTACGGGCAGCTATGGCTTGACTAACAATATGAGCAACTGGGCAGATTCCTATGGTTATCTCTTCGGTAACGCACAGTCGGGTACCGTTCAGGGAACCTCTTCTATAGCTGGTGCATACGAGTCTATCAAGAACAACCCTGATATTGGTTGGGAGAAGGCGTTCAAGCAGGATTATGGTTTCGACCTGTATTTCTTCGGCGACCGCTTTAAGACAACTTTCGATTATTATCGTGAGCATCGTACCGATATCCTTGTTCGTGATGAAACTGTTCCTTCAACCATCGGTTTCACCATGCCTTATACCAATGCAGGTGAAACGAAGTCATGGGGTTGGGAGCTTTCGCTCGGTTACAATGATAAGATAGGTAAGGACTTCCGCTTCTGGGGCAAACTGAATCTTTCTTACAACCAGAATGAAATCGTAGAGATGAAGGAGGAGCCTAAGAAGAATGAATATATGATGGCGAGGGGTCATCGTATCGGTGCCCGTTCTATGTATAAGTTCTGGAAGTATTACGAGGGCGAACAGACCAAGGTAGAGTATGAGAAGACATTCGGGCAGCCATTCCCAGCGCAGTTGAAGGATTACCTTATGCCTGGAGATTGTGTATATATCGATCTTGATGGCGATGGTAAGATAAATCCTAATGATAAGACTCGTGACAATGGTTATACGGATGATCCTGAGTACATGGCAGGTTTGACACTTGGTTTTAACTACAAGCGTCTGACCTTCAACATGCAGCTCACGGGTGCATGGAATGTAAGCCGTTATATCACCGATGTGTTCCGTCAGCCATTCTACTGTTCTTCCAATACAACCCAGGGTGGACTTCTTTCATACCATGTTAACAACACATGGACACCAGGAAGCTATGAGTCGCAGAATGCACTATATCCACGTGCCACTTGGGATAATGCCGAGCAGAATTATACAGAATCTGACCTTTGGGAGAAGGATGCCAAGTATCTTCGTCTGAAGACAGTCTCTTTGTCATACGATTTCATAAATCCAGCTTTCAAGAAGATTGGTATGCACAAGTGCGAGGTAACCCTTTCGGGCTATAACCTCCTTACCTTTACTCCTTATAAGTGGGGTGACCCGGAGACCAGAGCTTCTAATGCTCCATCTTACCCATTGCAGCGCACCTACACCATTAGTTTGAATGTAGGCTTCTAATCAAATGGTAATGTAAATAAATGAACTAAGAAACAATGAAACATAATATACTATTACATAGTGCAGTAGCAATGCTCATGGCAGGTGCAGCGTTTACCGCTTGTACTGATACCATTGCCGTGGGTGATGCCTCTCTTGATAAGGCTACCAGTTCTACTGCCACTATCGACTCTGTATTCCAGAATGCAGAATATACACGTGAGTTTCTTGTAGGTATCTACTCCAAGCAGTATTATGGCTTACCTTATTATAATGGTGGAACCAATATGCCTCATGCGGGTAACCCATATACTGGTAAGTTTGATGCACTCACCGATTGCTGGCATGATTTCTTTAATGGACCTGCCGTTTATACAAAGTACTATACAGGTTCTCTGACTGCCAATGTTGACCGTTCGGATGGTTTGGATGGTCCGCTTTATTCATACGACAAGGAATATCAGTGGAAGTCGATTCGTGCTGCCCAGATTTTCCTGGCTAATGTAGATCGTGCTCCTGAGGCTGATATGCCTCAGGAAGAGAAGAATCGCTTGAAGGCTGAAGCCCGTTGTCTGATGGTTGATGCCTTTTTCAATACCTTCCAGCATTTTGGTGGCATTCCTATCATGGATCATCCTTTGGAAACTAGTGAGGTGAGCGGACAATTCCCTCGTAAGACGGTAGAGGAGTGTGTGAATTGGATGGTAGATGAACTTGACCAGGCTATTGCCGAGAGTGCTTTGCCATGGCAAGCCACGGCTACAATGAACGGTCGTTGGACCAAGGCCGGTGCGATGGCTTTGAAGTGCAAGGTCTTGCAGTTTGCTGCCTCTCCTTTGCTGAATCCAGAAGATGGAAAGTCGTATTATGATGGTGCTTCTGATGAGGTGAAGCCATACATCATGTACACTGATGCTTCTAAGTATCAGGAACGTTGGGATGCCTTTGCCAAGGCTTGCGATGATTTCTACAACAAGTTGCAGCAGGAAGGCAAGTATCAGCTGGAGGAAGCTAATATCCCTGCCAAGGTTACTAAGGCAGACGAGAAGGTAGCTTATTATCGACTGGCTTATCGTCGTGGTTATTATCTCAATGCTTCTACAGAGGTATTGCACTCAGTGCGTGTACAAGGTAATGATATGACGGGTGCAGGCCGTTATTGCTGGCACTCTTGGTATTCTAAGACTGTGCCACGTAATGCTTATTGCCCTACACAGGAGTATGTGGAGAAGTTCTCTTGGAACGATGGCGAGCCATTCAACTGGGATAATGCTGCTAAGAAGACCTATAAGAGCCAGGCTACTGAGCCAGACTCTACCATGGTATATCATAAGGATGGAAGCTTTACCGTGAATGTGACGAACTTCGTAACCAATAAATATACAGGTGCGATTTCCCGCAACAAGAAGTCTCTGCATACCATGTTCGTGGATGGTACTGTACCTGCTGGTAGCCGACAAGTTACTACAACGCTTACCCGTGATCCACGCTTGTATGAAGAGTGCATCGTGAATGGTCAGAACATGAACCTCGACTGGACAACAGCTTCCATGACAGGTTATCCTTGGGAACTTTGGTATGGTGGTAATGATGGTGGTACTGGTGTCTTGACCCAGCAGAATACCATGTTTGGTTCTGGTTACGGATTCAACAAGTATTATCTGGGAGCAGGTGGTTATCCTACAGACGATTCCGGTGATTCCTATCGTTTCCCAACCCAGTGGGTTGCCTTGTCATTGCCTGAGTTCTACCTGCAGTATGCTGAGGCTCTCGTGAAGCGCAGCAATAAGAATGTGGCTAAGGCTGTAGAGATGGTGGATAAGGTTCGCTCTCGTGTAGGTCTTCCTTCGATGGCTAAGGTATGGACAAATTCTACATTCCGAAAGGCAAAGGACTACACTGCAACTACTGCTGAGGCTGCCCTGAATACAACTGTAACTCTGGGCAATGGTGCAACTTCTAATGAGTTTATGGAGGAACTTCTCGATGAGCGTGTGCGTGAGTTGGGTCTTACCAATGCCCGCTGGTTCGATATGGTTCGCCTGAAGCGTACCGATTGGATGACCAAGCAGCTCCATGGCTTGATGCAGTATCGCCTGATTCAGACTAGTGATGGTTTCCAGAGCCGTAATGCAGCCTGGGTAGGAGCAGACCGTGAGAATGACCCTTCATCAACACAGCCTCAGTTCTTCTTGAGTTGCGTCAAGACAATTACTGCCAACAGCCGTTACCTTTGGAATAAAGATCCTAAGAGTAATGAGGTGAAAAAATGGCTGCTTGACCCACTTCCACAGGCAGAAATTAATAAGAATTATGGTCTTGTTCAGAATCCTGGTTGGGAGTAATGAACTCTTTGGGACTAACAAACTAAAATGAATTTGTATATGAAAACAAAGAATATATATATGTTGTCATTGCTTGCAGGCATGAGCCTGCCTGCAATGGCGCAGCAGGACATCGTGGACTCTGTGGCATATAAAGACCAGACTGTTGATGTGGGTGCCAATCATACCTTCACCCGTGAGCAGTCAACTTCTGCTGTCAGCGTCATCACCAGCAAGGATGTCAACAAGCGTGGCGCACGCAACATTGGTAACAATATCTTGGGTTCAGGTTCTGGTCTTGTAGGCCTTGATGGCGCAGGCTTGTTTCATGCCCAGAATCCTACTTTCTATATCCGTGGCGTTCAGTCATCAAGTGGCAGCACTCCTCTTTTCATTGTAGATGGAGTGGAGCGTGCCATTGAGAATGTAGTAGCTGAGGATGTGGAGAGCGTATCTATCCTGAAGGATGCAGCCGCTACTGCTCTCTATGGTTACAAGGGTGCCAATGGCGTAGTTCTGATTACTACCAAGCATGGTAAGTACAACACCCAGTCGATTACAGCATCTTACGACCATGTGTTCTCTTTCCTGACCAATAAGCCTAAGATGGTAGATGCAGCTACATACGCAATGGCTGTCAACGAGGCTTACCATAACCAGCACCAGAACCTGGACGGTAATGATGTTTATGGTTCAAATGTCATCAATGCCTATAGAGATGGTTCCAATCCGCTCAATTATCCAAATGTAAACTGGGCTGATGAAACTTTCCGTAATGTATCAAACAACGATCGTTTCAACATCGAGTTCAAGGGTGGTACCAATAACTTCCGTTATTATACCAACGTGCAGTTGCTCACCAACAAGGGATTCATCAAGAATTTCCAGAACGACGGTTATTCTACACAGAATAAATATACCCGCGGAACCTTGCGCTCTAACATGGACATCGACTTAGGTCCTAAGACCAAGTTGCATACCCATTTGTATGGCTTGCTGACAGAACAGTCGCAGCCAGGAGCTCAGGCTGATCTTTGGAGTATGATTTACAAGGTACCAGCCAATGCCTTCCCAGTAAAGGTTTCAGAAACAGTATGGGGTGGTAATTCTGTATATACTACGAATAACCCAGTGGCTCAGAGCCAGGGCGCTGCCTATTACAAGAACCACCAACGTGCTCTTTATGCTGATCTGGTGTTGAATCAGGATCTCTCTTCCATCACCGAAGGATTGAGTGCACAGGCTCAGTTGGGTTACGATACCTGGTCGAATGTATATGAGGACCATTCCAAGACTTATCGTTACAGTTTCTACGAGGTACCAACCAATGGTGATGTGATAGCTGATGGTCAGGCAAAGATGTCTTCTGTGTTGGGTACCGACTCAAACATGGGAACTGGTTCTAACAACAACAACTGGATTCGCCGCTGTGTATGGAATGCAGCCATCAATTATGATAGAACTTTTGCAGAGAAGCACAATGTGTATGGACAGTTGAAGTACGATTACGAGTACAACGACAAGACGGGTACCAACACCACCGTTTACCGTCACAATGTATCTCTCTTCGCCCATTATGGTTTCGATAGCAGATATCTCTTGGATGTAGCGCTCGTTGAGTCGGGTTCCAGCCGTCTGGCTCCTGGCAGCAAGTGGGCTTTCTCTCCAAATGTTTCTGCAGCATGGAATCTCTCTAATGAGGCATTCATGAAGAACGTGAACTGGGTTGACTTTCTGAAGTTGCGTGCATCTTGGGGTAACCAGTCACTCGACGTGCTCCCTGGCGATAACGTATGGACCTATTACGATCAGTTTTATCTGATGAATGGTAATTCTTATCCGTTTGATGCCACTTATACTGGTACTCAATGGGGTAATACTTATCTCGGAACAGCACGTACTCAGGGACTCGGCCATGAGCAGTCTAGCAAGTTCAACGTAGGTTTCGATGCCACTCTCTTTGGCAGTTTGAATATTTCTGCTGATTACTATTACCAGCACCGTTACAACATCTGGTATTCTACAGCAGGCAGCTATTCAGGAGTCTTCGGATTGGACGCTCCTTATGAGAATGTAGGTATCATCAACCAGAAGGGCTTTGAGGTTTCTGCTGATTACAGCAAGAAACTCAACAAGGATCTCACCATCAGTTTGGGTGCATCCATGACATTGAACAAAACCATCGTTGAGGAGCAGGCTGAGACACCGCAGCTCTTTGCCAATACCTCTTCTACAGGTAAGCGATATGGTCAGGCTTTCGGTTATGTAGCCAATGGCTTCTTCCAGAAGAGCGATGACCTGAATGGCGATGGAGTGATTTCTGCCGCAGAAATGAAGCAGTTGGGTTATCCTGTGCAGAATTTTACTACGGTTTATCCTGGTGATATCAAGTATGTGGATCTGACTGATGACGGTAAGATTGATACCAACGACCGCAAGGCGATAGGTTACAGCACTACAGCGCCAGACCTCTATTACAACTTCCACCTGGGTGTGGAGTATAAGCGACTGGGTATCGATGCGATGTTCCAGGGAGTAGGCAAGTGGACCGGATTCATGACCACCAATGGTCTGTACCGTTCGGCTGTGGCAAGCAACACTTTGTCGCAGTATCTTTACGAGAACTCCTGGTCTGCAGAGCGCAACAATACAGAGAATGCCAAGTTCCCACGTCTTTCAGCAACAAGCAATGCCAACAACAATACAAACAATACGCTTAATATGTTTGACCGCAGCTACCTGAAGCTCCGCTATGTTGAGATGTATTACTACTTGCCAGAGGCATTGTTGGAAAAGGCTGGTTTCATCAGTAACGTGAAGTTGTATGTACGTGGTACCGACCTCTTTACAGCTGATCATCTCGATAAGGCAGATGCTGCAGCATACGGCACAACGCAGCCTCTTACCAGAAGTCTTCAGCTTGGAGCTGCAGTAACATTCTAAATTTAAGGAATTACGATTATGAAAGTAAATAAAAAACTATTTTGCTTTGCATTGGCTGCTATGGCGTTGTCTTCTTGTAACATGGACTACAATGAATATACAGCTTACGACAAGGAGTATATACAGCGCTCATTCAGCTATGTGGGTGGATTGATGACCACGATATACACAGATATTGATACCGACTGGGGTAACCTTTCGGGTGCCATGCTCTCTTCTGCAACAGATGAGTCGGAGTATAGCCACGATGGTAACTCCGTGGAAGATTTCTTCAATGGCAACTGGAGTGCATCTAATGCACACCAGACCATCTGGTCTTCTGCTTATCAGGGCATCACCTATTGCAATGAGGTTATTGACAACTGGTCTAATCTGGAGTTTGACCAGTTCAAGCTCAATACCGATTACGAGAAGCAGATGTTTCTCTACAATAACTATCAGTATGAGGCTCGTTGGGCACGTGCTTACTTCTATTTCACCCTGGTTCGCCAGTATGGCGGTGTTCCTTTCAAGGACCATAATACCACAGGTACAGAAGAAACAGCTCTGCCACGCACCAGTTCTGATGACATCTTCAACTTCATCATCAAGGAGTGTGATGACATCAAGGATAAGATTATCGAAGACTATGCCGGTAAATCGGATATGATTCTTTCTAAGGCAGAAACCGGTCGTGCTAATAAGTATGCAGTTCTTGCCTTGAAGGCTCAGGCAGCCCTCTATCATGCTTCACCTCTCTTCACCCAGGGTAAAACCGATGAGGAGAAGAAGAATCTCTGGGCTATCGCTGTGGCTGCCAACAAGGAACTGATTGATGCGGCTGAGGCTAAGGGTTATGGTTTGGCTACCAACCTGGAAGATCTTTGGGGTAAGGAATACTATTCAAATGTTTCCAGCACTAAGGAGATTCTCTTTGCCCGTCGTACTGCATCATCCAATACCTTCGAAGGCTACAACTTCCCTGTTGGTTATTCATCTGGCCAGGGTGGCAACTGTCCAACCCAGGACCTTGTAGATGCTTTCGAATGTACCGATGGTAAGAGTATTTCAGAGAGTCCTCTCTATGATGCGAATGATCCATACGCTAACCGCGATCCTCGACTTGCCAAGACTGTTGTTGTGAATGGTGAGGCATGGCCTAACGATTTGGCGGCTTACAATAGCGAGTATCCAACCATCGAGACCTATGTAGGAGGTCACCATTCCCGTACAGGTAATGCCGCTGGTAAGTCATACGCTACTTCCACCGGTTACTATCTGAAGAAATTCTGTAATGCCGATCAGATTCTCCGTGCCCGTTCTGGTTATGCGGTTACTACTTCACCTCACGGATGGTTGACCTTCCGTATGGGTGGCATGTATTTGAATTATGCTGAGGCTCTATATCAGTATTTCAAGGCTAGCGGCAGCGGAAATGCAGCTGATGCAAGTGGTGCAGTAGAATATAAGGATGCAGAAGGCAATGCGCAGAGTATTACTGTTCCTGCCACTCAGACCGCAGCCAAGATGGCAAGCAAGACCCGTGAGCGTTCAAGCATGCCTGCTTTCGCTACAGGTATGACCAACGATGAGTTCTGGGCTGAGTATAAGAATGAGCGCCGCGTGGAGCTTGCCTTCGAGGGACACCGTTTCTACGACGTGCGTCGCTGGATGGAAGATGGCGATAAGTTCATGAACATCCACCGCATGGAAATTACCAAGAACGAGGATGGTACCTTTACTTATAAGAAGGTGGCTGTGACTCGTGGTGATGGACAGTGGCAGAGTAAATGGAATCTCTTCCCATTCAACCAGACAGAAATCATGAAGTCGGGTGGTGCCATTACCCAGAATCCTGGATGGTAATCCTCCTGCTTCCCAGAAGAACAAAGATTTTGAATCTCCTGTCAGAAATCATTTCGCCCACCTTCGGGTGGGCAGATGATTGGGGATAAGGGCAAAATATTAAATACAAATTATAAACAACTAAACGTTTTAACAATGAAAAAGTTTACTTTTATTGCAATGCTTTTGGCTGTATTCGCAATGACAGCAAAGGCTCAGGTGATGGACAAGTACTTCTTCAAGGTGCCAACTGATAAGATGTCTGCTGGATGGATTATCCAGGATGCAGGCAACTTCGCTTCAACACCAGGTAAGGAGTATCTTGAGGTGCAGAACAAGAAGAATGGTGGACGTATGCTCAACTATTTCTGGAATGAGGCTGCATGGGCTGGTGTAGATCCTGCTACTCTTCCTAATCACACCTACAAGTTCACCATGGACTTGAACATGTCTAACATGGCTGCCCGTGCAGACATGGAGTTTACGCTTCTTCCTGTAGGTATCTGTACTCCTACTGATAATCGTGTTAGTACTCATAACTATCACTGGTATAAGGTTAACGACGGTGATGACTATTTCTTCCGTTGGAGAGTGGGCGAGAAGCCTGCTGCCGCTAATGGTGACTTTACTATTTGGATTAACGAGGAGCCAACAGCAAAGAACGACTGGAATCAGACTACAGAGGAGACTCTTACTCTCTCAAGCCAGAAAACTTACAAGTTTGCTGTAGTTATCAATACAGCAGCTAAGACTGCAACTTACTCTATCGCAGATGAAGAAGGTACAGTTCTGAAGACAGGTGTTCACAACTATACTTGTGAAGAGAATCGTGCCGGTATCTTCGTGTTCGGTATGAACGGTACTTCTACACACCAGCTCTCTAACATCGGTCTTTCTTATGAGGCTGAAGGTCCATTCGCTCAGGAGCCTTCTGTAGATTTGTTTGCAGCTATAGGCGAGCAGCGCGCTTATTACGTAACATTCCCAGAGGGTCATACCTTGCATTGGATCCAGCTCGGTGATGCTGAAGGTCTCGATGGTACTGCTTATGCAGATGAGGAGGAAGTTGCGGTTAGTTATAGTGATGCAACTGATACCCGCGAGATGGAGACCAGCGGTGATGGTGGTTCTAAGATCATCTTCTGCAACAAGTCTGGTCAGTTGAAGGTTTGGACAACTCTTGAGGACAATGAAGAGAAGAAGTCTAACGAGATTGTAAATGATGTAGTTTGCGAGCAGATTACCATGCCTACACCATCTGCTTCAATTGTTAACGTAGAAGAGGGCTACAAGAAGGTTTATAAGATTGTGGCTGATAACTCTGAGACTTTGATGAAGCCTACAGTTACTATCCACTATAAGAAGACTGTTGATGGTGTAGTAGAGGAGAAGAATATCTTGACTGGTGAAACTATCACATTGGATGGTAAGGGAACTTTGGAACTTTACTCTTTCGATGGTACACACCCTGTAGAGATGCCTTGGTATGCTCCATCAGAGAAGGTTACTGTAGAAAACGATGTTGAGTACGTTGTAGCTGAGAACAAGAATTATGCTTGGACTAAGGAGGAATGCGATGCTGCAAAGGCAGGCTTCTCTGTAACAGAGATTGTTGATAATGCCAACAAGTCACACTGGGATCGTGCTTATTCAACCCAGATGTATGGTTATGATGCAAATGGTAATGCTACTGCTTGTACAGAGGCTGATGCTGCTAACTATGTAACTACCAAGTCGGGTCATGGCTTCTATGATATGGCATGTATCGGTACTGATGATGCTAAGTGGAATGTTCAGGTTCCTGAGGATGCAACAACAGCATTCGCTCCATTGGCACCAACTGCAGATTTTCTTGCCAACTCTAAGTATGTAGCTTCTGCATGGAGCATCTTCCCACTCGAGGGTATCGTTTACTACAACACAGCAGTTACAAATGCTACTGTAACTCTCGACCCTAAGTACACTTCTGACGATGCTAGCAAGCCAAACTTCTACATCGTTCACACTCGTGGTGGTTACGACCGTCCTGACAAGGGTGATTGTAATGCAACTACAGTTTGTGTAGCAGGTGAGAACTTCAACCTCTATCGTTACGATACAGCTCTCTGCGATGTAAAGGTTATGACTTATAAGGGCTTTACTCCTAACACAACAGGCATCTCTTCAGTAAATGCTGCTGAGGTTGCTGCTCCTGCAGTTAAGAAGATGATGACAAAGGATGGTCTCGTAATCGTTAAGGGTAACAAGACATTCTCTTTGTCTGGTGCTCAGATGAAGTAATCTCGAAATTACGATAACATAAATAAAAAAGGGTGCAGCAATGCACCCTTTTTTAGTTCTTAGATGCTGCTTTTATCAAAAAATAAAGTAAATAATCAGATTTTATGGATGATACTTCATTATTTATGTGTATCTTTGCCACCAATTAAAGAAGAATAAACAAGCAACATAATAACCTACGATTATAATGAATAAAAAATTACTTGCAACATCAGCTTTGGCTTTGTTGGTTAGCATGGGTGCAAACGCCCAGCGATTCACCGATAAGCTAGACCGTGGCTTGGTGGCAGTGAAGACCACCAAGGGTGTCTATTGCTCATGGCGTATTCAGGCCGATGAGTATTACGATGTGAAGTACAATCTCTATCGAGATGGTACAAAGGTAAACGCTGAACCATTGGATGTATCTAACTTTACGGATACTTCTGGTTCGGAAAGTAGTCAATATACCGTGAAGGCGGTATTGAATGGAGTAGAGCAGCAGGCTTCTAAGGCTGCTACTGTATTCAAGAGCAATTATAAGGAAATCAAGATTAAGCACGATGCATCGCTTAAGGCTACTTATGAGCCTAACGATGCCTGCTGCGCCGATGTGGATGGTGATGGTGAGGTGGAAATCCTGATGAAGTTCAACAATAAGGAGGAAGGTGAACAACTCTATCCAAAAAATGGACCAACCATCAATGGAGTGGCAACCAAGGAGTATTCCATGCTGGCTTGCCTGAAGCAGGATGGTACCGTGCTCTGGTGGGTAAACTGTGGCCCTAACATGGGTGACTTCCAGAACAACGAGCAGAACATTGTTGGCTACGACTGGGATATGGATGGCAAGGCTGAAGTCGTAATGCGACTCGAAGAAGGCTCTACTGTCCACATGGCAGATGGTACCACTTATACCATTGGTGCCAATGGTAAAAATGGTTCTTCATGGACTAACTACCGTGAGCCAAAGGGTTCGGGTTCCGTAGAATGGTTTACCCATTATGGCAAGGAGTTCCTCTGGTATTGCGAAGGTGCTACCGGTAAGCCATACCAGTGCATCGAGTTCCCATTGAAGCGTCTGGAAGATGGAGAAACAGATTTGAAGGCAGCTTGGGGTGATGGCTATGGTCATCGCAGCAGCAAGTACTTTTTCGGCGCTCCTTATCTGGATGGCAAGCATCCAAGCATCTTCCTGGGACGTGGTATCTATACCCGCCACAAGTTCATCGCATACGATGTGGATCCAAAGACCCACGATTTGAAGGTTCGCTGGAAATGGACCAACAACCAGCCGGGTTCTCCTTGGTATGGTCAGGGTTACCACAACTATATCGTTGCCGATGTGGATTGGGATGGACGTGATGAGATTGTATGGGGTTCTATGGTGATTGATGATAACGGCAAGGGACTCTCTACTACAGGTCTCGGTCATGGTGATGCCCAGCATATAGGAGATTTCAATCCTTATATCCATGGTCAGGAGATGTTCGCTTGTAATGAGGATAATCCATCCAACAATTATCGTGATGCAACAACCAGCAAGATATATTATCGAAAGACTGATACCAACGATGATGGTCGTTGCCTGGCAGGCAATTTCTATAATGATTTCCCTGGAGCTGTTGGTCATAGTGCACACGATACTCCTATCTCTACGGTCACAAATGATCATGTGAGTACCAATACCAATGGACTTAGCATGAACTTCCGTATTTATTGGGATGGTGATCTTCTGGAGGAGTGTTTTAATAATACAGAGGTAACTAAGCCTGGTGTGGGAACAATAGCTACTTTCCTTGGCGCTTATTCCAACAATAGTACCAAGGCAACACCTTGCTACCAGGGTGATATCTTTGGCGACTGGCGTGAAGAGGTTATCGAGCGAACAGCCGACAACAATATCCGCATCTACACCACCAATGAGCCAACTAAGTGGCGTAACTATTCTTTGTGGTACGATCATCAGTATCGCAATGGTATGGTATGGCAGCCTTGCGGCTACAATCAGCCACCTCATGTATCCTACTTCCTCGGCGAGTTGGAAGGTATCACCATTGCTCCTCCACCTCTCACCACCACAGGTCGAGAAGAGGTTGGTTCCTCTATTTCCAAGGCATTGGATGGCAAGCATGCTCTTCTCGCCACTACTGGCGATGCCACTGTAAGCGTGGCAGAAGGTGCTTCTCCTGCTATCTTTACCGACAATGCTCCTTCTTGGGTGCAGGGTACGGCTGCCAGCGAGTGCAGAACCAAGGATACAGAGATTAAATATACCTATTATACCCATACCTTGACAGGTGGCGCCTTTACTGGCGGCATGCGCCTGGTAAAACAGGGTGATGGTACTTTGGTCCTTCCTAATGTAAAGCAGACTTATACCGGCAAGACTGATGTCTGGGCAGGTACTTTGCAGTTTGACGGCACCATGGAAAGCAGTCCTGTATGGCTCAATCGCTTTGCTGAGTTGAACTCTAACGGCGGTAACTTCAAGGGTGGTATTAAGGCTGATTATGGTTCTGTGATTCGTCCTGGCGGTAAGGAGAATATCGGAACATTGACCACTTCTTCGCTCGATTTGGGCTTCGGCGCTCGTGTGGTATTCGATGCCAAGGATGGTAACGTAGATAAGTTGGTGGCTGACAAGATGAGCATAGAGAAGAAGTATTGGAAGAATGGACCACAGTATAATACTCCTGTCTTTGAATTCGCAACAGCTCCAGCACCTGGTACTTATACCTTGGCAGAGGTGGGTGAGCTGACTGGCAAACTTTCTGATATCGTTGTTGAGGGTCTTGATGGACATAAGTTCAGTCTGGAATATACAGATGGCAAGATTGTCTTGAATCTTTCTGATACCCGTGATAGCGAGAGCTGCGTATGGACAGGTGAGAAGGGTTCTGTCTGGGACTTAATGTCAACAGAAAACTTCAGTTCTTCTGACAAGATGTTCGTCACAGGCGATGAACTGACCTTCAATGATGATGCAGCAACAAGCAATGTAAGCATTGCAGAGGATGTGACTCCGGGAAATCTTTACTTCAAGAATGACAAGAAGGTTTATAGCCTTGCAGGTAAAGGCTCTATCTTGGGCGAAGGTTCACTGAATGTAGAGGGCACTGGAACAGTCTATGTCAAGAATACCAACAAGTATAGTGGTGGTACCAACATCAAGGGTGGAACCCTGATTCCAACAACCCTTGCCAATAAGGATGGTCTGGAATATGGTTCTTTGGGAGCCGCAGACAATACCATCACCTTGAGCAACACCGGTATCTTGAAGGTTACTAAAGGTATGACATCTTCTCATCCTATCGTGCTTGGCGAGGATGGCGGTGTCATCAATAATACAGGTACGCTGATTCTGAATGGCGGTATCAGGAAGGGTTCCGGCAAGAACCGTGACCTCTATAAGATGGGAGCCGGTACATTGCAGTTGAACAGTACTGCTGATTTTGATGTGCTCTACATCAACCAGGGTACAGTATATGACTTCCAGGATGGTCACTTCTCTGGTAAGACCATCGTATTGAATGGAAGCAAGGTAGTATTGCAGGCTTCC
The DNA here is from genome assembly GCF_019249655.2 of Segatella copri. Lineage (NCBI taxonomy): Bacteria > Pseudomonadati > Bacteroidota > Bacteroidia > Bacteroidales > Prevotellaceae > Segatella > Segatella copri. The sequence continues at coordinate 3,726,914 of NZ_CP137557.1, forward strand.
AACAGTATCTATAGCAGCAACTCGGATAATGTGAATATCGAGGTGCCTAAGGGTAAGTCGGGTATCTGGTATCCTGATGGACGTTGTGACTATACCGGTAAGTTGACCGGTGAGGGAACTATTGATATCTATGGCACTTGGATCCGCTGTCCTTTCAAGGGCGACTGGAGTAAGTTTGAAGGAACCATCAATGCAAAGCGTGGAAGCAAGAACGCTTACGAGCCAGTATTTGATTTCAACAACACTTATGGTATTCCTTTGGCAACGCTTAATGTTGATTCACGTTTTACTAAGGACTATGCTTTCTGTACTAACGGCAAGAGTTTTGCCATTGGTGCCTTGACAGGTTCCGGCTATATCAGTAATGGTGGAAACTTCGGATCGGGTGCCAATACGCTGACCATCGGTGGCAAGAACACGAACTTTGAGTTCAAGGGTTCTATCAATGGTAGCAATGTGGTGAAGAATGGTACGGGTATCTGGACCATCTCCAGTGAGAATGTACTTGCCAATGCCAAGTCGTTGAAGATTCTGGATGGAGTCGTGAAGTTGAACAAGGCTACTGCTACTTCTTCCATGACTGCTCCTACTGTTCTTTATGTACAGAACGAAGGTGAACTTCGTGGTGTGGGTTGCACATACGGTGTCAGCCTCCTGAAGGGTGGAATCTTGCGTCCAGGTAGCAATGCAGAAACAGCACAGACTAACAATACGGGTGTTATCAACATCTTGAAGAACCTGAATGCTATAGCTGGTTCCAGCATCTATGTCAATAAGACCAAGGCAGATTCTATCTCTGTAAATGCATATACCGGTTCTAAGTCTCTAGCATGGGCTTTCCTCAATGTTGGTGGAAATGCAGTTCTGAATGGTACTATCTATGTAACCTATAAGGATACTTGGACTCCAGCCGTTGGCGATTATGTTCGTGTACTCGATTGCGCGGGTTCTATCAGTGGTAATCCTACCTTCGAGCTTCAGGCACTTCCTGCCGGATTGGAGTGGGATACTACTCCGTTCCTCTCTACGGGTACTATCCGTGTGGCTGTTTCTACAGGCATCAAGGAGGTAGGTCTTGATGGTGGTTCGTTCAAGGCTGATGTTTATACCATCGGTGGATTTAAGCTGACCAGTCTCATGACTACCAAGGCTACCATGATGAGCGATTTGAAGAATCGCGGTCTTGCTGCCGGTACTTACATTGTTCGTACTGCTCAGGGTGGAATCAAGATTACATTGAAGTAATGATGATTACATAAAGGTAATACAATAATAAGGATATAAAAAAACTCCCTTGCCCACAAAAGCAAGGGAGTTTTTTTTATATCCTTATCTCAAGTTTCTAGAAGTCGAGGGTGATTCCCTTTTCATCTATCTTCTTGTATTTCTTTCCGTTTACGGTTACGTTCTTTGAGTTCTTGGCATCAAAGGTATGGGTCTTGGCGCTTACCTTGATGTTCTCCAGGGTTACACCCTCGGTGCGGTTGATTACGATGCCCTGCTCGGCATTGTTCACCTCCATGTCCTTGATACTGATGTTCTGTACTGGCATCTCTGGCAGGCCGTTGAAGTAGGCTGCACGGCGGGCACCGCGGCAGATTACATGGTTGATGTCGATGTTGCGGAAGGCTGGGGTTGTCTCATCCACCTTCTTCATATCTACCACTTGCTGCTTCTTCTGGTCGCCATCGTTCAATACTTCCACAGCCGATTTGCCGCCATAATAGAGGTCGAAGGTAATCACATCGGTCTGGATATCAAACATAGACATATCCTTGATGTAGATATTCTCAACCACGCCGCCTCTGCCACGGGCACTCTTGAAGCGCAAACCTACGTCGGTACCGAGGAACTGGCAGTTGGTTACAATCACGTTCTTCACGCCGCCGCTCATCTCGCTACCTACCACGAAGCCGCCATGACCCTTGAATACGGTACAGCCGTCAACGATGACATTCTCGCAAGCTACGCCGCGGTTTCTGCCGTCGGCATCCTTGCCGCTCTTGATGCAGATGCCGTCATCGCCCACGTCGAAGGTAGAGTTCACGATGAGAGAGTTCTTGCAGGATTCCAGGTCCAGACCATCGCCGTTCTGTGCGAAAGAAGGGTTGCGAACCAATACATCTTCAATCAATACGTTCTCACACATCAGTGGATGGATGTTCCAGGCTGGAGAGTTCTGGAAGATGACTCCATTGAGCCATACGTTCTTGCAACTGATGAGGCTCACCATTACTGGGCGCAGGTAATCCTTCACCTCGTTCCAACCTTCCTCTGTAGTGATGCCGAGAGGCACGTTCATGCCGGCACCTTTTGCGTCAGCCTTGAGTGCTGCCTCTGATGGGAACCAGTAGTTTGGGTTCTTGAAGGCACCGCCACGGGATGTAATCGCCTTCCACTGTGCCGAAGTAACCTTAGCCTTCTTCAAAGGACGCCAGTACTCGCCGTTACCATCGATAGCTCCCTGACCCGTGATAGCCACGTTCTCCAGATTACGTCCTGAGATAGGCGACTGGCAGCGACGGGTGTCAAGACCCTCGAACGAAGTCTCCACGAGAGGGTAGAGGTTTACGTCTGCCGAGAAGAGGATGATACCACCTTTTTCTATATGCAGGTTGATGTTGCTCTTCAAGGTGATAGGACCGGTGAACCAGACACCCTGAGGTACGACGAGCTTGCCGCCGCCTTTCTGAGCCAAGGCATCGATGGCTTTTCTGAATGCGTCGGTGCAGAGGGTAGAACCGTCGCCGATGGCACCGAAGTCCTTCAGATTGACCTCATTGCTTGGGAACTGTGGTCGAGTTACTTTCTCCATCTTGAACGGGAGATTCTCATAGAGTGCATCATAGTTGTTGATGTCTGCTGCCTGGATTCCGAGAGCCAGTACACAGGCATAAACAAAACTGAATAATTTCTTCATGAATGTTACTTTGTTTATTTGGGTTTATTATATAGAGTTTCTTACTTAATAGTTTCCTTTTGTGTGCAAATATAGAAATATTATTTTGATTTTCCAAATCAAAGTGTAGAATAGAGGGTGGAAAACATCGTAAACGTTTTCGAAACAGCCAATTGAATGCTTTTTTGGCTTTTCTTTTTATTTTTCTGCCAATAAGTTTCTTTATCTCAAAAAGTTTGCTTATTTTTGTAGTCGAATAGTGAATGCAATAGTTCGTTAATAATTCAATAATGTGCTAAGCAGCTATACGCTGTAAGCACGAGAGATCTTTGAAAATCTTGCTAATTAAAGTTCGGTTCGGGGTGTACCCGCTTGCTTTAAAAATTCGTTTCACCAGATAAATATTGGTCATCAGTGACTTGAATGAAGACATAGAATATTCCATTCCCATCTCCTTCATAGTTACCTTGGCAACATTTAGTGATGTGAACGAAGCATTGAAAGCAAAATCGAGTTTCCACTTATCGCGAGCCTGGCAGTCCATAAGACCAGTATAGCCTTTGGCGTCACGAAAGCAAAATTCGATCTGGAACCTGGTTCTATAATAAAGAAGTACTTCTTCACCCGAAAGTGAGGTGTCTGTAGAGAAGAATAGTTTCTTCTTGCCATTCGGCATCTGCCAGATGACAAGTCTAACTTTACACCTGAGTGCCTTGGAATAGGCTATCAAAGTATAAGCTGTTCCTTCTATATCTTTCATCTCCATCTTCTCCATTCGAGTGAGGTCAAGATTCTTCATATCAATCTTGCCATCCTTGGTCTTGGGGCGACCACGTTTTCCAGTACGTGGACCAGCATAGACATAAAAGAGACAAGCATTGTCACGAAAGCGGCTTATCAAAGAGAACCCTTCTTTCTTTATCCCATTAACAAATGTACTTGTAGAGAAGTAAGCATCTGCAACTATGAGGGTTGAGAGTTTAAGAAGTTCCTTGCGGTAACGCTTAATGACGCTGATATAGAAATCTACCATAGTCTTGTTTCTAAGACTCAGTTCTTTATTACTTAGCGACTGGTGTGCTTTTAACATCATGCAGTCTTTGGCATCAATATCAATGAGGCCAATACCCATGATTTCGAGACCATGTTTAACAGACTGTGCACATCCCGACCAAAAACGACCGATATGTGGAGTCTTCTTGCCAGCTTTGCTGATGTAGCTGGGATCAATGGCAATAGCCCATCTTCCCTGTTTACCAAAGAAGCGCTTGGCAAGTGAGACATTAAGTTTGAGCCAGTCAATGCTTTTCGACTTTTTTAAGCCGAATGCGTTGCGATAGGTTTGCTCAACATGCGAGCCATACCTCCCCATTTGGGTGAAATTTATCTTTCTTGGTATTACCATGAACAAAATTATCACCTCGATGAGTATTTTCTCGAAACTTTTTGTTAACTTTGCAGCCGAATCTTCAACTGCATCTTTAAAGATATCCATATATTGGTCAAGTCCTGTATTCATATAATTTTGCGTTTGTCGTGATTTGCAAAGTTACTGAAAATCAGCGACTTGACCAACTTTCTATAGTTCCTTAATTCCGCAACACTATAGTTTAACATTATTTATAAGTGCCTGAGCAACAAAAAGTTGCCCAGGATTTTGCCATGTCAGAATTTTCACTTACCTTAGTGTTGCGAAAAGAAGACAAGCAAAACTCTAATATGACATGGCAAAGATACAAATAAAATCTGAGAAACTCACTCCTTTTGGAGGAATTTTTTCTATTATGGAGCAATTTGATGCTCTTTTAGCTCAAACCATAGATTCCACCTTGGGATTGAGATGCACTATGTTTGGTTATCAATATAGCGAAATTCTACGCTCTCTGATGTGCGTATATCTTTGTGGCGGCTCATGTATTGAGGATGTTACAACTCACTTGATGAAACATTTGTCTCTTCATCCAACTCTTCGCACTTGCAGCGCAGACACCATATTGCGTGCTATCGAAGAACTGACTTGTAAGAACATCACCTATAAATCTGCTTCTGGCAACTCCTATGATTTCAATACTGCAGACAAGATGAACTGCTTATTGATCAAAGCCCTGCTTGCTACTGGTCAATTGAAATCCGGTCAAGAGTATGATTTTGACTTTGACCATCAGTTCATTGAAACAGAGAAGCATGATGCAAAACCAACCTACAAGAAGTTCCTGGGCTATAGTCCAGGTGTGGCAGTCATTAACGACATGATTGTCGGTATTGAAAATAGAGACGGCAACACAAACGTGCGCTTCAACCAAAGAGAGACTTTGGAAAGAATCTTCAAGCGACTGGAGGCATCAGAAGTATATATATCCCGTGCCCGCATGGATTGCGGCTCATGCTCGGAGGAAATCGTAGATATGGTAGAGGCTCATTGCAGGCATTTTTATATTCGTGCCAACAGATGCTCTTCCTTCTACGATTCCATGTTTGCCTTGACTGGATGGAAAACTGTTGAAATCAACGGTATTGAATTTGAGCTGAATTCCATCCTTGTTGAGAAATGGAAAGGAAAACCGTATCGTCTTGTCATACAGAGACAAAGGCGAATAGATGGAGACCTTGACATTTGGGAAGGCGAATATACCTACAGATGTATACTGACTAACGATTACAAGTCGAGTGCAAGAGACATCGTGGAATTCTACAATCTTCGTGGTGGCAAGGAACGCATCTTCGATGACATGAACAATGGCTTTGGCTGGAATCGATTGCCAAAATCGTTCATGGCACAGAATACTGTATTCCTGCTTATGACAGCTCTCATCAGAAACTTCTACAAAGCTATTATGCAGAGATTGAAAACCCATGAATTTGGATTGCGTGCCACCAGCAGAATCAAGACCTTTGTTTTCAAGTTCATCTCTGTTCCTGCGAAATGGATTAAGACATCACGTAGGCATGTATTGAATATTTACTCAGACAACAATGCTTATGCCAACCTGTTCAAGACAGACTTTGGTTAAAGACCATGCTTTTCTGGTTAAACCAGCGTATTACCTCAAGTCGCTTTATGGGGTAAGGGGATTTTGTGTCTGCGACATTTCTGTTGTGCAAGAAATATGTACAATAAAATGAATTTTGTCGCTTTGCAAGCAAAATCCCACTAAACCCTATAGGTTGCGGATTTGAGGTAGTTAAGTTTTCATAAGCATTTCTTAATATAAGTTATTGATTTACAGACGATTAAATATTAATTTAACGCAGTATTGTGAATGAATATAAACGTGAATAATATAAATTAGCTTTAGATGAAAAGAACTTTTCTGCTTTTGGTTTGCATCCTGTGCGCTTTGATACCTATGAGCGCACAGAAGGTCATCAGTGCCAAGGTGGCTGGTGTCATTTATGAGGCTTTGTCGGATAGTACGGCAAAGGTTACTGGCTGGGAACATAAATCTACCAGTCTTTCAATTCCTTCTTCTTTGAAGATAAAGGGCAAGATACGTAAGGTGGTTGCCATCGCTCCCCGTGCTTTTGCCAAGGACGAACAGGGTTCCATCACCGACATCGTGCTTCCTAAATATCTGGTAGAGATTGGCGAGGAGGCCTTCAAGGGTTCTGACGTTACCTCTATTCTGATGCCTAACACGGTGAAGAACCTGGGTACTCATGCCTTTGAGGACTGCAAGAAACTGAAGGAGGTTACCCTGTCTTCTTCGCTCACTCTGATTCCGATGGCTGCCTTCCGTGGATGTGATGCTTTGCAGGAGCTGCAGGTGCCTGCTTCTGTAACCAAGATTGCTGACCTGGCTTTCGAGGCGAGCGGCTTGAAGGAGATGGAACTCCCGATGGGCGTGGAGACCGTTGGCGCGGGTGCATTCTACAACTGCCAGCAACTGGAGAAACTGGCATTCCCTAACAGTTTGAAGAAGTTGGGTGTATGCTGTTTCCTTTACTGCAACAAGTTGAAGAGCCTCACCTTGCCCGACCAGAAGCCAAGAAGAATGCAGCCTTCTGCCAATATCGATAAGAACTTGCCTGATGACAACAGTTTGGGCATCAAGGGACCAGCCCTGACCGATGTGAGAAGCAATTCTTCTGCATCCTGTCCTAACTATGCCGTGAAGGACATCCTGAGCATGACCAAGGAGTATCCTGAGTTCCCATATAACTCCAGTCCTTTTGCCCGTCAGAATCTGCGCAGGATAGTGAAGTCGTTCAGCTATTTCGCTTTCGATATGGTAAACAGCCGAATGGCGGATTGGCAGAAGAAGAAGGATTACGAAACTGCCCAGCAGTGGAAGGAGCGTGTAACTCCTGAAAACCGTGAGAAGAAGCTCGATGAGGTGATTGACAATGTGCGCAAGAACTACATTGCTGCCTATACCACCAATATGGTGAAGGGAAACTTGGGCGTATATGATACCGATTATGGTACTTACCCGGTTTCCATTGATGGCTTGGGACGCATCTATGCCAAGGTGCCTGCCGAGGAGGCTGATCTCTTCAAGGGATATTGGAACCAGATTCAGCTTGAACCTCAGTATGGTGTGATAGACGACCAGCTGGCTATCCTTTCCTGCCAGTTTAAGTTGGGCGATAAGGTTTATCAGTCGGCTTCCAGCTACAAGAACGATGGTTCCAGCGAGTTCCTTGCCAATCTTCCTCCATTGGAGATAGATTTGCATGGTGGTAGTGCAGCCAGAACCGCGAACTCTCAGTTGGAAGTAGTGGATAATGCGCTCGACATCAATATTCCTGAAACCAACGAGGAGAACAAGAAGACCTTTGCCGTGATTATCGGTAACGAGAATTACGAGCGTGTCACCAAGGTGAAGTACGCCTTGAACGATGCCAAGGTGTTCGCTTCCTACTGCAAGAAGACCCTGGGTCTCCCTAAGGAGAACATCCGTGTGTATCGCGATGCAACATTCGGTACGATGCTTTCAGCCTTAGACGACATCAAGAGCATTGCTTCTGCCTTCGAGGGCGACCTGAATGTCATCTTCTATTATGCCGGTCATGGTGTGCCAAGCGAATCAGACAAGGCTGCTTACCTGCTTCCTGTGGATGCCAGCGGTCAGAACACAGAGGTATGTCTGAGCACCAAGCGACTGTATGATACGCTTGATGGTCTCCATGCCAAGCGGGTATTGGTGTTCATGGATGCCTGCTTCAGTGGTGCCCAGCGTGGCGATGGTATGTTGGCATCGGCTCGTGGTGTGGCGTTGAAGGTGAAGCAGGATGCGCCAAAGGGCAACATGGTGGTATTCAGTGCTGCTACGGGCGACGAGACTGCTTATCCATATAAGGAGAAGGGACATGGTCTGTTCACCTATTATCTGTTGAAGAAGTTGCAGGATACCAAGGGAGATGTAACCTTGGGCGAGTTGAGCGAGTATGTGAACAAGGAGGTGCGCCGCCAGTCGGTGGTCATCAACCATAAGAGCCAGTCGCCAACGGTGGTTCCTGCCGATGGTATGAATGATTGGAGCAATATCAAGTTGCGATAAGATTTCCAGAAAGAAAAAACAAAAAACAAAAAACAAAAAAAGAGCCGCAAGTTGAAGAACTTGCGGCTCTTTGTACCCAGACCCGGGATCGAACCGGGATGGGTTGCCCCACTGGTGTTTGAGACCAGCGCGTCTACCGATTCCGCCATCTGGGCGATGGTGTTTGCAAAGGAAAGAGCCGCAAGTTGAAGAACTTGCAGCTCTTTGTACCCAGACCCGGGATCGAACCGGGATGGATTGCTCCACTGGTGTTTGAGACCAGCGCGTCTACCGATTCCGCCATCTGGGCGATTGCGGGTGCAAAGGTACAAATAAAAATTGAAATAACAAACTTTTTGGCTGTTTTTTTTCGAAAAAAGATATTTAGCTTGGAAAAAATACTAAAAATGTGTTGTATTTGTCCTATCTTTATTAAATTCTTTCAAAATATTTGGTCTTTTCGGGGATAATTGCTAACTTTACACATGATTTCAGTAACCAACATTTAAGACCCGTAATATGACAATTAATGATAATAACAATTATTGCGTAATATTGGCAGGAGGTAAGGGTAGAAGATTGTGGCCATGCAGCCGCAGCAACTATCCCAAACAGTTCATCGACTTCTTTGGAGTAGGTAGAACCCAGTTGCAGCAAACTTTCGATCGTATGGCGAAGATAGTGCCAGCCGACCATATTTATATCAATACCAACGAGGAATATGTGAATCTGGTGAAGGAGCAGTTGCCAGAGGTATCTGCCGACAACATCCTGGCAGAACCTATCCATCGCAACACGGCACCTAGCATGGCTTGGGCCAACCATCGCATCTCGATGATGAACCCGGATGCCTGTGTCATCACCACACCTTCCGACCAGGCCATCTTCAACGAGGAGGCTTTCCGCGAGAATGTATTTGAGGGCTTGGCTTTCGTAGCCGAGAACAACCATTTCCTGACTATGGGTGTGAAGCCTACCCGCCCTGAACCAGGATACGGATACATTCAGATGGGCGATGTCTGCAGCGACAACATCTATCATGTGCAGTCGTTTACCGAGAAGCCTGAGCGTGATTTCGCCAAGATCTTCATGGAGAGTGGCGAGTTCTATTGGAACACGGGCCTCTTCCTGAGCAATGTAAGTTATCTGCGTGAGTGCTTCTGCAAGATATTGCCACCGGTGCTCCGTGACTACGACAAAAAGTATCCTGAGTTCAGCGTGGAGACGGAGAATGCCTACATGAAGGAGAGCTTCTCTTCTTATCCCAACATCTCTGTGGATTTCGGTATTCTGGAAAAACCGTCTAATGTCTGCGTGATGAGATGCGACTTCGGATGGGCCGACCTGGGCACCTGGCACAGCATCTACGAGGCGATGCAGAAAGGTGAGGGCGACAATGTGATAGTAGACAGCGATGTGCTGATGGAGAACTGCAGCAACACGGTGGTCAAGGTGCCAAAGGGCAAGCTTGCCGTGCTGAACGGCCTCGATGGTTTCATCGTAGCCGAGAGTGACAATGTGCTCCTGGTATGCAAGAAAGAAGACTCTTCTGCCCTGGTTCGCAAATATGTGAACGAGATACAGATGAAGAAGGGCGATGAGTTTGTTTAAGTAAGAACGTATGGAATATAGATAGAAAAAGAGCTGCGAATATGCTTCGCAGCTCTTTTTCTGTTTGAAACTTCTTGAATTTAAAGTTTCTTGAATTCTGTATAAATCTTGTCGGCGATTTCCTTGAACTCCTCTTCTGAGAGCTTGAGGTGCTCCTTGCGGAAGTTCACGTCGGCCTCGCTGTTCATAGGGATGAGATGGATGTGGGCATGAGGAACCTCCAGACCCAAAACCACCTGAGCTACCTTCTTGCATGGGAAGGCTGCCTTGATGGCCTTAGCCACTTTTTTGGCGAATACCTCAAATTCAGCCAGGTCTGCATCCTCCATATCGAAGATGTAATCCACCTCCTTGCGAGGAATCACCAGAGTATGACCTTTGCCGATAGGGCTAATGTCGAGGAAAGCATAGAACTTGTCGCTTTCTGCACACTTGTAGCTAGGAATCTCTCCTGCTGCAATTTTTGAAAAAATGCTTGCCATAATCGCTAATCAATTTATAATTAATAATTTAGAATTTACAATTTATCTTTCTTGACTTATCTTGGGGGCTTACATATAACATAAAAGGAACCGTCATACGGGCATCGCTGCCAATATGATAGTTCCTTTTATTCCGTTTTATTCAAATGAAATCTTGTCGATGCGAAGATTGATGGTACCGCGAGGAATCTTGATCTCCGCAATCTCACCTACCTTCTTGTTGAGCAATCCCTGAGCAATAGGGGTCTTGATGGAAATCTTGCCTTCCTTCAGGTTTGCCTCGCTCTCGCTCACGATGGTATAGGTCATCTTTGCCTTGTTAGCCATGTTGGTCATCTCTACCTTCGACATAATCTGCACGCAGTCGGTGCTGAGCTGCTTGGTGTCGATGATCTTAGCCTCGGCAATGGTGAGCTTGATGCGGTTGATCTTATCTTCTAGATGAGCCTGTGCCTCCTTGGCGGCATCATACTCTGAATTCTCACTTAAATCACCCTTGTCGCGGGCTTCAGCAATTGCGGCTGATGCCTTAGGGCGCTCTACAGATACGAGCTCTTTCAGCTCAGCTACGAGTTTGTCGTAGCCTTCTTGTGACATGTAAGCCATAATTTTTCCTGTTGTTTATATGTTATTAATAATAGGGTTGCAAAAGGCATAAAAAAATAAAGAATTCCAGTGCCTGCGGAGCACCGGAATCCTAAATCTATTTTGTGTCTCTTGTTTATCCTTTTGTCTATAATTCGATTGCAAAGATAGGACTTTATTTCCGTATCACCAAACTTTTTCGGTGAAATTTTGAAAATATCCCCCTTTTTCTTTCACATAGTCCATTAATTGGTTAAAAATCTGATTATTGCGCAATATCTCCGGATTGCCCGTCATAATCATCTGCTTCCTGGCACGGGTGATGGCTACGTTCAGCTTGCGGTCGATGATGGCACCATCTTCCACAAAACTGTTGCCGGCAAGGAAGTCGAGCTGCCAGATGTTCTGGATGGTGAAACTGTAGATGATGACGTCGCGCTGACTGCCCTGGTATCGCTCCACGGTATCGATGCTTATCTTCTCCAGTTCCGGGATGCCGAGCTTCTCGATGCCCTTGCGCACCATGGCTATCTGGTTGCGGTAAGGCACGATGACGCCCACCGTCTTCTGGGCATCAAACCGATCGCCGTAGAAACGGTGGATGCGGCGAAGCATATCTACCACGATTTCCGCCTCGTTGGCATTGATCTTGTCTGATACATTCGGCTCCTTGCAGAACTGGGATGGCAGGAAGATCATGCGGTGATTCTTCAGCAGGTCGTCGGTGGCATCGAGCGATGGGAGGGTGTAGGAGAGTTCCGTCTCCAACTGGTGTGGACAAGGCACCGGCTCCAGCTTCTCCCGTCGGTAGAACATCCTGTTGGGGAACTCTGCGATTTCCGGATGCATTCGTCCCTGGCGGCGCAGGATGCCGATGAATTCGCTGCGCTCCTCATGGTCTTCCCAGCGGATCAGACGCTCGAAGAGGGAGTTGCGGCAGTTGGTGAGACAGATGTCCTGCAGGATGCTCATGTCGATGACACCACCTTTCTGGCTGTCGTTGATGGTCGGAATGCCTGAGTCCTTCTCGCTTTGCTGCACCACGGCAGGCAACTGCTTGTAGTCGCCGATGAGGATGAACTTATCCACAGCCGAAAGCAAGCCGATGAGGTTGGGTTCCAATATCTGGCTCGACTCATCGATGATGGCAAGCTTGAAGTGCTTCAGCGTAAAGATGAATGGCTTGGAGGTCATCATCGAAGTGGTGCCCACAATGACGCGCGTACCTATTATATATTGTTTGATGGCTTCCAGCTTCGGACAGTCGCTGATGGCCTTTTCTATCAGATATGGGCGGAATCGCTCGTCGCAGGAGTACTCGCTGCCAAGTCGAAGGAATGGGATGCCGGAATCTACCAGCATCTCGCAGATTTCATCCACGGCTCGGTTGGTATAGCTCATCAGGAGAATGGATGAGGCTGGTTGCTGATAGCCGCCTCTTGCCGTGGCGATGCTTTCCGCTGTAGGCAATCCCGTTCCGTCGTTCAGGGCTTCTTCTACCATGAACTTCAGGGCACGGCTGGTCTTTCCTGTTCCCGGAGGTCCCACGAGCAGGAAGTAATCCTGTGCCTGCTTGGCACGGAGGATGATATCGTCCAGAACATCGTCGTAATGTCTGGTCAACGATAGGGAAGTGTCTCTTTGTGGAGCACGCTGTCCCAGCAGCAGGTTGCGTTTGTCCTTGGGTGCACAGATAAACTGGTGCAGGTTGCGGATGCTTCCGCCCGTGCTGGCATCGCTCGTTCCGTGCTCAATGGCATACGGCAGGTTCATCTCGAAGATGTCGGCATTCTGCTGACCGTCGTTCAGATGCACCACAATCTCATCGCTGTGAATCTCCTGCAATACACCTTTATATAATATAGCCTTTCTCACGTCGGGTTCTTCCTTCAGCGTGTAGGTATAGAGATACACCATGTCGCCGATGCGGAAGTTGGGCAGGAAGTCCTTGCCCTGGTCGGGCACGCTCAGGGTGATGGTGTCGTATCCGCTTCCCTCGCAGCTCTGTTCCTTCCTGATGATGTGCAGGTCGGTGTAGATGTTGCCTGCATCCTTCTTTTCTGATAGAGGCATCGTCCAGAGGTCGGAGCTTGATGTGTTCGTACCTTCCTGTGCGCCCACCTTGCTGATCATCTGCTCTCTGAGCACAAAGGTCATCATGCGGCAGAAGTAGGCTTCCTCCAGTGGCGATAGGGCATGGAGTGGGTCGGTGATGGCGCTGAGCTGAGGCTTCAGGTACTTGTTGTAGAAGAAGTCCTGGGTGCCGGCTACATTGAGTACTTCGGGGGTAAACTCGTTCAGCGCATGCTCAAAGCCTTCCTTGGCTATCTCGAAGGAGGCGGCTACCAGCTGGTTTCTGTAGGTGATGGCTTCCTGGAAGAGCTTGCGGTAATAGGCTACCACCATCAGTCCGTCTTGCGGCTGATACTTGGAATAGAGCAGACGGATGTTTACCCGTTCGTTGCTCAGCTTGAAGTTATGCTGCAGCACGCCATAGTAGAGCAGAAGCTGCACATAGTGCGGCTCCAGCTGATAACTGTGATAGCTCGGGTCTGTCTGATGGGTCTCTATGTTCATGTTGCGTCCCGATTTCTGCTCCACCAGCAGTTTGCAGTCGGTGGTCATCAGGTCCACACGTCCCTGGATGCCGAGTGCTTCGCAGACGAACGAAGGTTCGAGGATGGCTTTCTTCCTGTCGTAGAACTCCTCGCCCCGGAATGCTGTCATCTGTGCCTGCGATGCGGTGCGTGGGAAGAGAATATCCACCACCTGCTGCAGATTGAATGCCTGCAGACTGGCATCGGTATAGAACTTCTTGGCATCAAACCAGGGACAGGTGCAGAACTCCAGGGCTTTCTCCCTGAAATTGGTCTTCACCGTCTCGTTCATCTGGTATTTTCCGTGCGTGTTGATGATGTCGTCCAGTGCTGCTCCGGCAAAGTTACCCAGCAGGGTGGCCTGGGTGTTGGCTCTAGGCTTCATCAGGTTGAGAAGATAGAGCAAAGGATGGTGGCCGAAAGCCGTGAAGCAGCTGGCGATGCTACTGATATCTACCAGATAGTCGGGCTCTACCACGACGAGTCGGGGAGTGATGATGGGTTGCTTCACCTGACAGTCGAGCAGGTTGAGCTGCATGCCTTCCTTCAGAAGGTCCCAAAGATAGGTGTGGTCGATATGGTTCTCCTCGTCCTTCAGTCTCACCAGGTATTCCTCCTCGTCGGCATCCTGGTCTATATCCACACGGATAAAGTCGCTGTCCCAGTTCTTCACGATGCAGCGGATGCGGCGGTTGTTGATTTCCAGTCCCTTCTGGTAGGGGCGGTTGGTATGTGGGATGAGCACGTTCAGTTCGTGGGGCACATCCACTCCGAACACGGCAGAGATGAAGATGGCGAGGGCACGTGCATCATACTTGAGGTCTTCGCCCGACAGGGGTTCCTGCGAGTTGCTGTGTCGGCGCATGGTCTGTATGGCAATCTTGTCTGCCACCTTGATGCCGCGTGCCTTACAGAGATAATCCACCTGGGAGAAGAGGTTACCGAAAGCCTGTTTGGTATCCTTCACTCCTTCGTGGCAGCAGAGGATGAGCGTGTCGTGCATCATCTTGTTGCGTGTCTTCGGCTCCAGTTCGGGGAGTATCAAAAGTTCTCTTACCCTAAGGAAGAGTTCTGCGGCGCTGATATTGTTTTGATTCATAGGCTACAAAGTTACGAAAATTATAACTACTCTTATAATAAAGGTATTTATAATTATTGATAATTAACTGTTGAATGGGAATGCGTTTTTAAGGGAATTTAGGGTGTTCGTGCAAAAAAATGTAGTAAAGTGTCGAATATTCGTGCGAAAAAGTGTATCTTTGCAGCAAAAGTTCGTGCAAAAAAATGTAGTACTCTATTTTAATAACCGATATTAAAGAATAAGAATTATGACAAAAGAAGAATTGATGCATAGAGCCATTGAGCTCTCAAAGAATAGTGTTAAGACCGGTGGCGGTCCTTTTGGTGCTGTCATTGCCAAGGATGGTATCATCATTGCTGAGGCTTCCAACAGCGTAACCATCGATCTCGACCCTACGGCACATGCCGAGGTGAACTGTGTGCGCCAGGCTTGTTTCAAGCTGAAGACCTTCAATCTGGAGTGCTGCGAGATTTATACCTCTTGCGAACCATGCCCGATGTGTCTGGGTGCTATCTACTGGGCACATCTCGACCGTATCTATTATGCCAACGACCGAAAGGATGCGGCAAAGATTGGTTTCGACGATGAGTTTATCTACGAGGAGATTGACCGCAAGATAGAAGACCGCCACAAGCCGATGATTGCCTTGATGCGTGATGAGGCGCTGGGTGCCTTCCGCATGTGGGAGGAAAATTCAGAAAAAACGGAGTATTAGTAAATTCTCTAATTATTTATAACAATAATGGAACAGTCAATAGAAAATCTCTACAAGCTTGACGGTAGAGTGCCCGTCGGTAAAGCACTCCCATTTGGTCTTCAACATGTGTTGGCGATGTTCGTAAGTAACATTGCGCCAATTATGATTCTTGCTGGTGCAGTAGGATTGGATAGTCCGACGAGTGCTGTGCTCATCCAGAATTGTATGGTTATCGCCGGTATCGGTACCTTGGTGCAGCTTTATCCGGTATGGCGAATCGGTTCACGCCTTCCTATCGTGATGGGTATCTCCTTCACCTTCCTTTCGCTTGCCATCGCCATCGCCGGTGCTCATGGCATGGGTACCCTGGTGGGTGCCGTCATCATTGGTGGTCTGGTAGAAGGAACACTCGGACTTTTCGCCAAGTATTGGATCAAGTTGATTCCTCCTGTGGTTGCTGCTACGGTGGTAACAGCCATCGGTTTCTCGCTCCTTCCTGTGGGTGCCAACTCTTTTGCAGGTGGTCAGGGTGCAGCAGATTTCGGCAGCATGAACAATTGGGTTGTGGGCACGGTTACCTTGCTTGCCTGTCTTCTCTGTCAGATTTTTGCCAAGGGTTTCCTCCGCTCTCTTTCTGTATTGGTAGGATTGCTGGTGGGTTATGTGCTGGCGCTCTTCGTGGGAATGATAGATTATAGTGGACTTTCTGGTCTTTCCATCGTTTCGTTGCCAAAGCTCCTGCCATTCACCCCAGAGTTCAATATCGGTGCCATTCTTTCGGTGGTAGCCGTATATCTGGTGTCTGCCACAGAGACCATTGGTGATACTTCGGCTCTCTGCAACAGTGCCTTGAAGCGTGATCCTAGCACCAAGGAGATGGGCTCAGCTGTATGCTGCGATGGTTTCGTAAGTACCTTCTCGGGTCTTTTCGGTTGTACTCCTATCACATCGTTCAGCCAGAATGTAGGTTTGGCAGCCATGTCGGGTGTGGTAAACCGCTTCACCATTGCGTTGGGTGCCATCATCATGATTATCGGTGGTGTATTCCCTGCTATCGGTTATGTATTGACCACCATTCCTCAGGCTGTATTGGGTGGCTGCACCATCATGATGTTCGGTAGCATCCTCTTTGCCGGTTTCGGCATGATGGCTCGCACGGGCTTTTCTCAGCGCAACATGGTCATCGTGAGCCTTTCGCTTAGCGTAGGTCTCGGCTTCACATCAGCCACGGGCATGTTCAACATCTTCCCAGAGATTGTCCGCACCGTATTCGCCGATAACTGTGTAGCCGTAGTCTTCCTGCTCGCCGTTATCCTGAACCTCGTGTTGCCAAAGAACATGGATAAAGCATAAGAATCAAAGGAATTTATAGTTAAAAAAGGTGCAACTCACAAGTCAGAATGTGAGTTGCACCTTTTTTGCTATAAACTGTTAACTATAAACTATCCACTAAATCACTGTCCTCCCAGTCTTTCGAAGAAGGTGATGATTTCTTCGAAGGTCTTGAATTCATCGCTGCCGTATTCTATCGCCGTACCCATGAAACCATTGCATGGGCGAGGATCGATGAAGTAATCGCCGTAGAGCAGGTTCTTCTGGTTGCAGAAGATGATGTGGTCGTAGGCTGGGGTAGAGAGATATTCCTCCACCCAGGTCTGTACCTTCGCCATGTATTCATGGTCGTTGGTAGGTGCAGGGGCTACGATATATACATTGTAATGCTCTATCAGCATCTCGTAAGCTTTGTGCATGCTGCTGGTTGCCTTCATGTAACTGTCGTGCAGGGCATCGAAGTCGATGTATACGATAGGACGCTCCTTGCCGTTCTGCTTGTCGTCTATCCATCGGATTACCGGACAGAGATAGTGGAATGCCACCTTGTCGATGAGTCGGTGCTCGCCATGGAATGGGATGGCGAGCGGATAGTGCTCGTGGAAGAGGTCGAAGGTGTGAACCACCGGGTCTTCATCGCCGAAGAGACCATAAACTCGTGCCTGCTCCTCAGGGGTGATGTCCTGGAAGCAACGCTCGGTAAAGTCACGGTATTCCTTGATGAGACCCTTGGTAACCATCAGTTCGTTCACTCCGTCCTTTCTCGGGTTCTGGAATTCCTGCTTGCCGGTCATGCTGCTCATCGTATTGCCCATCTCGAAGGCTGGGTTTACGAGAATGCGGTCGTAGCCTTTCAGCATCTCGGTGTACATACCACCCATTGAGGTGCCGATGATGAGGTCGGGCTTCTCCGTCTCCGCCATCTTCTGCAGCATCTCTATGGCCTCTTCCGGATGTACCGGGATGTCTTCAGCCACGAGGGTGGCATTCGGCATCAGTTCCTGCAACATCTTCACGGTGCCGCTCTGACCAGAAGAGAGGAAACCGTGAACATACATGATTTTCTTGCCCGACATGAGGTCGGGGAATTGCTTGATATATGGATTCATATTCTTATAGTTTAATAGGGGGTATCATATCATGCTCCCTGAACATCTTATTCATTTCTGCTGCAAAATTACGCTAAATTGCAGACAAAACAAAATTATTGGGCGATAAACTTTCCTGTTTCCGAAAAAAGTAGTAATTTTGCACCCAATAACCATATTAAAGTTCAAGTCATAATGGATTTACTGAAAGAAAGAATTATGAAGGAAGGCCGCTGCTTTCCTGGTGGAATCTTAAAAGTAGACAGCTTTGTAAACCATCAGATGGACCCTATTCTGATGATGGACTTAGCTAAGGAATTCGTGCGCCTTTTCAAGGACATCAATTACAACAAGATTGTTACTATCGAGGCTTCGGGCATCGCTCCTGCCATCATGGTGGGTTATCTGACCAATCTCCCTGTTGTCTTCGTCAAGAAAAAGCAGCCTAAGACCATGGAGGGTATGATTACCTCGGTGGTTCACTCTTTTACCAAAGACCGTGACTATACGGTATGTGTAAGCAACAGCTACCTGACTCCTGAAGACCGTGTTATCTTCATCGACGACTTCCTCGCCAACGGTAACGCTTCCAAGGGTGTGATGGATCTCTGCGAGAAGGCTGGTGCCAAGATTGAGGCGATGGGCTTCATCATCGAGAAGGCATTCCAGCATGGTGGTGATTTCCTGCGCAAGGAAGGTATCCGTTATGAGGCACTCGCTACAGTAGAGAGCCTGGATGACTGCAAGATTGTATTGAAATAAATAAGAATTATAGTAGAACATATCCCGCTAGGCATCCCGGCGGATTTGTGTGTTTGAAGAAAAGATATTTTTTCCCTTAAGGCTAAATATTTTTAGCCTTAAGGGAAAATAAATTTAGCCTTAAGGCTAAATATATGAGGATGTATCTTCTTGATAAGATGATGACTTACTTGATGATGTCTGCGGCATAGATGCCCATTGCCTTGTATCCTGCCGGATTCGGGTGGAGCCAGTCGTTGCTGGCGTATTCCCGCTTCATCCTTCTGTCATCATTCAGGTCTTGCAGCAGTTTTGCAAAATCCAGAATGCCATCCACCTTCTTTGCCTGGCTGCGAATCCAGTCGTTCACGTAGAGGCGGGCGGCTTCATGGAAATGACTGTAATAGCCGGCGCCCCTGAAAGGCGTGATGGTGCCCAGGTAAACCTTCATCTTCCGGGCTTTCGCCTTCCTTACCATTCCCTGTATGCTCTCGATAATCTGGCGTGCCACCGTCTCGCTGTTGCCGCTCTTGGCTGCTCCGATATCGTTGATGCCTTCGAAGATAATCACCTTCTTTACGCCGCTCTGCATCAGGATGTCGCGGTCGAAGCGTTCCTTGGCGAGTGCTCCGAATCCGCCCGGCACGGTTACCCGGTTGTTGCCGATGCCCAGGTTCAATACGCCTTGGTTGGTTATCTTATGCTTCAGCTGCAGCATCTCCGACATGACGTCGGGCCATCGGTTCTGGGCATTATCCGTAGAGCATTTGCCGTCGGTGATGGAGTTGCCCATGATGGCGATGGCACTCATGTTGTTGCTCATGGTATACACGTCGATGCCGCTGATGTTGTACCAGTGGTTCTCTCTGAAAGCCTTCTCGAAGTTGGAGTGGGCGTTGGTTACACCTTTCATGATATAAGAGGTGGTGCGCGAACCCATGTGCACGGTGGGCACTTCGGGAGCCGAGGTGTAGTTGATGGTGATGGCTACACGCTCCAGGTTTCTGAGGTTGAACTTCAGGGCGTCGCTCACTATCTGCTTGCCGGCAGGAATGACGGTCTTGTAGCTGTTGCCGAACTTGAAGTATTGTGCCGATTTGGCATCGATGCTGAACGAGTCCTTGGCATGAGCGATGTAGATGGAACGGATTTCCACGGGTTGCATCGAATAGATGTTACTCAACTTGAGGCGAATCACGTCGCCTCCTATGCTTACCTTTACCACCTGGCGCACCGAGCGGTTGGTCATGCAGTTGTTATAGGGCATAAATGATCTGACTACAGTTTGCGGAGCTGTGGCCCAGGTGCCTACCCAGTTCTGTGCTAGAGAATATGTTGACAGGGCACAGAACACCATTAAAAAAACTAATAATCTTTTCATCATGCGTGCAAAGTTAGAGAGAAAAGGCAATAAAACCAAGAAATTTAAAAACTTTTTTCATAAAACTTTGGATAATAAGGGGAAAAGTTGTACCTTTGCCAAAAATTCTAACTAAATATAAATCTATGAGTTCAAGTAAAAGTTTTGCGATTCCATTGTCGTTCATTGGAATCATGTTTTTCTCATTAGGCTTTGCCTTGGGAATCAATTCATTGCTGGTGCCGGTGTTGCAGGGTTCGTTGGGTATCTCCAACGCAGCTTCTTATCTCATCATTGCGGCAACCTTCATTCCGTTCCTGATTTTCGGCTATCCGGCTGGTCTCACCATCAAGGCGATAGGCTATAAGAAGACGATGTCGCTGTCGTTCGTTATCTTTGCTGCGGCATTCTATCTCTTCATCCTTTCTGCCGATGAGAAGAGTTTTCCACTGTTTCTGCTGGCTTCGTTTGTGAGCGGTGCAGCCAATGCCTATCTTCAGGCATCGGTAAACCCTTATATCACCATCTTGGGTCCTCTGGATAGTGCGGCAAAGCGCATCAGTATGATGGGTATCTGCAACAAGCTGGCATGGCCTATTCCATCCATATTCATCGTGTGGCTGCTGGGCAAGGACGTGCATCTCATTGGCATCGAAGACCTGTCTAAGCCATTCTGGATTATCATCGTAGCCTTCCTGGCACTGGGCGTGCTGGCATTCGTGGCTCCATTGCCTGAGGTAAAGGCTGCCGGAGAAGATGAGTCTGACGGTGAAGAGGCTGCAGCCTGTGCCTATGCTGCTACCAAGACATCTGTGTTCCAGTTTTCTCACTTGCTGTTGGGTTGTCTGGCATTGTTCCTCTATGTGGGTGTTGAAACCGTATCGCTCGGAACCCTGGTAGATTATGCCAATTCTCTGGGCTTGCCAGGTGCGGCAAACTATGCGTGGATTGCTCCTATCGGCATTGTCATCGGATATATCTGTGGTATCATCCTGATTCCTAAGTACATGAGTCAGGCTGTGGCATTGAAGCTCTGTTCGTTCCTGGCGATAGCTGGAGCTTTGCTGGTGGTTCTTACTCCAGCCGAGATTTCCATCTATTTCATCTCATTGATGGCATTGGGTTGTTCTCTGATGTGGCCTGCACTCTGGCCTTTGGCAATGGCAGATTTGGGTAAGTTTACCAAGGCTGGTTCTTCGTTGCTCATCATGGCGATGTTTGGCGGTGCCGTTCTTCCTACGCTTTATGGCAGTTTGAAGGATGCCGTAGGTGCTCAGCAGGCATATTGGCTTTGCCTTCCATGCTTCCTCTACATTCTGTATTATAGCATCCACGGATATAAGATCCGTTCATAATATGGGGCTTTTCATCCCCTTAATATAATAATGTGTATCCTTATTGCTTTCTTCCAGGAAGAGCAGTAAGGATACATTTTCTGTTTAAACAATCTTAAAAAATGGAGTCTTCGGTAACACCCCATTCTTTTTTTAAGTAAATTTGCAGTAACGCAACTGTAACTAACAATCGTCTGTACCATTCGGTTGGCATTGCCGATAACACTGGGATATTCCTGGCGTCTTACCTAAATCTAGGTTAAAGATGAAGAATTTTAGAAGCATAGGCCTGATGCTGGTCTTCGTAGCTAGCCTGTTGGTTGGCTGTACATCAGACAATGTGATGACTGGTTCATCACAAGTAGAAAACCAAGAGGTTGTATTCAATCTCTTTGAGCATTCCATCTCTGATATTGGGACGAGAGGCGACGGCTCTGGCAATAAGGCATTGGCAGACTGCGGCCTGTTTTCCGAACTGGAGGTGGCGTTGATTCCTGATGGTGGAACCATGAAGTCGGAGTATGTGGTTAGGCAAGATGATGCTATGGACAATTTCGGTCAAGTTAAAATGTATGTTCCCGAGGGAACATACCATCTTATCATTGTGGCAGCCAATACTCCTAAGCCTATCGGCAAGTCTAGGGTTGAAATCAAGTCGGTTACGGAAGTGGTTTTCCCAAACAATTCGGTTCCTGATATGGCTTATTGCTATAAGGATATAACGATAGCCTCTTCAGGTAAGTCGCATAGTTTCGATTGTGTGCTCAAGCGTTCCGTGGCTGCTTTCAAGATTCAGACAACGGATAAATTCACAGGGAATTCGAAGAATCTTTCCATCAAGATGTCGGGTAATTGCGGTAATGTGCTCAATCCGTCTACGGGTCATTGTTCTTCAAAGGCCGAAGTGAATAAGGACTTTGATTTAGCCAAGTATGTGGGCAAGACTTTGGGACTGACCTTCTATGTTATTCCGGGGGAAGATGAGGTAGAAGATGTCTCTGTAACGGTTGATGTGTTTGACAAGAATGATAAGGTGATAAAATCCAATTCCTTCTCGAATGTTCATCTGGTTACTGGCAAGCGAACCACTTATACGGGTCCTTTTAGCAGTTATACCACCGGTTTCTCGATAAATGTTGGCGAAGCTGATATTGCTGATTCTGGGTATGGCAAGGAGTTTGAATAGAGCTCTGGATCGGGCTTTGTACTTCACACTACACGAATATGTTGTAATTGTCTGTGTTTCATTGACTTGTGCGAGTGCAATACCCTGGCTGACACTACACTAACACTACACCACACTACACTTTTCTAGGGGGCAGGCGGCTCCGATTTTTTTAACTGTAAGTGGCTCCGTATTTCCGCAGCTGCGTGTAGTGTGGTGTAGTGTTAGTGTAGTGTGAGAGCTGATATTACACAGGTGATAACACTCTGAAATACAGTGTTTTAATGTGCACTTAGTGTAGTGTGAAGTAGATTTGCGTATTCGGTGCCTCAGGATTTCCTGCGGGTATCAGTTCCGAAACATGTAGCCACGAATCTTTTAGTGCCTGGTTATGGCAGAAAATTGCCCTAGTTAGGAGCAACTTCTTGCCATAGTCAGGCAAAACTCCTTAGGAAAGTGTGATGAATGAGAAGAAAAGTCCTTAGGAAAATGTGATGAATGGGGAGAAAAGTCCTTAGGAAAATGTGATAAATATGCTTAAAAGTCCTTAGGAAAATGTGATTTTTCTTTTGTAATCCGTTGTTTATTAGTATCTTTGCAGAAAAATGCATAAAGTATGGAAAGATTGCTTATATCTCAATTGCTAAAATGGAAGGAAAGCCATAGTAGAAAGCCCTTGGTCTTGGAAGGGGCAAGACAGGTTGGTAAGACCTGGCTATTGAAGGAATTTGGCAGAAAGTACTTCAAAGACGTCTGTTATATCAACTTCGAGCAGAGCGACGTGCTTGGAGAAGTCTTTGCTGGCGATTTGTCTCCGCAGCGTATCATAGAACAACTCTCCATTTACAATGGTAAACTCATAGAGCCGGAACAGACGCTTATCATCTTCGATGAGGTGCAGGAAATGCCAAGAGCACTCACTTCTCTGAAATACTTCTGCGAGGAAGCACCGGAGTATGTCATTTGCTGTGCGGGTTCTTTGCTAGGTATAGCCCTGCATGAAGGAACATCTTTCCCTGTAGGCAAAACGGATTTTCTGCATCTGTATCCATTGTCTTTCAAAGAGTTTCTGATAGCAAATGAAGAGAAGATGCTGGTTGACTATATAGACAAGGGAAATAGAAATCTGGGTGCTTTTGAGAACCGGCTTACGGATTACCTGAAGAAGTATATGATTATAGGCGGAATGCCAGCTGTTGTGATGGAGTGGTTGGACAGTAAAGACTATAATAAGGTGAATCGCATCCAGCAGGAGTTGATAGCTGCCTATCAGAAAGATTTCTCTAAGCATGCTCCTAATTCCATGGTAGAGAAGATTCGCTATATCTGGAACAGTATTCCTTCTCAGTTGGCGAAGGAAAACAAGAAGTTTGTCTATGGATTGGTGAGAGAGGGAGCCAGGGCAAGGGAATATGAGGATGCCATCATGTGGCTTTGTGATGCAGGTGAAATCATCAGAACCCACAATGTGAACAAGCCGGATATTCCAATCTCGGCCTATGCTGACCTGAAATCTTTTAAAGTGTTTCTGCTTGATGTAGGCCTTCTGAGGGCGATGAGCCGCGTTTCTCCTAAGGTGATATTGGAAGGCAGCAGGATTTTTGAAGAGTTTAAGGGTGCCTTGACGGAGCAATACGTTTGTCAGGAACTTCAGAATTACTCTGATGTTCTGGAAACCAATTACTATTGGTCATCCTCTGCTACAGCCGAAATAGATTTCCTCGTTTCTGATGGCTGGGATGTTTATCCGTTGGAAGTAAAGGCAGGAGTGACGATGAATGCAAAAAGCCTTAAATTATACAGGGAGAAGTATTCACCGAAGTGGGCACTCCGTACCAGTCTTCTGATGTATGAGAAGAATGAGGCTTCTAAAACGATCAATATACCTCTTTATATGCTTTTTGCTTTGGGTAAGGAATTGGAAGCAGAAAGCTAGAAAAACAAGATGGGTGGCAGTTTTTAGCTAAACTGTCGCCTTAATCTTGTTATTTTGTAGAAAAAGTGAATAAAAAGTGAATATTTATAATAAAATGTCGGTCGAAATACTATTTTTCTAGAAAAAAGTTTGGTGGTTTGCTAAATAATGTGTAATTTTGCAGCCGATTAAAAATATTTTTAAAATTCCTAAATTCCGCAGCATTTTAGTTTAACTTATTTTATAAGTACCTGAGCAACAAAAAGTTGCTCAGGATTTTGCCATGTCAGATTTTTCACCTATCTTAGTGTTGCAAATCAAAATATGTATCAAACCCGACAGACATGGCAAAGGTAGCAATAAAATCTGAGAAACTCTCTCCTTTTGGAGGAATTTTTTCAATAATGGAGCAATTTGACTCCAATCTCTCATCTGTAATCGACTCAACCCTCGGTATGAGATGTAGGCTGTATGGTTATCAATACAGCGAAATCATCCGTTCGCTTATGAGCGTTTATTTCTGTGGCGGCTCATGCATAGAGGATGTCACCACTCATCTGATGTATCACCTCTCGCTTCATCCGACACTTCGCACATGCAGTGCCGACACGATTCTCAGAGCCATAAAGGAACTGACCCAGGATAACATTTCCTACACATCCGACACTGGCAAGACCTACGACTTCAACACGGCAGACATGCTGAATACACTGCTCCTCAATTGCCTATTGTCCACAGGGCAGCTGAAAGAGGGCGAGGGGTATGACGTTGACTTCGACCACCAGTTCATAGAGGCTGAGAAGTTTGATGCGAAACCCACATACAAGAAGTTTCTCGGGTACCGTCCAGGTGTGGCTGTCATTGGCGACATGATTGTCGGCATAGAGAACAGCGACGGCAACACTAACGTTCGTTTCCACCAGAAGGACACGTTGAGGAGATTCTTTGAGAGGATTGAACAGAAAGGATTGACAGTCAATCGTTTCAGGGCAGATTGCGGATCCTGCTCAGAGGAAATTGTGGAAGAGGTCGGAAAGCATTGCATGACTTTCTATATCCGCGCCAACCGCTGCGGTTCGCTCTACGATGACATCTTTGCACTCAGAGGGTGGAAGAGAGAGGAACTGGGCGGCATTGAGTTTGAACTGAACTCCATTCTTGTTGAGAAATGGAAAGGGAGGGCATACCGTCTTGTAATCCAAAGGCAGAAGCGAATTGACGGTGAGATTGACCTGTGGGAAGGCGAATACACCTACCGCTGCATCCTTACAAATGACTACGAGTCTTCCGAGAAAGAGATTGTCAAATTCTATAACCTCCGTGGAGGGAAGGAACGCATCTTCGATGAAATGAATAACGGATTCGGCTGGAACAGGCTTCCAAAATCCTTCATGGGAGAAAACACGGTGTTTCTTCTGCTTACGGCACTCATACGCAACTTCTATAAATTCATCATGGCGAGGCTTGACGTGAAGAGGTTCGGACTCAAAGCAACAAGCCGCATCAAGGCGTTTGTCTTCAAGTTCATCTCTGTGCCAGCCAAATGGGTCAGGACATCAAGGCAGTATGTGCTGAATATCTATTCATGCAACAACGCTTATGCTGATGTGTTCCAGAATGACTTTGGATGACACCGACAACTTATGGTCGTGATTTTGCGTATTGCCTCAAGTCGCATGGTGGGGTAAGGGGATTTAATGCGTCTTTGTGGCGATTTTTGCTGCGTTGCACCCTCTTTTGCCACAGTGTCGCTACCTTTTTGACCTCTGTGTCATCTTATGAGGGCGGTTGCGGATTTGAGGAAATTTAAGTAAGTTTTGAAAAGCGGGTTACACTTTCATATAAGTTTTGCCCGAAACGAGATAAAGAGAAAAAAAATATATATTCATTTATTTAAAACGAGAGAGATTATGGATAAAAGACTCATGACATTAGTCGCAGGCCTCACCCTGAGTACGGGTATGGCATTTGCGCAAAGTCAAATCTCTGGTAAGGTTACCTCTTCTGAGGATGGCAGCCCAGTTATCGGTGCTTCCATCAAGGTGGCAGGCACTAACACAGGTACAGTTACCGACATCGACGGTAACTTTTCATTGAACGCTCCTGCCGGAGCCAAGTTGGAGATTTCTTACATTGGTATGAACTCGCAGACCGTAAAGGCATCTTCTAACATGAAGATTGTTATGGTTTCTGACGACAAGACTTTGGATGAGGTGGTTGTTGTAGCTTATGGTACTACAACAAAGGCTTCTTTCACCGGTTCTGCTGCTGTAATGAAGGACAAGGACATGTCTGCAGCAAAGTCTTCACTTGTTAAGTCACTCGAGGGTAAAATGGCTGGTGTCAATCTTGGTGCTTCTACAGGAGACCCAGGTTCTGACCAGAGTATTTTGATTCGTGGTATTGGTTCTATCAATGGCTCTACTCAGCCTTTGTTTGTCATTGATGGTGTTCCTGTATCAAATAGTGATATGGAAAATGCTGGTGGTCATACCCGTTCTCAGTCTATCTTGTCTTCTATCAACCCAAATGATATTGAAAGCATGACCGTATTGAAGGATGCTGCCGCATCTTCACTCTATGGTTCTCGTGCAGCCAATGGTGTCATTATCATTACTACCAAGAGAGGTAAGGAAGGTAAGACACATGTCAACTATGATATGCAGATGGGTTGGAGCAACATTGCCAAAAAGAGTGCATTCGAGACCATGAATAGTGCTGAGTTGAAGGAGTATTGGACTGATGCAGTCAAGAACTATTTTGAAATGTATCCAAATGCATTGAAAGCATATTATCCTGGTATGGATGCTTCTGCTGCAGCTTTAGCTGAAATCCAATCTGGCTATTTTAGTAATTATGACTCTAATGAGACAACAGACTGGTTTAATGAAATTTACCGCACAGGTTTCACCACAGACCATCAGATTTCTATTGATGGTGGTAATGACCGTACGAAATTCTTCACCAGCTTTGGCTATAATAAGGTGAATGGTACAGTAAAGGGTAGTTCTTTTGACCGTTATAGTGGTCGTTTGAATTTGGATCATAAAGTAACAGACTGGTTCAAGGTTTCTGCAAAGGAAATGCTTTCATTTACCAATACTTCTGGTTTCCGTGATCAGGGTGACCAGGCACAGGGATTTGGTACAAGTTCACCAATGTCTGTTCTTTTCTCAATGGACCCTACTGCCAAGGTAAAGAATGAAGATGGTTCATATAATGCAAGTGCTTCTTTCTCATCTACAATCTCTAATCCAAACTTGATGTTTGGTGATGTAAAAGATCAGGGCGATCGTTCTGAGACATTGGATGCAGAATTGATGCGTAGTTTGACTAATGTTGAAGGTGAATTAAAGTTGCCATACGATTTGACTTTACGTTCAGTCTTTGGTTTCGACTATATGAGCAACAGTATCCGCGAGTTCTGGGCTCCAAAGAGTGTAAATGGTAAGGCTCAGAATGGTATTGGTTCTCGTAGCGTATATACAAGTAAGACTCTTACCTCTTCTACAACATTGAATTATAATCATTCATTTGGTAAGCATAATCTTGCTGCAATGGCTGGTTTTGAGACAGAGAAGCGCGACCTGTTGATATTGTATGCTTCTGCTCAGAATTATGCAGCTGCATTGCCTGAGTTGTCTAATGGCCAGTCTAATAGCAACTCCAGCATGAGCTATACTGCTGCAATGATGTCATGGTTGGGTAGCTTAAACTACA